>NZ_SEIP01000008.1:0-181111 GCF_004146205.1 Yimella sp. RIT 621
GGCACGAAGCCGCGTCCGACGGTTCCCGTGCCGGTGGGCGATCTTCAACTACTGGCGCTGGGTGAACGGCGTCGAATCCTTCGGGACGAATCTGACTGCGTACCGGCAGTACCTGATCAACCACGAGGTCGGACACCTGCTCGGCTTCCCGCACGTCACCTGCGGCGGCAAGGGTGAGCCCGCACCGTTGATGAGCCAGCAGACCCTCGGCCTCGGCGGATGCACCCCGAACGCCTGGCCCGAGAAACCCGCCGCGAAGTAGTCAGGGCACCGGCAGCAGCCTGACGCGCGACGGACGCAACAGCGTCAGCGGATCGCGGTACTCGCGCTTGCCGACGAGCAATCCCCAGTGCAGGCAGGCGCGCGGTGCGCAGTGACTCCCGTCCGATGACAGTGTTCCGACTAGGTCGCCCGCAGAAACCCGCGTCCCGGCAGCGATCCGGGCTTCCAGCGGCTCGTATGTGGTTCGCCGTCCGTCGGGGTGGGTGATGCTCACCGTTCCGCGGCCCGCGATCACTGCGGAGTGACTGATCAAACCGTCTCCGGCGGCGAGCACACCGACCGATGGGGCGGCGAGCAGGTCGACTCCGCGATGTCCGGCTGCCCAACGCTGCGGCGGCGCTTCGAACCGGCGGACCACGGACGGTTCGGGGGACAGCGGCCATCGGTAATCACCGACCGGCGTCGCCGGAACCACGACCTGCGGGGACGAGGCGGGGGCGGTCAGTCCGAACGTCGAGGTCAGCCAGACCATCGCCAGGAGAGTCTTCATCCCTGCACCGTGGGCCCGCACCACGTCGTCGTCCACCGCTGCGACAATGCGTGTGGACGAACGGGAGGGCAACCGTCAGGCTGTGGAGAACGTACGACGCAGACGGTCGATGCCCTCGGTGATGACGGCGGGCTGCTTGCAGAACGCGAACCGCACCAAGGTGGCGCCTGCCGCAGGATCATCGTGGAAAGCGGACACCGGAACAGCGGCGACGCCGGCCTTGGCCGGGAGTTCCCGGCACACAGTCAGGCCGTCCGGCCCCCATGCCGAGCAGTCGGCCACGACGAAGTAGCCGCCGGACGGAACAGCGACGGGCAGGCCGATCTCGCGCAACCCGTCGACCAGCAGATCGCGTCGGGCGCGCATGACATCGCGCAACTCGGCGAAGAAGGTGTCGGGCAGTCGCAGGCCGGTGGCGATCGCGGGCTGGAAGGGTGCGCCGCCGGAGAAAGTCACGAATTGCTTGACGGTCCGCACCGCCGTGATCAGTTCGGCAGGGCCGGTGATCCAACCGATCTTCCACCCGGTCGTCGCGAACGTCTTGCCGGCCGAGGAAATCGTCAGCGTGCGGTCGGCCATCCCCGGCAGCGACGCCATCGCGATGTGCTCTGCGTCGTAGACCAGGTGCTCGTACACCTCGTCGGTCACGACCACTGCGTCGTGTTCACGAGCGAGTTCGGCGATGAGGTCCATCTCGGTCCGGCTGAACACCTTGCCGGTCGGATTGTGCGGGGTGTTGAGCAGCACCAGCCGGGTGCGTTCGCTGAACGCGGCGCGCAGCGAGGCCTCGTCGACCGTGAAGTCGGGGAACCGCAGGACGCTGGTGCGCCGAACCGCCCCGGCGAGTGCGATCGACGCCGCGTAGGAGTCGTAGTACGGCTCGAAGGTGACGACCTCGTCTCCCTGCTCGCACAGGGCCAGGATGGTGGTCGCGATCGCCTCGGTTGCGCCGGCCGTCGCCATCACCTGGGTCGCCGGGTCGACCTCGACCCCGCGGAAGCGCCGTTGATGTTCGCTGACTGCCTCACGCAGGTCGGGAAATCCGGTCGAGGGTGGGTACTGATTGCGGCCCGCACGGATGGCGTCGACGGCGGCTTCGAGCACGGCGCTCGGCCCGTCGGCGTCCGGAAACCCCTGCCCGAGGTTCACGGCGTCGGCCGCCAGGGCCCGTTGGGTCATCTCGGCGAAGATGGTCTCGCCGAAGTCCTGCATGCGGTGCACGAGTGGGTTGCTCACCTTCGGCACCTTACGGGGGCCGCGCGATTCGGCGGTTCGTGGGCGGTGCCCCTACACTGGAAGTACGGCCCGAACTGTCGGGTCGAATTCGCGTGCTCGATCCGGCTCCGGCCGGGCGCATCCGTTCGGTCCCGTCGCTTCCGCGGCGGGTGGGAGGCGTCCGAGCACCAGGTTCACCGCAGGCACCCGTCCGTGGTGAAGAACAACTGGAAACCTCTACGAAAGGACTTCGGCATGGCCGTCGTCACCATGCGCCAGCTCCTCGAGAGCGGCGTCCACTTCGGACACCAGACCCGCCGCTGGAACCCGAAGATGAAGCGCTTCATCATGACCGAGCGCAATGGCATCTACATCATCGACCTGCAGCAGTCGCTCACCTACCTGAACGACGCGTTCGAGTTCATCAAGCAGACCGTCGCCCACGGTGGCACGATCCTGTTCGTCGGCACCAAGAAGCAGGCGCAGGAGTCGATCGCCGAGCAGGCGACCCGCGTCGGCATGCCGTACGTGAACTACCGCTGGCTCGGTGGAATGCTCACCAACTTCAACACCGTGCACAAGCGCCTTGCTCGCCTCAAGGAGCTCGAGGAGATCGACTTCGACGACGTCGCCGGTTCGGGACGCACCAAGAAGGAACTCCTGGTCCTCAAGCGCGAGAAGGACAAGCTGGAGCGCACCCTCGGCGGTATCCGCGACATGAACAAGGTGCCCTCGGCCGTCTGGGTCGTCGACACCAAGAAGGAGCACCTCGCGGTCACCGAGGCGCGCAAGCTGAACATCCCGGTCATCGCGATCCTCGACACCAACTGCGACCCGGACGAGGTCGACTACAAGATCCCGGGTAACGACGACGCCATCCGCGCGGTCACCCTGCTGACCCGCGTGGTCGCCGACGCCGTCGCCGAGGGACTCATTTCCCGTTCGGGCCAGAGCGGCGCGACCGAGGGTGCTGCGTCCGAGCCGATGGCCGAGTGGGAGCGCGAGCTGCTCGCCTCCGACGACACCACGGACAAGGACGAGGCCAAGGCGCTCGCGGAGGCCACCGAGGCAGCTGCCGCTCCGGCCGACGCTGCCGGTGCGGTCGAGGTCGAGGCACCCGCGTCCACCGACGCCCAGGCCTGACACAACCCTCGTTCAACTTCAATTCGCGAAGGAGCGAACAAACACATGGCGAACTACACCGCGGCCGACATCAAGGCGCTGCGTGAGTCGACCGGCGCCGGCATGCTCGACGTCAAGAAGGCACTCGACGAGGCCGACGGCGACCAGGCCAAGGCCACCGAGATCCTTCGGGTCAAGGGCCTGAAGGGTGTCACCAAGCGTGAGGGCCGCACGACGGAGAACGGCCTCGTCGCCGCCTCCGCCGAAGGATCGGTCGGCAACCTCGTCGAGGTGCTGTGCGAGACCGACTTCGTCGCCAAGGGCGAGAAGTTCGGTGCCCTCGCCGACCGCGTGCTGAAGCAGGCTGTCGCCGTCAACGCCAAGAACGCCGAGGAGCTGCTCAGCAGCGAACTCGACGGTCAGACCGTGCAGTCGATCCTCGACGAGGCGAACGCCACCATCGGCGAGAAGATCGAGATCAAGCGCGTCGCGAGCGTGGAGGGCGACACCGTCGTCTCCTACCTGCACAAGACGAGCCCCGACCTGCCCGCGCAGATCGGTGTCGTCCTGGCGGTCAAGGGTGACGACGCACAGACCGCTCGCGACGTCGCGATGCACATCGCAGCGTTCAGCCCGACCGTCCTGTCCCGTGAGGACGTCGACGCCGACACCGTCGCCAACGAGCGTCGTGTCGCCGAGGCGACCGCCCGCGAAGAGGGCAAGCCGGAAGCCGCGCTGCCGAAGATCATCGAGGGTCGCGTCAACGGCTTCTTCAAAGAGAACGTCCTGCTGGAGCAGGCGTTCGCCAAGGACGCCAAGAAGACCGTCGGCAAGGTCGCGGAGGAGGCCGGTCTGCAGATCACCGGTTTCGCTCGCTTCAAGGTCGGCGTCTGATCGCACAGCTTCAGCCGAAGGGGCCGGACACCGCATGTGGTGTCCGGCCCCTTCGTCATGCAATGCACCAGAATGTGTCGTCTCCGACCACGGGTACCCGACGGTGGCGAAGGTCAGCGGGCGACCTTGGTGGTGACGCGGGTCGGGCTGATCTTCAGGATCGCCTTCTCGAAGGTCTGGGTGGTGCCCGTGGAGTTCGTCACTGTCGCACCGACGGGGAACCCGACGGCGGCCTCGGCCCCGTACTTCACGAACGTCGACTGCATCGCCGGCATCACGGCGTGGGACCTGGTCTTGGACGACCAGTAGATCCATCCCCGCTGGAAGCCCTGAGTCAAGCCACTGGTTCCCGTGGGGGACACCGCGGCCCGCTTCGGCAACATTGTGGGCAGGCCGTAGGTTGCCAAGCCGCCCCCGGCAGCCCAGTAGCGGTAGTTGTCACCCCAGACGGCGAACGTGCCGCGGCTGTACTTCACAGCGATCCCGTTGGAGAACGGCACGTACCGAACACCGGATGCGTAATCGGTCTCTGCGGCCAGGGGACCGCCGAGGGACCCATTGACCCCACCGAGCTTGGTCCACAACGTCAGGATGGTGCCGTACGGGCGTGCTGCCTCGTTGATGTACTTCTGCGCGGTGGCCTGCGCCTGGTCGTACCGGTAGGGATACCCGGAACGTTCGACGGCTTGCGCCAGTTGACCCGCGGTGGAGTACCGGCTCTCGAGGGGGAGCGCGACATTGATGAACTTGTTCACCTGGTACGTCACGTCGCGCAGTTGCTCGTAGGTGCCCCACCCCATGCTCGGACGCATCTGGAAGATGCCGATGGAATCGCGGTCACCGCAGTTGAGGTTGTTGAGCCAGGACTCGACCCAGCCCGCCTCGAACATCGCGAGCATCACCTTCGCGGAGATCTTCCGGTTCTGCCCGATCTCGTACATCTTGCGAGTCACGTTGATGTCACGACCCGACGGGTAGGTGCTGCAGGCGGCCTTGGAGATTCCGGGGCTCCGCAGGCCGGTCGTCGGCGAGTAGGCGCCGACCTTGTCGTCCGTGGCAGCTGCGGATGCGGCGAAGGGGAGCAGGAGGGCGGCGGCCAGGAACGTTGACAAGCCGGCGCGGCGAGGGAAGAGGACAGTCATCGGCGGGGGCTCCGGTGGCTTCGGGGGACGGGGTCCTGGATGTGAATCGTGCGACACGCCGTGACAGTCGTTGACCAAAGTGGCTCTTGTGACTAAGGGACGGCTGGTACAGAGTGCCAGCCGTCCGCGCGGAAGGCAACCGTGGACTGAGCAGCGCTGCGAATGTGGAAGTATTTGTCGACCGCATCGTCAGGGACGGTCGCAGGATCTCCTCCGGGGGAACTCACCGACGCCCAGTCACGAACTCGGAGGCACGCATGACCGAACCCGCCATCAGCCGGACCTACAACCGAGTGCTGTTGAAGCTCTCCGGTGAAGTATTCGGAGGCGGGAGCATCGGCCTCGACCCGGACGTCGTCAAGGGCATTGCCGCTCAGATGGCGCAGGCCAACCGCGCCGGCGTCCAGATCGCCGTCGTCATCGGAGGAGGCAACTTCTTCCGTGGCGCCGAACTGCAGCAGCGCGGCATGGACCGGGTACGTGCCGACTACATGGGCATGCTCGGCATCGTGATGAATTGCCTTGCCCTGCAGGACTTCCTGGAGAAGGAAGGCATCGAGACCCGCGTCCAGACCGCCATCACCATGGGTCAGGTCGCCGAGTCGTACATCCCGCGTCGCGCGATCCGACACATGGAGAAGGGCCGCCTGGTCATCTTCGGCGCCGGAATGGGCATGCCGTTCTTCTCGACCGACACGGTCGCGGTCCAGCGCGCCCTGGAGAGCCGCTGCGACGCCGTCCTGATCGCCAAGAACGGCGTCGAGGGCGTCATGACCGCCGACCCGAAGAAGGACCCGAGCGCCACCCTCATCGACGAGGTCACCTACCAGGAGGCGATGGAGCGCGAGTTGCGGGTCATCGACCAGACCGCGTTCGCGCTCGGTGCCGAGAACAAGTTGCCGATGGTCGTCTTCGGGATGGAGGGCGAGGGCAACATCACCCGAGCCCTGCAAGGTGAGAGGATCGGGACGTTGGTGGTTCCGGCCTGACCGGACCACATCTGAGCATTGTCAGAACGACTTTCCGTACGAAGGAGCACGCGCGCGATGGACGGCAGTATCGAAGAGAGCCTGTTCGAGGCCGAGGAGAAGATGGACAAGGCCGTCGAGGTGGCCAAGGAGGACTTTTCCGCCATCCGCACCGGCCGGGCGAACGCCGCGATGTTCAACAAGCTCACCGTCGACTACTACGGTGCGCCGACCCCGCTGCAGCAGCTGGCGTCGTTCCAGACACCCGAGGCACGCACCATCCTCGTCCAGCCCTTCGACAAGGGCTCGATGGCCGCGATCGAGAAGGCGCTGCGCGAGTCCGACCTCGGCGTCAACCCCAGCAATGACGGAAACGTCATCCGCATCGTCCTGCCGCAGCTGACCGAGGAACGCCGCCGCGATTACATCAAGATCGCGCGCGACAAGGCCGAGCACGCGCGCGTCTCGGTGCGCAGCGTCCGCCGCAAGGCCAAGGAGGAGATGGATCGTCTGGTCAAGGACGGCGACATCGGTGAGGACGAGGGCAGCCGCGGCGAGAAGGACCTCGAAGCACTGACCAAGAAGCACGTCGACGTCATCGACGATCTGCTGAAGCGCAAGGAAGCCGAACTGCTGGAGGTCTGATCGACCTCCGCGTCCGCTCATGAGCCACACCGCACCGAAGCGTCCGCCGCAGCCCGACCAGGCTGCGGCGACGTCGGTCACCCGTCGCTCGGCGCGTGCCGGCCGGGGCGCCACGGTGGCTCACAACCCGACCCCGAAGGCCGGACGCAATCTCTACGCCGCGATCGGTGTGGGGCTCGGCCTGGCGGCGCTCGTTCTGGTGTCGTTGTTCGTTCGCAAGGAAGCCTTCGTCGTTCTGGCGACCGCCGCGGCGGTCGTCGGCACCTGGGAACTGCTGCGCGCAATGGCGCACGGCAACATCCACCCGCCGGCGGTCCCGACGCTTGCCGGCGCGGCGATCATCCCGCCGGTCGCGTACGCGTTCGGTCCGCAGGCTCTCGCAGCCGCAGTGGCGCTGACCTTCGTCGGGATTCTGGTCTGGCGCTCGATCGGGCGGGTGCGTGACAGCGCCGCCGATGTCGCGGGCGGCATCTTCACCACCTTGTACGTACCGACTCTCATCTCGTTCGCGATCCTGCTCGTCCACCCGGCCGACGGACCGCAACGCATTGTCGTGTTCATCCTGACCACTGTCTGCTCCGACATCGGTGGGTACGCGGTCGGGGTGGTGTTCGGCAAGCACCCGATGGCACCGACGGTGTCTCCCAAGAAGTCCTGGGAAGGGTTCGCAGGATCGTTCGCGTCCTGCGTCCTGGCCGGTTCGCTCGCCGTCCACTTCCTGCTCGATGGACGTTGGTGGATCGGCGCGCTGATGGGTTGTTGCCTGGTGGTCGCCGCCACCATAGGCGACCTGTGCGAGTCGATGATCAAGCGAGACCTCGGCATCAAGGACATGAGCAATCTCATCCCCGGTCACGGCGGTCTGATGGACCGTCTCGACTCCCTGGTGATCGCAGCACCCGTCACCTGGGCCATCCTCACTCCCTTCGTAGCGGTGAACTGAAACATGTCAACTGATCTGCCCACCCCCTCGACCCGCAAGCCGGTACCGGGGCAACTCACCTTTACCGCGCCCCGGCGCGGCAAGCCGCCGGTGCACCTGGCCGATCTCGACGAGGCCGGCCGCAAACAAGCGGTCGAAGCATTGGGGCATAAGGGTTTTCGTGCCAAGCAGCTCTCGACGCACTACTTCGAGCACCTGGTCACCGACCCGGAGCAGATGACCGACCTGCCCAAGGGCGGGCGCGACGAGCTCGTGTCGGCGATGCTCCCGCAGCTGCTCACGCCGGTGCGTTCGCTCGAAGCGGACAACGGCCGCACGATCAAGCAGGTCTTCCGGCTCTTCGACGGAGCACTCGTCGAGTCGGTCATCATGCGCTACCCGGGTCGCGTCACGATGTGCATCTCCAGCCAAGCCGGCTGTGGCATGAACTGCCCGTTCTGCGCCACCGGCCAGGAGGGGCTCACCCGCAACCTCACCACCGCCGAGATCGTGGAGCAGGTCGTCGCCGGTGCGCGCTACCTGCGCAGCGGACAGCTTGCCGGCGGCAACAGCGAGGACCGCGAAGCCCCGTTGCGCGTTTCCAACGTCGTCTTCATGGGTATGGGGGAGGCGCTGGCCAACTACCGGCAGGCGGTGAACGCGATCCGCCGCCTCACCGAGGCGCCGCCGTCCGGTCTCGGCATGAGTGCGCGCGGCCTGACGATGTCGACGGTCGGCCTGGTGCCCGCCATCGACAAACTGGCGGCCGAAGGCATCCCGGTCACCCTGGCGCTGAGTCTGCATGCCCCTGACGACGAACTGCGCAACGAACTCGTCCCGATCAACACGCGCTGGTCGGTGGACGAGGCGCTCGACGC
Organism: Yimella sp. RIT 621; assembly: GCF_004146205.1. NCBI lineage: Bacteria > Bacillati > Actinomycetota > Actinomycetes > Micrococcales > Dermacoccaceae > Yimella > Yimella sp. RIT 621. The sequence goes on from NZ_SEIP01000008.1 coordinate 8,559, forward strand.
CGCGTACCGCTACTACCAGACCACCGGTCGGCGGGTCTCGATCGAGTACGCGCTGATCAAGGACATCAATGATCACGCCTGGCGGGCCGACCTGCTGGGAGAAAAGCTGAACGCCCGCGGCAAGGGTTGGGTGCACGTCAACCCCATCCCGCTCAACCCCACGCCCGGTTCGAAGTGGACGGCATCCCGCAAGGGGGTCGAGCAGCAGTTCGTCGAGCGACTGCGTGCGCACGGTATCCCGACCACGGTGCGCGACACCCGCGGCTCCGACATCGACGGAGCCTGCGGACAGCTGGCGGCCTCGACCGCCTGAGCCGTACGGACGGGCACAGACGGGCACAGACGGGCACGGACGGGCACGGACGGGCACGGATGCCGCTAGCGTGGGCGTCATGTTGCCCCAGGATCTGCTCATCGACGGCATCGGACGCAGCCAGGAGGTCGCACACGGTCTCGTGGACGAACTCGACGCCGCGTCGCTCAACCGTCGTCCCACGGACGAAGCGAACTCGATCACCTGGCTGATCTGGCACCTGGCCCGTCAGCAGGATGTTCAGATCGCCGACCTCGCCGGCGCCGAACAGGTCTGGACCCGCGACGGTTGGGCGCAGCGGTTCGGTCTCGATCTGCCGGACGAGTCGATGGGGTACGGGCACACTGCGGCCGACGCCGCGAAGGTGCGGGTCGACGACCCGGCACTGCTGACCGGCTACCTGGATGCGGCCGTGGAGACAACGTGCGCTTACCTGCGTGACCTGGACGGGTCGAGCTGGGACGACGTCGTCGACGAAGCCTGGGACCCGCCGGTGACCCGTGCGTCCCGCCTGGTCAGCATCGTCGACGATGCTGCTCAGCACGCGGGCCAGGCCGCCTACGTCCGGGGACTCCTGGCCTGATCCAGCAGGATCGCCTGCGCTTCGTCGATGGTGTCGACGAGGTGGAGTGAGTCGCCCAGGGGCGACTTCGCGCCCAGTGCCTGCAGGGCGGGCCAGACCGGGATGGTCCGGGTCCACTGCTCGCGGCCGACCAGGACGAGGGGCGGGCCGGGCTCGGTGCCGTAGTAGAGCCGCGTCGTCACCTGGAAGATCTCCTGAACGGTGCCCGCTGCTCCCGCGAGCACGACGATGCCGGCGTTGCAGATCGCGAGGAGGATGTCCTCGCGCAACGCGTTGCTGAAGTACTTCGCGATCGCCGAGCCGAACAGGTTCGGCGGCTCGTGCCCGTAGAACCACGTCGGGACGCCGAGCGAGCGGTGGGTGTCGGTCGGCACGTGACGCTCGCGCACCTTCCACGCTGTCGACGCCCACCCGTCGATACTTTGTGCGAAGTCCGGTTCGTCGGCGAGGTCGATCAGCGCTTGTTGCAGTTCTTTCGAATCACCGAGCAGCGCACCGAGATTCGCGGCCTCCATGGCTCCGGGTCCGCCGCCGGTCACCACCGTGACCCCGGCGTCCGCGAGCCGGGCCCCGAGTCGCGCGGCATCCTCGAACTCAGGCGTCCCACGGCGCAGCGCGTGCCCACCCATCACGCCGACCACGTGACGTCCGTGCACCCACTCCTGCAACGCGTCGGTGATGCCGTCGTCGTGCATGGCGCGTTGCAGCGTGGCGTACGCGTCGTGAGCGGAGCGGGCGTCGCGGCTCCAGTGGTAGGCGCGAGCATCCGGTGTGTTCTCGTAACCGCGGGCAAGCAGGCCCTCGTACAACTCGGTGTAGTCGTACAGCGCAGGCCGGAAGGACGAGACGGGCAGCGACGGATCGTCGTGGAAGATGACAGCGCCGTGCCTGCGCAGATGCTCTTCCAGTTTCGGACCGATCACCCCACCGAGTACGACGACGCCTTCGAAGTCGTTGCGGCGCAGCAGATCTGACTCGCGCGTGGTCAGGTCGAGACCTTGCAAGCGGGCGTGGTGGAAGTGTCCGACAGGTTGCTCGAGCAGCCTGTCGAGCGCGGGGAGCGTTTCGACTTCGTGCGGGTTCACGTCGTCCATCCTGCGTGATCGAGCCCGCTCGGAGGTTGTTCCGCGCACGGCACGCCGGGATTCTGGGGCGGCTGCCCCAGGGGCTGAGCCAGAATGTCGGTATCGGCCAATAGCCTGCCGACATGATCTCCACCGTCGCGGTCGCCGGCTATCGCTCGCTGCGTGACATCGCCCTACCGCTGTCGCGGCTGACCGTCGTGACCGGCGGTAACGGCTCCGGTAAGAGTTCGCTGTATCGCGCCCTGCGTCTGCTGGCCGACTGCGGCACGGGTGATGTGGTGGGCTCACTTGCCCGGGAAGGGGGTCTGCAGTCGGCGCTGTGGGCCGGCCCGGCCACCCTCACCGCCGCGCGCCGGGGTGCACCGGTCGAGGGTCTGATGCGCAACGGCAAGCGAGTCAGTCTGCAACTCGGTTGCGCCACAGACGATTACGGTTACCTCGTCGATCTCGGCATTCCGCAACAGTCAGGATCATTCTTCGATCGCGACCCGGAGATCAAGCGTGAGGCCGTGTTCTCCGGGCCGGTCATGCGTCCGGCGACGACGGTCGTCCGGCGTCGCTGGCACACGGTCGAGCAGCGCGACGGACGGGTGTGGGCCGAGGTCGGTGAACTGCCGACCTACCGCTCGATGCTCACCGAGTTCGCCGATCCACGTCGGCATTTCGAACTCGCCGCGCTGCGCGCCCAACTGCGCACCTGGCGCTTCTACGACGGCTTCCGCTCGGACGCCGACGCCCCGGCCCGAGCACCGCAGGTCGGCACGCGCACCCGGGTGCTGGCCGGCGACGGCCACGACCTCGCGGCAACCGTGGCAACGACGCTCGAGGCGGGATTCGAGGACCTGCCTCGAGCCGTCGCCGACGCCTTCGACGACAGCACCATCGACGTCGAGGTCAACGACGGATTCTTCCGGTTGGTGCTGCAGCAACCCGGGATGCTGCGTCCGATGAGGGTCGGCGAACTGTCCGACGGCACCTTGCGATTTCTGCTCTGGGCGGCCGCGCTCACGAGCGTCGATCGGCCTTCGCTCATGGTGCTCAACGAGCCCGAAACCTCTCTGCATCCCTCGCTGATCCCAGCCCTGGGACGGTTGATCCGAGCCACGAGCCGGCACACTCAGGTCATCGTCGTCACCCACAGCGACCTGCTCCTCAAGGAACTCGATCCGACGCCGTTCGAGCCGGACGAACCGGTCGAGGAACGCGTGCTCATCGAGCTCTACAAGGACTTCGGTGAAACGTTGGTGCGCGGGTTCGGCCTGCTCAGTACACCCGCCTGGGAGTGGGGCAGCCGCTGAGCACGTCGCGCACCACGGCGGCCGGGTCGTCCGCGTCCATGATCGAGCGCACCAGCGCCACGCCGGCAACTCCAGCGCTCATGAGGGCCGGCACATCGGCCGGTGTGATGTCGCCGATCGCAACGACCGGCAGCGAGGTCGCCGCCACGATCGGCGGATAGCCCTCGACGCCCAGCGGGTCACGCCCGGAGTCCTTGGTCGGGGTCCGCCGGAAGGGTCCGGCACCGATGTAGTCGATCCACTCCTGCTGCTGCTGCGCCCACCGGGCGAGTTCGACGGTGCCGGTCGTCAGTCCGATGACGGCCTCGTCGCCGAGCATGGCCCGGGCCGCTTCGGCGGGCAGATCGTCCGTACCGAGGTGCACCCCGTGCACCGGCGCGCCGTGCAGGCGGGCGGCGTGCGCCACATCCGTGCGGTCGTCCACCAGAACCCTCGTCGCCGGCGCAACTGCGTGCACGGCGTCGGCCACCGCGATGGTGAGGTCGAGCAGTTGCCTGGTCGTGGCCTGTTTTGCCCGCACCTGCACGACGCCTACTCCTGCTGCTGCGGCGTCCGCAGCAATCTCGACCGTGCGACGCGAGGTGCCCGACGTCACCAGGTAGCATCGCAGATCCAGGGACGTGCTCAGCCGCTGCACCATCGGGTGCTCACCTCCAGATGAGTTGGTCCGATCCGGTCGAGAGCGTCCAGCAGCTCCACCTTGAAGCTGCCGGGGCCGGCGCTCTTGCGGGCGGCGTCCTCGGCGGCGGAGCTCATCAGGGCGACAGCGGTGAGGGCCGCATCGAGGGGGGTTGCCACCGTGATGAACGCCGTGACCAGCGCGCTCAGCAGGCAACCGGTTCCGGTCACCTGGGTGAGGCGTGCGTCGCCGCCGGTCGATCCGATGACCCGGTGCCCGTCGGTGATGACGTCCAACTCGCCGGACACGACCACGACACACCTTGCGTCGTGTGCCAATCGGGCCGCATCGTCGATGACGGCCCGGGAGGAGCACGTGGTGTCGGCGCCACGAGCGCCACCGTCCGCCCCGGCCAACGCGCGGATTTCGGACGCGTTGCCTCGGATCGCTCCCGGATGGTGGCGAACAAGGTTGCGCGCCAGGGGAGTTCGCACCGGAGTCGGTCCGACGACCGCAGGGTCGAGTACCCATGGACGGCCGCCGTCACGGGCAGCTGCGACCGTCGGCAGGATCGCTGCCGCGGTCTCCTCGCCCAGAGCAGCGAGGTTCACCAACAGCGCGTCCGCGCCCCGGACGAGGGTGGGTGCCTCGCCGATCGTGGCGGTCATCAGTGGACGGGCACCGGCGGCGAGCAAACCATCGGCGACGAACGGCGCGGATACGGCTCCGGTGAGGCAGTGGACCAACGGGGCCTTCACTCTCATTGCGTCCAGGATCGATGCAACATCAGGAGTGTGCATGGGCGGTCCCCTTCGCAGCAGGATGAAGGTCGAGTTGTCGGATGTCGTCGCGCGGCCCCAGGTGCCCGCAGGAAGCCACGAGCAGACCGGCGAGCACCAGCAGAGCAACGACAGCCGTCCGATGACCGATCGCGTGCTGCAGTTGCGGCAACCAGAAGGGATGCAGCGCGGGGACGATGATCGACAGGCTGTAGGCCGTGCCGTAACCGGTCGACCTGATGGCTGCCGGAAAACCTTCGGCGAGATAGGCGCCGACGGGTCCGTAGCCGCAGACCGTGATGACCTGCAACAGACAGGCGAGGGCCATCGCGCGCCCGATCTGGGAGGTGCCGACCAGCTCGAGCCAGACCAGCGGTCCACTCACCGCCGCCAGCAGACCCCACAGGACGAAGAACCGTCTGCGGCCCACTAGGGTCGACAGGTGACCGGTGCACGCCATGACCATCGCCTGCGCGACGGCGGCCGCGCCCATGATCCAGGCCGCGGTCGTGGTGTCCAGGCCGACGCTGCGACGCAGCTCGTCCGGCAACGCGATCACGACCAGGTTGGTCATGATCCACAGGCCGGTCATCAGCCCGAACAGTTGCCAGAACGAGCGGCGGTGCTGTCCGGTGAACAAGTCCCGCAACCCGATTCGTGAGCTTGCGGCCGCTGTTGCGCGGTCGGCGACCTGGCGTCGGTAGAAGTGCAGCAGAGTCAGGGAGGCAACGCCGCCGGCGACGAAGGGTACCCGCCAACCCCAGGTTTCGTAGGCGCCGGGATCAAGCAGCGACAGCAGCGCCCAGGTGGTGAAGGCGATCGTCGCCTGCGCCCACGGTGCCATCGACATGATCAGCCCTGAGTAGAGACCGCGCAGGCGCGGACGCGACCATTCCATCGCCAGCGGGATGGCGGCCGAGTACTCACCGGCGATGAACACGCCACCCAGGAAGCGCATCGCCAGGATCCACCAGATCGCCGCCGCGCCGATGACCTCATGGGTGGGGGTCACCGCGATACCGAGGGTGCACGTGGCGGTTCCACCGATCGCCACGGTCGCGGTTCGGGTACGTCCGAACCGGTCGCTGAGCCGGCCGAAGACGACGCCACCCACGGGTCGTCCCAGCAGCATCGCCATCACGACGATCGTCGCGCCGGCAGTGCCACCGTGCGGGCCGGTGATGGCCGGAAGGGCAGGGGCCAGCGCGACGAGGGGCAGGAAGATGTGGAGCTGATCCACGAAATTGCCGGCCACTCCGCCCCGCAGGGCGGCGCGGCCCTGCGGGGAGAGGGTGTCGGTGTGTTCGCGGTCGGTGGCCGCTGCGCTCACTGGGCCGCGTCGACGTAGACGCTGGCGCCGAGCTCGATGAACTCGCGCGACTTCTCCCGCATCCCAGCCATTGCCGACTTGTGTTGATCCCGGATGTCCTGGCTGATCCGCATCGAGCAGAACTTCGGTCCGCACATCGAGCAGAAGTGCGCCGTCTTGGCGCCTTCGGCCGGCAGCGTCTCGTCATGGAAGGCGATCGCTGTGTCGGGGTCGAGCGAGAGCGCGAACTGGTCGTGCCAGCGGAACTCGAAGCGTGCCTTCGACAAGGCGTCGTCGCGCACGCGCGCTCCGGGGTGTCCCTTGGCGACATCGGCCGCGTGCGCCGCGATCTTGTAGGTGATGACCCCGGTCTTCACGTCATCTCGGTTGGGCAAGCCCAGGTGCTCCTTGGGGGTGACGTAGCACAGCATCGCCGTGCCGTGCTGGGCGATGACTGCGGCACCGATCGCGGAGGTGATGTGGTCGTACCCCGGCGCGATGTCGGTGACCAGCGGACCGAGCGTGTAGAACGGCGCTCCGTGGCACCAGTCCTGTTGCAGTTCAACGTTTTCCGGCACGAGGTGCAGGGGCACGTGTCCCGGGCCCTCGACCATCACCTGCACGTCGTACTCCCAGGCGCGCTCGGTGAGTTCGGCCAGGGTGCGCAGTTCGGAGAACTGGGCCTCGTCGTTCGCATCGGCGACCGATCCGGGACGCAGTCCGTCGCCGAGGCTGAATGCGATGTCGTACTGGGCGAAGATCTCGCACAGCTCGTCGAAGTGGGTGTAGAGGAACGACTCCTCGTGGTGTGCCAGGCACCAGCCGGCCATGATCGACCCGCCACGACTGACGATTCCGGTCACGCGTTCGGCGGTCAGCGGGACGTACCGCAGGAGCACCCCGGCGTGGATCGTCATGTAGTCGACCCCCTGTTCGGCCTGCTCGATCACGGTGTCGCGGAAGATCTCCCAAGTCAGGGCCTCGGCGCGCCCGTCGACCTTCTCCAGGGCCTGGTAGATCGGCACCGTGCCGATCGGCACGGGGGAGTTGCGGACGATCCACTCGCGGGTGGTGTGGATGTCGTCGCCGGTCGACAGGTCCATGACCGTGTCGGCGCCCCAGCGCGTCGCCCAGCTGAGCTTGGAGACCTCTTCCTCGATGGAGGAGGTGACCGCCGAGTTGCCGATGTTCGCGTTCACCTTGGTGAGGAACCGGCGGCCGATGATCATCGGCTCCGACTCCGGATGATTGATGTTGGACGGGATGATCGCGCGACCCGCCGCCAACTCCTCGCGAACGACTGAGACGTCGACGTTCTCGCGCAGCGCGACGTAGCGCATCTCGGCCGTCACTTTGCCCTGACGCGCGTAGTGCATCTGGGTGACGGTGCGACCAGGCTTGGCGCGCAACGGATTTCGTCGCTCACCGCGCCATTCGTCGGAAGCTTTGCCGCGACGGACGGCGGAGCGTCCGTCGTCCTGCAGGGTGCGTTCGCGACCCTCGTAGGTCTCGACATCGTCGCGGCTTTGGATCCAGCCGGAACGAGTGGCGGGTAGGCCGGCGGCAGGATCGCTGCCGGGTCCCGCGGTGCGGTAGACATGCACATCGGGATTCGTTGTGCCGTCGGGGGATTCGTCGAGGCTGATCGCGGTGACGGGCACGCAGATGTCGCCGTCGACGAGGTGGTGCAGGCGGTGCTTGGGATGAATCTCGGACATCGAGATCTCCTCACTTCCTTCGCCGGAATGACCCGGGCAGGTTCGGACGGTCCGAGCGGCGTCAGCTCGATCTCAGCCCTCTGCCGAGGGCTCCCGTGTGGGTGTCGCCACCGTAACCCATGTCACTTACGGTGTCGCACATGGTCCGTCCACCAGCTGTCGTCTCGATCGCCGGAAGTGACCCGAGTGGAGGTGCGGGAATTCAGGCAGATCTGAAGACCTTCGGCGCACTCGGTGCGTACGGCATGAGCGTTCTCACGGCACTGACTGCGCAGAACACGATCGGTGTGCAGAAGGTGTTACCAATCGATTCGGAATTCGTTGCGGCACAGCTCGACTCGGTGACAAGTGACGTGCGTGTCGACGGTGTAAAGATCGGTGTTCTGGGCTCAGCGGGGGTCGCTGAGGTGATCCGCCCGACGCTCCTGCACATGCGTGATCGCGGGGTGCCGATCGTGCTCGATCCGGTGCTGGTCGCAACCTCCGGAGACCGCCTCGGCGACGCGTCGGTGACGTCTGTGCTGCGTGACCTGCTGCCCGTTGTCAGCGTTGTGACACCGAACCTGTCGGAGGCCGCCGCATTGACCGCCACCCCTGTTGCGACCGACGAGCGGGGGATGCGCGATCAAGCCAGGAGCCTGCTCGACCTCGGTGTGCCCGCGGTGCTCATCAAGGGTGGCCACCTCGACGGCGACGCGGTCGACCTGTGGGTCGACGCACACGGCTTCGAACGGTTCGCAGCCCCACGCATCCCCACGTCCAACACGCACGGCACGGGCTGCAGCTTGTCGTCCGCGCTGGTCGCCCTGCGTCCGCAGCGGCCCGATTGGCACACCACCGTGACCGACGCAAAGGTCTGGCTGACCGACGCGCTGCGCGCGGCCGACTCGCTCGAGATCGGCGCCGGTCACGGGCCGGTGCACCACTTCCACCGATGGTGGTGACCGCCGCTGAGCGACCGATTCGGGCCGTCCGGCGCGAGTCGCAGCGGCCGGAGTGTGGCCGATGACACACTCGCGCCATGGGTGCTTACAGCGACGAGTATCAGCGCAGCATGGCCGACCCCGAGGGCTTCTGGCTGGACGCGGCATCGGCAGTGCACTGGTTCAAGAAGCCGACCCAGGCGCTCGACGACACGAACCCTCCGTTCTACCGGTGGTACCCCGGCGCCCAGACCAACATCTGTTACAACGCGCTCGATCGCCACGTGATCGAGGGCCGGGCCGACCAGACGGCGTTGATCTACGACAGCCCGGTCACCGAGGTCCGGTGCAGCTACAGCTACGCCGAGCTGCTCGATCTGGTCGGGCGGGCGGCCGGCGTGCTGAAGGCGCTCGGTGTCGGCAAGGGCGATCGTGTGGTCGTGTACCTGCCGATGATTCCCGAAGCGGTGATCACGATGCTGGCCTGCGCCCGGATCGGTGCGGTGCACTCGGTCGTGTTCGGCGGTTTTGCGCCGGCCGAGCTCGCCGCCCGCATCGACGACGCGCGGCCCAAGGTCGTCGTCACCGCGTCGTGCGGCGTGGAGCGGACCCGCGTCATCCCGTACAAGCCGATGGTCGATGAGGCGATCGAGCGCGCCGAGCACAAGCCCGATCGCGTACTGCTGGTGCAGCGTCCGCACCTCCAGGCCGAGACGGGGGAGCGCGACATCGATTGGGCGGCGGCGATGAAACCGGGCGCCGTCGAGCCGGCGGGCTGTGAGACGGTCGCGGCAACCGACCCCCTCTACGTGCTGTACACCTCCGGCACGACCGGCAAGCCGAAGGGCATCGTGCGCGATCACGGTGGATACCAGGTTGCGCTGCAGTGGTCGATGACGAACGTCTACGGCATGGAACCGGGTGACGTATGGTTCACCGCGTCGGACGTGGGGTGGGTCGTCGGCCACTCCTACATCGTCTACGGACCCCTCATCGCCGGCTGCACGACGATCGTGTTCGAGGGCAAACCCGTTGGTACACCAGACGCTTCGACCTTCTGGCGGGTCATCGCCGAATACAGCGTGAAGGCGTTGTTCACCGCGCCGACCGCCTTCCGGGCGATCAAGAAGGAAGACCCGGATGCGGCGTTGATGGCCGGCCACGACCTGTCGTCGTTCCGCACCCTCTTCATGGCCGGCGAGCGTCTGGACCCCGACACCTGGCAGTGGGCCACCGACAAGCTCAGGGTGCCTGTGGTCGACAACTGGTGGCAGACCGAGACCGGCTGGCCGATCGCGTCCAACCAGATGGGGCTCGAGCAGTTGCCGATCAAGCCGGGATCAGCGGCGGTGCCGACCCCCGGCTACGACGTGCAGATCCTCGACTCGATGGGTGAACAGGTGCCGCCGGGCACCGAGGGCGCGGTCTGCATCAAGCTGCCGCTCCCGCCCGGCACACTTCCGACACTCTGGCAGGACGACGCCCGGTACGAGTCGTCGTACCTGTCGGCCTACCCGGGCTACTACCTCACCGGCGACGGCGGCTACATCGACGACGAGGGCTACCTGTTCGTGCTCGGCCGCACCGACGACGTGCTCAACGTGGCCGGCCACCGTTTGTCGACCGGCGGCATCGAAGCGGCGCTGGCCGGCCACCCTGCGGTCGCGGAGTGTGCGGTGATCGGTGTTGCCGATCCGTTGAAGGGTCAGGTGCCGCGGGCGCTGGTCGTGTTGAAGGCCGGCGACAAGTGGGCCAACCTCGACGATGCCGGGCTCGCACAGTTGCGCACCGAGCTCGGACAGCGGGTGCGCGAGGAGGTCGGCGCCATCGCCACCCTGCAGCAGGTCGACGTCGTCGCCGCACTGCCCAAGACCCGGTCGGGCAAGATCCTTCGCAAGACGATGCGCCAGATGGCCGACGGCCAGGACGCGCAGGTGCCCTCGACCATCGAGGACCCTTCCGTGCTCGACGCCCTCGCGAAAATCCTCGGGCGACAAGGCACTTCGCAGGGTTAAGGCACTTCGCAGGGTTATGGTCGCGGAGCGAGCCGTACCTCGGGTGAAGACGCAGGTCACCGCCCGGACGGTCGGGTCGCAGCGATCCTCTCGTTGCCCTCGGGGTCGGCGAAGATCCCCCGTGCACTGCGGGCCCGTGCACTGCGCGGTGCGGGCGCCGAACGGCAACGCAATTGTGAGTCAGCGAACCTCGCGCGGTTGCTCCATCGGGCCGAATCCTGTGTGCCACAACCGATCTGCGAGATCGAGTGCGGCTGCGGCCCACGGTGTCATCCGCTCCCCGTGCGCGAAGTCGATGGGAGTGAACCGCACCAACGCGCCCATCGCTGCGGGTCCGAGTTCGAGGGTGCCGACAGCGGTGGCGTCGTCGTCGCAGGGGCGTAGATCATCGGGGGTGCCGCACACGAACATCGCGGTCGTCGCCTGTGGCGTCACCGCGTCCGTCGCCAGATAGGCGGAGCCGGCGCGGTTCGCGTCGGCTGCGTCGAGCAGCTCGGTCTCGACGGCCTCGAGGTCGACGTCGAGGTTCGCGCCGGAGCGGACGGTCTGGTCGAGGAGGTTGAGTGGCACGTCGGCCGTGCCCTTGTTGATGGTGTTGATGCCGCCGGAGAAGCGGGGGTTGAGCTCATGCGGACGGAAACCGTCGGCCGTGAGGATGCCGTCGATGCCGAACGCGCCGCGGTAGCGATGTTCTCCAGCAAGCGCCTCACCGACGCGTCGTGCAGCGGTGCGCATCTCGTCGCGCTGCGCCGAGGTCGGATCCCACCACGTGGAAATGCCGGCTTGCACGAATCGGTGCCCGCCCGCTGGGCGCAACATGCACAGCTCCACCGGCCGCAGCACGAGCACGCCCCGGTCGGTGACGATGCCGTGAATGCTGCACGGCTGACCCTCCAGGAAAGGCATCACCCGCGCACGCTCGCCGGCTGCGGCCACCTCGCGGAAGACGGTTGACGGGTCGGTCCCAGGACGCACCCACCACACTTTGGCGGCGCCGCCGTTCATGCCCTGCGACGCGTCCGCCGAAATCACCACGCCGGCGCCGCGGTCCAGACGAAGAACGCTGTCGCGCAGCGATTTCGAGTCCGCGGAGACCACCTCCTCGGGAGGTGTCCGGAGACCGGCAGCCTCGAAGATCGCGCCGCACAACGTCTTGTCCTCGAGCGACTCGTCGGCCAGGGATCTGCCGCCGATGACGTCGCGTCCGAAGACCTTCGCGTCACTCGCCGTCGGAGTCGCGTTGAGCACGAGCGCGGTGCCCTCCGGGTCGAAGCTGTCGACCGCAGCGAGCACGTGAGCGGGCGGGTTGTTGAGCACGTGTCGCCACCCTGCCAACTCATCCATCACCGACAGCACAGGCGCTTCGTAGGTCGCGCGGACGACGGTGAGGTCGTCGCCGCTGGGGAGGAGGCCGGTCCCGTCACCGAAGGTGACGATCAGCTGTTCGGTCACCCCGAGGGTGCGGTAGTGCTCGACCCGCGGGGTCGCGGATGCCAGCACCGGCGCGAACACCACGAGCTTGCGTCCGCGCAGTCGCTCGGCCTCTTGCGTTCGCAGCAGGTTGACCAGTCGGGTGAGTGCCTCGTTCACACCAGCGGCTCGGCCTCGATGGTGAACCCCTGCGCGCGCAGCCGCTCGACGTAGGGCATGCCCAATGCCGTTGCGGGAGTGAGCAATCCACCCTGGCGTCCATCCGGGAGTGGGAGTTCGTCGCGCTGCAGTGCCAAGGCGAGGCCGGCCTCGCCGAGCATCACGCACGTCGCCGCGTACCCGGGGTCACCCTGCGCGGCGACGATCGAGTGCCACTTCTTACCGGTGGTCGTCGTGGTGCGGATATCCATCTTGAAGAAGCCCTCGTTGCGGGCCTTCTCGCTCGGTCCGGTGCCGGGCGCCGGCACAACCTTCTTGACCACCGGTCGAAGCACGCCGACGTTCATCGCGGCGAGCGCACCGCCGAGGCCGGCTGCGACGGCGTACCCGGTCAGGCGTCCGTTGATGCCCTTGCCGGTCTTCATCACCTCGCGGTAACGGAACGACCGGCCGTACGGGTAGCCGGCCAGGGCGTTGCTGCGGCGCACGATGCGGGTGTTGTAGGTGGCCATGACGAAGGGGGCGGTCCACGCACCGAGGTCCTTGTCCTCACGAACGGCAGCCGAGTCGCTCCACTCGCCTGACGGTTCGTTGCCGCGTTCAGGGGAGAGGCCGAACTTGTCGGTGACCACCTTGCGGCGTTCCTTGTCACCCTTGATCGCGTCGACCTGACCCATCATCGAGGCAACGGTGCCACCGCTGACGCCACCCTTCATCGACGCGTACGTGGTGGTGTCACCGAGTTCGCCGTCGCCGGCTTCACGCACGGCGTTCGCCAGTACGAACACACCGATGTCGGAGGGCACCGAGTCATATCCGCAGGAGGGGACGATGCGCGCTCCGGAGCCATTGGCGCGCTCGTCGAAGGCGTCGATCGCGTCGCGGTGGAAGAGCACCTCGCCGGTCAGGTCCACGTAGTCGGTGCCGGCATCGGCGCAGGCCTCGACCAGCGGCAGGCCGTAGGAGGCGTACGGTCCCACGGTCGTGATGACGACCTTCGTCCGCTCCACCATCGCCTTCAGCGACGCCGGGTCGGAGGAGTCGGCGGTGAGCAACGGCCACTCGCGCGCTGCTGCGGGCAGGTCGCCGCGACTGTCGGCGAGCTTGGTCTCGCTGCGGCCGGCGAGGCCGATGCGGGTGCCTTCCGGGGCGTGCTTGGCCAGGTGGGCGGCGGTGAGCTCACCGACGAAACCGGTGGCGCCGAACAGGACGATGTCGAACTCGCGGGTACGGGAATCCATGGCCCAACCGTAAGGTGTGCGCCCGGCCCGGTTGTCGAACCGGCGCCTAGGATGGCATGACGCAGGCCTCATCAACCATCAAGTCTGCGGACAATCCCGTCACCTCGAGGAGCCGACACCCATGGCGCTCAGCGCTTTCGACCTGTATTCCATCGGCATCGGACCGTCGTCCTCTCACACGGTCGGTCCCATGCGCGCGGCGAGGATGTTCGTCGACGCACTGGAGCAGGACGGCCGGTTGGACGATGTCGTCCGGGTACACGCCCAGTTGTTCGGTTCGCTCGGTGCCACCGGACACGGCCACGGTTCCGGCAAGGCCGTGCTGCTCGGCCTGGAGGGGGAGGACCCCGAGACGATCGATGTCGACACAGCCGATGCACGCGTCCAGAACATGAAGGTGCGCCGCATCGTCCGGCTCGGCGGCACCCACGTGGTCGCGTTCGACGCGGACAAGGACCTCGTCCTGCACCGTCGCAAGTCGCTGCCGACGCACCCGAACGGCATGCAGTTCGACGCGTTCGACTCCGACGGTGAGGTCATCGCCAGCCGCGTCTACTACTCCGTCGGCGGCGGCTTCATCGTCGACGAACACGCCACCGGCGCTGATCGCGTCGTGCAGGACGACACCCCGCTTCCGCTGTACTTCACCACCGGCGAGCAACTGCTCGAGATTTGCGAGCGCGAGAGCCTGTCGATCAGCGAGGTGATGATGCGCAACGAGCAGGTCTGGCGTTCGGAGCAGGAGATCCGGGACGGACTGCTGCGCATCTGGAAGGTCATGCAGCAGTGCGTCATGAACGGGTACGGCCGCGAGGGCGTGCTGCCCGGAGGTCTGAAGGTGCCGCGCCGTGCACCCGGCCTGTACCGCGACCTCACCGCCGACGGTGCGCGGATGGACCCGCTGCACGTCATGGACTGGGTCAACCTCTACGCGCTGTCGGTCAACGAGGAGAACGCCTCGGGTGGACGCGTGGTCACCGCCCCGACGAACGGCGCAGCCGGCATCATCCCGGCGGTGCTGCACTACTACCGCGACTTCGTGGAAGGAGCGGACGACGACGGCGTCGTGCGCTTCCTGCTCACTGCCGCCGCGATCGGGATCCTGTTCAAGGAGAACGCTTCGATCTCCGGCGCCGAAGTCGGTTGCCAGGGCGAGGTGGGCTCCGCCTGTGCGATGGCGTCCGGTGCTTTGTGTGAGGTGCTGGGCGGTACGCCTGAGCAGGCCGAGAACGCCGCTGAGATCGGTATCGAACACAATCTGGGTCTGACCTGTGACCCCGTCGGCGGGCTCGTGCAGATCCCGTGCATCGAGCGCAACGCGATCGCGTCGGTCAAGGCGATCAACGCAGCTCGCCTGTCGCTCAACGGAACCGGCACCCACCACGTGAGCCTCGACAAGGCGATCAAGACGATGCGCGACACCGGGCGCGACATGTCGATCAAGTACAAGGAGACTGCCCGCGGCGGTCTTGCGGTCAACGTCATCGAGTGCTGACTTCGTCGCGAATGAGGGGCAGATCGGCCTCGTGAACCAGCTGCGCTTCGGCGTCGAATTCAACCTTCGTGGCCGGTTGCCTTCTCCACAGCGTTGGTCGCAGGCGGGCACCACCCGAGCAGCATTGCAGTATGAAGTTGCGTGCGAGTCCGTGTGACGCGCGGATGTCGCCGCGCTCGACAAGTTCGCCCGTGCTGCGGGCCTCGAATCGCGCTTTGCGGCGACTCGTTGCCGGGGGCTTCCTGACCAAGGTTGTTAAGAAGGTGCCCAGAGTGGGCAAGCTCTCAACAGCCGCATCACCGGCTCTCGTCGCTGCAGCACGGCTCGCCGACGCGCTCAAGGACGCGAACGAGCAGGCCCGGGCCAACCGTGACGTACTCGCTGCGACCCTCACGCAGTTCAAGCTCGACTTGGAGCGTGGGGTTGAGGAGCGACTGCTGTTGAAGAGCCGGAAGTGACGGCCGTTTCTCCCGCGCGGACGGGCTGATCTGGTTGACCGGGGGCAAGTCGTGGGGTTTCCGCTTCGTCTTGGACGGCGGCCTGCCCGACCCGTTGCCGGAGTACGAGCGAGCATTCGAGCGAGTTGATCAGGACGAGTCCACCGCGTGTGATCGGGTGGCCGGCGTCGTGGCTCTCCGTTTCTCGGATCCGCAAGAGCGCCGCGACGCGTCTGGACGTGTCATCCCGCACGATTTCGTGGTGCCAGACGAACTTGGACTCGCTATCGAGACAGTGGACGACGGAATGGAGATTGTCTGGCCCCTTGTCTCAGACTGGTTCGACCGAGTCTGGGACGCGGCAAAGCCGGCCGACACGTAGCCTCATCTACCGGTTCGAGGCCGGCGCGGAGCGTTCGTTCGAGCAGTTTGCGGGCGGCGTTGGGTGGCGGCTTCCGGTGCGAGCGCGGCGTTGGGCCGGCCGCTGAATGCTAGGGCTGAGAGGTCAGCCCGCCGTCTGTTCAGAAAGTGCCTGCAGGGCTAGCGGAATCAGCTGCTCGGACGCCTCCGAAAGTGCGGCCATGCAGCCAGCGGCATAGCTCTTCACGTTCTGCGACTGCGACACCCCGTCGAGTGGTCGCCAATGCACCCAGGCCTGGGCTTTCCGAGTCATGCCGAGAGCGTGCGCCGCGCTTTTCGTGCTGGAGTAGATCTGCTCTCGCTGCCCGGGTGCCAGGTTCTCGTCGATCGCCCACAAGGCCAGCCGGGGGTAGGGATGCCCGTCTCCCTTCACCCCGAGCAGATTTCTCTTCGTCCAGGCCAGCTCGGTCGTGACAGGGGCTGCGGCGGTGTCGCGCTGGTCGTGATACGCATGAATCGTGGTCCAGCCGTTGTGGCCCAAGACGATCTCGAAGCCCAATCGCTGTGCTGCCGCGATCAACTCGGCGTGTAAAGCGGCCGCAGCATCAGGCTGCAGTGCCTTCCACTCTGCGATTGTCTGGCGATTTCGGACGAAGAAATCGACCTGTTCATCTCCTGAGTGCCCCTTCGCCAAGCTGATTGCACGTTCAGCATCGCCAGCGGTGACGGCTTCTCGTATCAGTTCGTCGAACCGACCTTCGAGGCACGCCCATTCCTCAATCTGATCGCGATGGCGGGCGAAGACTTCGATTTCGTGCGCGGACATTCAGAGGGCTCCGATCGTTTCGAGAAAATCACGTGCTCCAGCGGAAGCTTCGAGACCCTGCTCGGCGATGGCCTGCCGAATCGCCGCGGCGAGGTCCCGCCATCGGCATGGAACCCAGGATTCCTTGCTGTCAACGGCTGTGTACGGCGCGTAGCCGTTCGTGGTCAGGAAGACCAACGTGGGGGAGTGCTCGCCCCAGAGGGCGGCGAGCCGATCGGCCTGGGTCGGCTGCTCGCCGGCGTGCACCTTCGCCTCGACAACGATCGTCCGTGCGCCCAGGTTGAGCACGATGTCTGCGCGAGTGTTCTCTCTGATCTCCTCGACCTGGATCTTCACCTCGTCATCCGACGCAGTGACGGGTTGGCCGATGTAGTGGAGGAATGCGTTGAGTGCGGCTCGGTCGAGGTGGTGGCCGCCCGTCGGGTCCAGCAACCACGCGAGACCGCGGCAAAGGGGAACCTCCTGGTGCTGAAGACCGAGGGCGGTGAGGAGTGTCCGGCTGCCGCTCTGCCATTCGAAGGCACTCCACTCATCGAGGAGCTGGCCGAACCTCGTCTCCGCGTCATCGTCGGCGACGCCACGCCACTCCGCGAGGACCGAGTCGAAAGCAGATTGCGCGTCGACAGCAGATTGCGCTGAGTCACCGCTTTGAGCCATGGCCGTCATCTTGCCGTGTGGCGCGGCGCCGTGTGCCGGATCGCGATGATCAGACACTATCGCCGTAACTGTCGTACTGACAAAAATCAAGGAGCGCAGAGAAATGGTCTAGGAGACATAAAGTTGCGAAGGGGACCCACTATGACACCCACCACCACACAGCGCTCAACCAGATCGCGAAGGCGTTCGTCGACTGGCGGCGCCCACGGTGCGAGCGACATCGGCAACCAGACCGCCGCGGTGCTCGGCGCCGCTGAGTCCTACGCGCACGTCGGGGCTCGTATCTCCGACCGCAGCGTCGACGAGCCCGACTACCCGTGGGCCATGTGCCTGCGCAAGGAGTCGGACGACTACGCCGCGAAGCACTCGCGGTCGGCCGGCAACGGCGCGCTTATGCGCAACGGCATCGTCGGGCTGACGAGGTTGCGCGACCTTGACGCGACGGAGCGGGCGGCGGTCGCCGTCGCGTCGCTGACCCACGCCGATCCGTTGGTTGCCGACTCGTGTGTGCTGCACGCAGAGGCGATCCGGGTGACGGTTCTGGAGGGGCGTCTCGACCTGCGTGCGGGCCTCAATCTCGTTCCGCAGGAACGACGTTCGCAGTGGGAGCAGTGGATCGACAGCGCCGACTTCACACCCGGTGGTCGAGTAGCGAGGGAGGGCTACCGGCCGAGCGCGATCGAGACCACCTCAACGCACGTCGACCATCGAGGTCTCGCCAACCCTGCTGCATCAATTGAGGCCAATGGCTCCACGTTCGGCGCACTCCGCGCCGCTTGGGCCGCGATCACCTCAACCGACGACGGTTCGTCGGGCCACGCGCGACGTGCGCTGATCGCCGCGGTGCGCGCCGGCCACGACGCCGACACTGTCGCCGCGATCACCGGTGCACTGATGGGTGCGCGGTGCGGCGTCTCCGGACTGCCCGCGGCCTAGCGGCGCAGGGTGCACGGCTGGCCGGTTCAGCGCGAACGCGACCTGATCGAGCTCGCGCTTCGGTCGGCGGGCGAGTGCGACGTCGACACCTGGCCGGCGCGCGATCATGAGATCGGATTCGGCACGCCGCTCGAGGTGCCCGTGTCGTGGTCCGACCGGCTGACCGTCGGCAACGAGGCGGCGCTCGCGACAACGAACGCAACCGCCGTCGTGTCGCTGTCGCGCATCGGTCGAGCTGAAGACCGTGGCACCGAGAAGCACGCGCAGGCGTGGCTTGTCGACAGCGACGACCCGTCGTCGCACACCGACCTTGCGCTCGGCTTGCACGACGCCGCCGACGCAGTGGAGGAGTTGGTGCGGGAGGGCGAGACCGTCTTCCTGCACTGCGTGTACGCCCACCACCGCACGCCGTCCGTCGCGTTGTTTCACGCGATGAAGTACGGCGGCCTTCGGGAGCGCGATGCTGTCGAAGCGGTGCGAGAGGCGTTGGGCCAGAACGATTTCGACGATCTGCTGTGGCGACCGCACTTGAGGAGGGGATGCCATATGCACGGTGACATGAGCGAGTTCGCACACAGGCAGGAGCGCGCTTCCGCGCGATGATGATCGGGCTCGCGCTCGGTGATGCGACGTTGGCGCCGGACGGTCAGACGTTCATCGCTGGAGCGGCCACCGACCTCGCGATGCGCCAACTGCACGCGGTAATTCGCGCGTGGCGACCGCCGGACTCGCGTGCCGAGTCGACGCTCATTCAAGCCACGATCGATGACCTGCAGTCGTTCGTCTACAACACCGACGAGCCGACCAGCGTGCAGCTGGAGCCGCGCCCGTGGTTCGGCCAACCCGCTGTTCCACAAGCGGCGGGGCAACCCGCGAGCCACGGTGGAGGCCGTGAACGACGGTCTGAAGTACTTCGGTGGCACGTCCAAGGGCGTCCACGGGTTGCTGCGAGCAGCGCCGCTGTGTGCTCTCGCGCTCATCTCGACGGCCCATGAGCTGAAGGAAACGGTGTCGCTTTCGGTGAGCCTCACGCAGGACACGCACTACGTCGCGAACCCGGCGATCCTCTTCCGCCAGCTGTTGGCTCGGCTGGCGACCTCGCCGACGACCGAGTGCCTGGACGTCATCGTCAATCTGTTCTCCGAGGCGCCGGTGACGAAGGTGGACGACTACTTCACAACGGCCGGCGGCGAGGTCGACCTCGACTACCTGCGAACGATCGCCGCGAACGGCCGTGCCCACCGCGTGCTCGCCGCCGGTATGTACCTCGCCACCTGCGACGCCGAACTCGACGGCGCGATCGGTTTCGCGGGCGAGACCGCCGACGCAGACGGGGTCGCCGCGGTGGCGGGTGCGCTGATCGGTGCGTCGACAGGTGTCACGCCGTGGATGGACGAGCAGTTCGCCAAGCACGAATACGCATGGCAGATACAGATGTCGCTGCGCGATCTGTTCGTGGTGGCGCTGACGACGGACGAGCCGTTGGTTGCGATGGCGGTGCGATATCCAGCGTGGTGAAGGTCGAGCGGTTCCAGCGAATGCGCCTGGGCTCGTTCGATTTTCGCTGATTCGTCGACGCGTTGTCGGTGGGTGGGTGATGATGACCTCTCGCACTTAGGGAGGAAATACATGAGTACTGGCGACGCGCCAGAGAAGTTGACGTACGAGGATCTGAACCTTCCGGAGTCGCTGCAACCACGGAACGAAGCGTGGGCTGGCGCCCTGCTCAAGTACTACTACTTCTGCGAAGCCCGGCCTCGCCACCCGCTGTTCAGTGGTTGTCAGTGGGATGCCTGGGACCCTTCGGGTACCCGGGCAAGTTCGCAGAACACCTTCACCTCGGACGACCTGTCATCGCTGTCGCTGTTGGGGGTAAACCTCCCCGGAGACGCGGCGGTGCAGATTCTCGTGAAGCAGAAGGATCGCTTCGATCAGCTTCTGTCGGCCATCGGCGACGACCTGGACCTTGTCGACGTCGACGACGTCAGCGAGTCGGGAAAGAAATACGGCCCGGTGTGGGCGCTCTGGCACGAGCTTCGGAAGCTCCACAACGTGGGCGCGACCAAGACCGCGAAGCTGATCGCCCGAAAGCGCCCACGACTTGTGCCCGTCTATGACTCGGTGCTGAGGGAGACCGTGTTTCCGTCGGGTAAGCAGTGGCAGCCGCTGCACGCGGCACTACGGCAGGAGACGCCGCACCGCCGCCTCCACGACCGGCTCGAGGACCTGCGCCAGGATGCAGGGCTCGGCAGTGAGGTCAGCCCGTTACGGGTGTTCGACGTGCTGGCCTGGCTTGAGGGATCGGGGAAGGCGAAGGCGGTCCCACGCCCCTAACCACACCTCCGCGTCGGCGAGGCTGTCGGCGGTCGGTCGCATGATGCGGGGTATGACGCACATCGCTGAGTTCCTCCGACCGTCGGCAACCCCTGGTGAGCCACGCACGACCTGGTCGACGGGGTCGGCGGCCATCGACGAGATCGTCTGGTTCGAGCCCGGTCGTGTCTGGGTGGTCGCAGGGGTCGGCACGTCGCAGCTGCTCTGCCAGTGGGCATACGACCTTGCCGTAGTCAACTGCCTGCCGGTGAACTTCATCGGCACTCGTCAGCAACCGGAAGGCGCATACCGGCATTGGTTTTCGCGGAACGCCGCAGCCTACGGCCATGCAGTGAGCGAGCCGCCGCTCTCGGCTGCCGGGCTCGATGTTCAGCGGGGCGATCCGAGCGAGCTCGTCGACGCCTGGCTCGTGGGGGCTTGCGAAGGGCCCGGGGTGATCGTCGCCGAGACCGCGGGTTGCAGCTGTGTCAGCACCGACTGGTTTCGGCCGCTCTTGTGGGCTGGACGCCTCGTCATAGTGGCGGTGCCACGCGCTTGTTGCTTCGACTGGCATCCACCGGTCGGAGATCCACTTGAGTCGCACGGTGTCTGGATGGCGGCCGCTGACGTCGTCCTTGACCTCAGCCGCGGTGACCACGACTTCGTTGACGTGACGATCCACAAGAACCGGGGCGGTGCGACGGGAACCGTGACTGTTCGGTTCTCGCCGAACAGCGGTCGGTTCCATGATCTTTCGGAGGCCGACCTCGGCGGTCGTTCGGTCCCGCTTCCCGGGTTGGCTTAGACGCTCGGTTTCAGGTTGCCTGAGTGGTTTGCGGTCTTCTGACACTCCGCCGCTGCGTACGGCATACCGGTGCATGCCGCGTTGCTCGTGATCATCGCCAGCAGCCGGGACTCAGACAGGAGGGGAACCATCGAATGACGCTCACACTCGCCCCAATCCTCGCCAGCGCTGGCATCGACCCGGCTGAGGCAATCGTGATCCGCCACTCGTTCGTGCTTGCCCATGCCGACGGCGAACGCGGTCTCCACGCCGACTCGACTGACGACGAGATCCTCGCCTACACATCGCGGCAGTCCGCGGATACTCGGACCTTCCCGGCAGCCCCGCCTCGACAGTGGGTCATCTTCATGAAGGAAGGCGCAGACCGGGCTCGCCTCTGGTCGGTCGTCGACAACCATGGTGAGACTTACAACGACGGCACGCTGCGTGGGTTCGACCTCAGGGTCTCCGACGATCTGGCCAATCTCAGGAACCGACTGGTCATCTCGTGGCCGGCGCCGCGAGCGTGGCGGGTGCACGGCACCACCGCAGTGGGGTACCGCGTGGCAGAGATCGCCGACGCGCGTCCGCTGCGCTTCCCGGGGTTTGACAGGCTCATCGTCGACCGCGTGCAACTCCAAGCGCTGACGCGAGAGCACCGATACACGGGATGGCGCACCGCTCTCGCCTAGGTCAAAGGCATCTACCTGATCACCGACACCCGTGACGGGCGCCAGTACGTCGGTAAGGCCGACGGCGCCGAGACGATTCTGCAGCGGTGGAGCGACTACGCCACGACTGGTCACGGCGGCAACGTTGAGCTCCGTGGGCTCGATCCCGCAACCTTCCGCTACTCGATCCTGCGTGTCTTCGATCCGGCAACGCCCACGCGCGTCATCGATGAGGCGGAGAGTCATTTCAAGCAAGCTCTCGACACGCGCAAGCATGGACTCAATCGGAACTGACCCACATCGCGCCTGAGACGATGACGGCTCACCGCGTCTGCGAGGCAAGGGGATTGCATGGAGCCTGGGCTATACGAGCGACTGGTCGACGCCGGCCTCGCACGCGCTCTCGACGATCTCGACGACGACCTCATCGCTCACCTCAAGGACGTACCCGACGCTGACCTCCGCCATGTGATCAGTCGGCACGTCGCGACAGCTCTCGTCCGCCAGATCACCCCAGAGCTGGCCAATCAAATCCTCGCCGGCCTCGACGACGAGGACGACGCGCAACTGCCGCCGGGCAAGACACGGCAACTCGTCGGCATCGAGCGCAAGGTCACTCTCGGCACCCGGCGGTCGTACGCAACGCGTCCCACCACGCCGCTGTCTGAGGCGGCGCTGCTCACTAACTCGCACGGCGAGCCGTCGCTCGGTGCCGAGCTTCGGGCAGAGCTGGTGAGCGCCGACTCGGTCGACCTGCTGTGCGCCTTCGTGATGTGGCCAGGCATCCGCTTGCTCGAGGACGAACTGCGAACTCTGCGCGCCCACAACGTGCCGATCCGTGTCATCTGCTCGACCTACACCGGCTGCACCGACCGTCGCACCCTCGACCGCCTGGTCAACGACTTCGGCGCCCAGGTGAAGGTGCACTACGAGATCCAACGGACGCGACTCCACGCGAAGGCATGGTTGTTCCGGCGTAACACCGGGTTCAACACCGGCTACGTCGGCTCCTCGAACCTCTCCAGCAGCGCGCTGCTCGAAGGCGTCGAGTGGAACGTCCGCATCTCCGAGGTGGCCACGCCGACGCTCATGCGGAAGTTCGACGCGACCTTCGAGTCGTATTGGAATCACCCGGCATTCGAGACCTACCTGCCCGAGCGCGACGCCGAGCGACTCGACCTCGCGCTCGCCAAGGCCGGCAACCGGGAGCAACCAGACGACACGATCAGCATCTCCGGACTTGCCGTCCACCCGTTTCCCCACCAGAAGCTGATCATCGAGCAAATCGAGGCCGAGCGGGTGGTGCACGACCGGCATCGCAACCTCGTCGTGGCCGCGACCGGCACTGGCAAGACCGTGATCGCCGCCCTCGACTACCAGCGCCTCTGCCAGGGGAGCGAGCGGCCACCCTTACTGTTCGTCGCGCACCGCGCAGAGATCCTGCTGCAAGCCCGGCGCACCTTCCGAGAAGTGCTGGGCGACGGCGGTTTTGGTGAGTTGTGGGTCGACGGCAGGCGGCCGACGCACGGTCGGCATGTCTTCGCGTCGGTGCAGTCGTTGGCGCGGCTCGATCTTGCCGAGGTCAACCCGGCGGCCTACGACGTCGTCGTGATCGACGAGTTCCACCACGCTGAGGCGCCGTCGTACCAGCGGCTCATCAGCCACTTCCAGCCGCTCGAGCTGCTCGGCCTCACCGCGACCCCAGAGCGCGCGGACGGGGTGAACGTGGCCGACTTCTTCGGAGGCCG
The DNA here is from genome assembly GCF_004146205.1 of Yimella sp. RIT 621. Taxonomy (NCBI): domain Bacteria; kingdom Bacillati; phylum Actinomycetota; class Actinomycetes; order Micrococcales; family Dermacoccaceae; genus Yimella; species Yimella sp. RIT 621. The sequence goes on from NZ_SEIP01000008.1 coordinate 32,259, forward strand.
CATCGCCGCGGAGTTGCGACTCTGGGACGCGCTCGAAGCCGACCTGTTGACGCCGTTTCACTACTTCGCGATCGGCGACACCGTCGATCTGCGACACGTGCGGTGGGTGCGCGGCGCGTACGACCAAGCCGAGTTGGAGCGGTTGTTCGCCTCGAATGCCGATCGTGCACGACACGTGCTGCGATCGGTGCGAGACAAGGTCGGCGACTTAACGCAGATGAAGGCCATCGGCTTCTGTGTGTCGCAGGAGCACGCACGGTTCATGGCGCGCCAATTCAGCGAGGTCGGTGTGCCGTCGGTTGCCGTTGTCTCTGGTCCGGATTCGTTCGATCGCAGCGCGGCCGTGCGGCAACTCGTCAGTGGCGAGGTGAAGGTGATCTTCACCGTCGACATTTTCAACGAGGGCATCGACATCCCCGCGGTCAACACCGTCATCTTCCTGCGACCGACCAAGAGTGCGACGGTGTTCGTGCAGCAACTCGGCCGTGGACTGCGCTTAGCCAACAACAAACCGGTGCTGACCGCGCTCGACTTCGTCGGCCATCAGCGCGCCGAGTATCGCCTCGATCGCAAGCTGCGTGCCATTGCCAAGCGCATGACCCGCGCCGAGCTCAAGGTCTCAGTTGATCGCGGTTTCGATATCCCCGGCGGGTCGCAGATTGTGCTCGACGACGTCGCCCGCGAGGCGGTGCTGGAGAACATTCGGGCCGGCGTCGGCTCGTCGTGGAAGTCGATGACGGCGGAGCTGCGGTCGTCGACTGTTACCGGGCTGGCCGAGTTTCTCGACGACGCCGGGCTCGAGCTCAGCGACGTGCTGCGCAACAACAAGTCGTGGACCACGCTTCGCCGAGACGCGGGGGCAGCCCTCCCGCCGCCCGGCCCGCGCGAGCGGGAGTTGGTGAAGCGGGTGCGCGCCTTCGTGCATGTGAATGATGTGCGCCGGCATCGCGCCTACCGAGAGCTTCTCGCCGACGGCTTTGACTGGTCGGCGGCGTCGGACGATGCGCGACTGTTTGCGCCGATGCTCGCAATGTCGTTGTGGCCGAGCGGTGGTGGCTTCACGTCGGCCAAGGATGCGCTCGATGCTCTGGCTGCCGAGCCGGCGATCCGTGGTGAGCTGACCGAGGTGCTCGACCACGCTCTCGATCAAGCGCATTGGACGAGTTCGGCTTCGGTCACCAGCAGCGGTGCTCCCGCGCTGGCGCTGCACGGCAGCTACACGCGCGAGGAACTGCTCACCGCGATCGGGTATGCCTCGTTCGAGCGGCGCAACTTTCCGGCGCATGCGGTCGCCGGCGTATACCGCGTCGATGATCGGTACCTCGACGCGTTGCTGGTGACCACCGTGAAGACCGACTCTGGGTTCTCACCGACAACCATGTATCGCGACTACGCGATCTCGCCCACCCTGTTCCACTGGGAGTCGCAGTCGACAACGCGCGAGGCTTCGGCGACCGGGCAGCGGTACATCAACCACGCCCGCTCGGGCGACTCGATCCTGTTGTTCGCTCGTGAGCACAAAGTGACCGAGTTCGGCGGCGGTGCGCCGTACGTGTTCCTCGGGTCGGCGGAGTACGTGCGGCACGAGGGGGAGCGGCCGATGGCGATCACCTGGCGGCTTGGGGAAGCGATGCCGGAGGGTGTGTTTGCGTGGGCGCGGTCGGTGTAGCCCTAGCGTGCGTTTACCAGCATGGTCTGCGTCGCTGCCCAGAAGACGGACGGTGCGAGGTAAAGGAACAGTGCAGCCGGCCCAGGGTTCGTGATCTTGACTATGAAGGCAGCAAGAACGGTTCGGGATCGTCCATGCAGGCCCAAGAGGCCCAGCAGTGCGGCGGCGGCTCGAAAGCGCGCCGTCCAGCCGCTGCGCATCATGACCCACGCGATACGAACCCCCATGACTGTGAGCCCGATGAGGAATACATCGCCGAGCAGCCCGAAACACGCCTGTGCCAGAGCATCCAACTGACCCGCGGCACCACCCGTTGATGCCCCATCGAATTCTGCCTGCGCGCCGACGGCGACGAAGGCACTCACTCCAACCAGCGTTGCGCCAACCATGAATCGCCAGAGCCAGGCGAACTGCTCAGCAAGGGCAGATCTGGTGGCGAGCGGCGGTGGGGGCGGCAGCACAACCGCGATGCCTAGCCCCGTGACCACCACAACCGCTGTGAGCAGGATGATCGTCCCGACGAACAGCTCCGGCACCTTGATCAATACCCCGACGAGGGCGGTGGCAATTGTCACGCCGCCGACGTAGAGCCACAGTCGATGGACATGGCGATGCCACTCTGCGCGATTTGCTGCGGCGCGCCTTCCAGTGACTGTCATGTGCTGTCCCTCTCGGTCGTGACTCACTTTCCCTGTCGGCACCGACAACGACATCGATGCCGACCCGAGCCCGTCGTCCGGCCCCCATGCTCGGACGACGTCCCCGGTCCAACTACGCCTGCGACGTGAGGTGCCACTGCCTGCAATAGGGGCACTTGTAGCTGCGCTGCTCGCGCCGCCGGCACTCCGAGCCGTTCTCATTGGCTCGAGTCCGAGCAAGCTCTGCGCTCCACAGAGCGGGGATCGTCGCCGCGTGGTCGGGGAAGCAGATCTTGTCGGTGACGGCGCACCGGCGGTGCGGAGTGAACTGCCTGCGCTTGCTCGGTCGCATAGGTCAGCTCACCGCTTCGTCCAGGCGTTGCAGCCGCGCGACTCGAAGAACTTGTCGGTCGCCTTGACGGTGACAAGCGACTGGCCCGAGCTGTTGCTGTTGTCGATGATGTTGTCGAACCCGTCCGATCCGCTGAGGCGTGCCCAGTAGCAGTTGCCGCTGTCCGGTGCTGTCGAGATGTACGTGCCCGGCTGCACGTCCACGCCGACCTGGAACGTGCCATCGCCGGGGATGCTCGAGCCGTCCTGCGTGGTGGCCGGTGCCGCTGACTCGGTCACGGTGACCGTCTCGGCGGGTGCAGCCGCTGCCGTCTCATAGACGGTCTGTGCCGGCTCGTGAACGGTGACGGGTGATGCGTCGGCGGCCGTCGTGGCACCCGACCCGGACGACGAGCCGGCAGCGATGCCGAGAACGAACGCTCCGATGGCGGTGCCGCCGTACTTGAGCCACGTGTTCCGGCGCGACTTACGCGCCGGCGCGGAATTTGTCTGGGGTTGCTGCAGGACCTGGTTGTGCATGTCTGCCTCCGTGTAGGCACGCCCGTTGCGTGCAATGCGGCAAGACTTGCTAATCCACGGCAATCCGAACACAAGAAACACTGATAAGGGGGCTTATCAGTTAAAACAAGCAGAAGTGAAGGAAGCGTCGTAAGGTTCAACCCATGACCACCACCTACCCGGCGCCAGGCCCGCTACGCATGTCGCTCGCCGACGTCGCGCGTGCCGCCAAGGTGCAGCGTCCGGTGGTCAGCATGTGGCGGTCTCGAAGCGCCGGGCGTGAGGTGCCGTTCCCGCAGCCCGCGACCGCAGATGGCGCGGATGAGCTGTGGGATGCCGCTGCGATCGCCGACTGGTTCCGCCGTAGCGAGGCGCAGCTCGGGCATCTTCCCGGCAACAACGACTCCGTGATCGACGATCTGCCGCGTTTCACGCGCATCGATCCCACGGTCGTCGGCGACCTCAACACCGACACACTGGCAGCATTGCTCGCTCTCGCGGCTATCACCGGCTCCGACCTCGGCGATCTCACGCTCACAGAAGTCACCAACGTGGCCAGAAGCATCGACCCCCACGACGTATTTCTGCTCACGGAGATCGTCGGCGCACCCATTAACGCGACGGCGCTGGGCATTTGCGACGAACTCTCCAACGCGTCGTACTCCGCACGAGCGGCGCTCGAGGCTCTTGTCGCCGACGAGACTCGGCGCTCCGGCGGCTACGCGGCGCAGTTCGAGAAGCTCCTCGCCGCGAGCGTCATCGCCGCCGGTGGAGCGCTCGAGATCGACCCGCTGCGGTTGACTCTCCTCAGCCCCGCACTCGTCGGAGTCGCCTTGGCCGTGGCCGACCGCGAGCCGCTGGCAGACATCAGGTTGGTCGACTGCCGCGACAGAGCGACGCGGAGCGCACTTCGCCGCCTGCACGCGGCCGGCATCGACGCCGACCTCGCAAGCGACGACACGGTGACCGGACCGGGCGTGCTGCTCGGCGACGTCCGCGACCTCCCCAACCGTGACGCGCTCGATGCCGTTGACGACAGCGTGCTCCAACTCGGCGAGCACAACCTCGCGCTGTTCGTCGGCGCATCAGCCGCTTTGACCAACTCGCTCACTGACCCTGCCGATGTGAAGCTACGCGACTCCTGGCTGCGTTCCGGTCAGCTCCGGATGGCCGCCCGGCTTCCCGCAGGCGTCATGACCCACCGGCACAGCGGGCGGCTCTCACTTCTGCTACTCGGGGCGAATCCCGTTACGGTGCCACAGAATCGGTTGGGTGTGGTGACGGGAGACCTGGGCGACCGGGTGCTCGCCGAGCTGTCGATCGACGACTTCGTGACCGACCTCGTAGTCGCGACGAGCGCGCACATCCTCGGCCGCGCGCATGTGCTGAAGTCGGCCCGGTTGGTGCCGGTGCCGTCCCTGCTCGCTGGCGACGGCGACCTGGTGCGCCGGGTGGTCACCGACGCCGATGCCGACCCGTCCCGCGGCGTCGACCGGTCGATTGCCTTTCGGGCGGACGAGATGCGATCGGGCTGCGGCGATCTCGCGGAGGGCTGGCAGGTCGTACCCGAGGCACGTCCGACCACAACCAAGGCTTGCACCATCGAGCACGCCATCAAGGAGGGCTGGCTGCGGCTGGTTCCTGGCAACCGCATCCGCGACGACCTTCTTCACGCTGGGAGCAGCGGCGTCCGCGTGCTCGGCGTGCCCGAGCTGGGCGGAAGTGCGCCACGGCGCATCGACCGGGTCGAACTCGAGTGGCGTTACGAATCGGCGCGACTCACCCAGCCCGACGACGTCGTGTTCGCTCCGGCGCACGGTGCGATGGTCGATCGCGTCGGCGACGCACTGGCGCTCACTCCGTTGCGGGTGCTGCGGGTGACCGACGAAGGGCTCGCCGCCGGGTTGAGCCCGGAGGTGATCGCCCGCGACCTTTCAGCGCAATCGGCGCCGGCGCGTGACGTGAAGCTGATGCGGATCCGTCCGATCGCAGCCGGGCAGGTCGCGGCCATTGCCGACCGGACCAGCCAGATCGCCACCCGCAGAGCTCAATTGCAGCAGGAGCTGGAATCTCTCGAACAGCTGGAAAGTACGTTGGTGGAGTCGGTGGCATCCGGCTACGCCCGAATCGAATCCACCACACCCGACACGAAGGACTGACGTGCCCCCGAAGAAGAAGGTCGACGCTGCGCCGTCGACTATGAAGGAACTGAAGGCGACGCTTTGGAAGGCCGCCGACAAACTGCGCGGCTCGATGGACGCCTCGCAGTACAAGGACGTCGTGCTCGGGCTGATCTTCCTGAAGTACGCATCGGACGCGTTCGACGAGCGCCGCGCACAGATCGAGGCCGACCTCACGGCCGAGGGGTGGAGCACCGAACAGATCGGACAGGTCATCGACGACTTCGAGGAGTACCGCGGTAGCGGCGTCTTCTTCGTGCCGCCGACTGCACGCTGGAGCTACCTCGCCGAGAACGCGAAGGGCTTCGACGACCCCCAGCTGGGGCGAAGGGTGTCGATCGGCGAGTTGGTCGACGACGCGATGCAGCTCATCGAGGGCTCGAACCCGACCCTGCGCGGCACGCTTCCGAAGACTTTCAAGAGTGAAGTGGTCGACCAGCGCCGCCTCGGCGAACTGCTCGACGTGTTGAACTCGGCCCGGTTCACCGGCGACGGGTCGACGAAGGCGCGGGACCTGCTCGGTGAGGTCTACGAATACTTCCTCGCTGAATTCGCCCGGAGCGAAGGCAAACGCGGCGGCGAGTTCTACACCCCGGCCGGCGTCGTGCAGGTGCTCGTGCAGGTGCTCGAGCCGCACCGCGGACGCGTCTACGACCCGTGCTGCGGGTCGGGCGGCATGTTCGTGCAATCGGAGCGGTTCCTCGCCGCGCACGGTGAGGAAGCCTCCGACCTCGCGGTCTACGGCCAGGAGAACAACGAGCGCACTTGGCGGATGGCCAAGATGAACCTCGCCATCCACGGCATCGACACCGGCGGGCTCGGCGCGAAGTGGGAGGACACCTTCGCCCACGACATCCACCCCACGCTCAAGGCCGACTTCGTGATGGCGAACCCGCCGTTCAACATCAAGGACTGGGCGCGCAACGAATCTGACAGCCGGTGGACCTACGGCGTGCCGCCGAAGAACAACGCCAACTACGCCTGGATGCAGCACATCCTCAGCCACCTCGACTCCAACGGTCGAGCCGGCGTCGTCATGGCCAACGGTTCGCTGTCGAGCAACACCGGCGGTGAGGGGCAGATCCGCGCGGCGATGGTCGAGGACGACGTGGTCGACTGCATCGTCGCCCTGCCGACGCAGCTGTTCCGCAGCACTGGCATCCCGGTGTGTGTGTGGTTCTTCTCGAAGAACAAGGCTGCGGGACAAGGCGGTTCGGTCGATCGCACCGGCCAGGTGCTGTTCATCGACGCCCGCGAACTCGGCCACATGGTCGACCGCGCCGAGCGCGCGCTGTCGGACGAGGACATCGCTCGAATCGCCGACACGTACCACTCGTGGCGGGGTGCAGCTTCCGCGTCCGGTGAGTACGCGGACGTGCCTGGCTTCTGTAAGTCGGCGACGCTCGCGGAGGTGAAGGAAGCCGGCTACGCCTTGACGCCTGGTCGGTATGTGGGAGCGCCCGAGGCAGAGGACGACGGCGAGCCGATCGGCGAGAAGGTCGCCCGGCTTACCAAAGAACTCCTCGCAGCGATGGACGAGTCGGCGCGGCTTGACGTTGAGGTCCGCAAGCAGCTGGGGCGGCTGTCGTGAGGACAACGATCGGCGAGCTAGCCGCAGCGGGCGTCTTGAGCTTTGGCGACGGATATCGGACGCGTCGCGATCAACTTCGCGAACCGGGGTACCGCATTCTGCGAGTGGCCGATGTTGCGGATGGAGTCGTCAACAGAACTGGGCCCGACTTCGTGTCGGAGGAGTTGACTGCTCAAATCGGATCGAAGCTCTCGGAGCAAGGTGACATCCTGCTGACAACGAAGGGCACAGTCGGTCGAGTAGCTGAGATGCCCGCTGGCGAGCGCGTCGTGTACTCCCCGCAGCTCTGCTACTTCCGGCTGAATGACGAGGACCGCCTCTCTCGACGTTTCCTGTCCCTGTGGTTCCGTTCAGCTGAGTTCGTCCGTCAAGCGTCACATCGGGCGAACAACACTGACATGGCGCCGTACATCAACCTGGCGGATATTCGATCGCTGGAAATCGAGGTGCCTCCGATCGCGACGCAGCGGGGGATTGTGGAGGTGCTGGGGGCGTTCGACGACAAGATCGCCGCCAACCGGCGGGTCGTTGCCGTTAGCGGCGAGCTGATGGATACCGCACTGTCCGAAGCTCTGGCATCCGGATCAACGACCAAGTCCGTTGGCGACATTGCCGATTTCCACAACCGAAGGAGGGTTCCGCTCTCTGGTCGCGAGCGTGAACTTCGGGTGGGGGGAGTTCCGTACTACGGAGCTGCCGGGCTGGTTGGATTCGTGGACGATCAGTTGTTCGACGAGCCGCTTGTGCTAGTCGGCGAAGATGGAACCGTCGTGACGGACGACGGAACGGCTGTTGTCCAGTACGTATGGGGCCCCAGTTGGGTGAACAACCACGCCCACGTTCTGACTGGGCGAACGGTGTCTACGGAGCTACTCGCAGTGATTGCCCGTCGGACGCGAGTTAGCGATCTCGTTACGGGGGCGGTGCAGCCGAAGCTCAGCATGGGCAATCTCAAACGAGCGCAAGTGGTGGTTCCAACCGAGGTCGCCGCAGTTGAGCACACTATTCACGCGCTCTCAGGCAGCGCTCGAGCACTGTCGGACGAGACTGCTCGCCTCGCCGCGACCCGCGATGGACTGTTGCCCCTGCTGATGTCCGGAAAGCTCACCGTGAAAGGCGCGGAGAAGTGTGCCGGGGAGGTGCTCTGACCGATGGTCAAGGACGGAAGCGAAGCCCAGTGGGAGGAACTGGTTCTCGAGCATCTGGCCGAGATCGGATGGGAGCCGGGCAGTGGCCCGAGCGTCGCGCCGGGTTCTGGCGGCCGTGCAAGCTGGCACGACCTGGTGCTGTACGACGTGTTCATTGACGCGTTGCGGCGCCTCAACCCGCACGTGCCGGCGCAATACCTGGAGCAGACAGCAGCCGACATCCTGGCCCCGAAGTCGAACGATGCGCTGGCCGAGAACTTCCGGTTGCACCAGATTCTTGTCGACGGGTGGACTGGCACGTCGTACGTCGATCATGAAGGGCAACAACAGAATCCGACCATCCGGTTGATCAGCACGAACGAAGCCGAGAACCGGTGGCAGGCGATCAACCAGCTCACGGTTCGCGATCGTGATCGGGAGCGCCGGTTCGACGTCGTGCTCTACGTGAACGGGCTGCCGCTGAGCGTTATCGAGCTCAAGCGTGCCGGCGCGGCCAAGGCAACCGTGCAAGCGGCCTACCAGCAGTTGATGACCTACGTGTCGGAGTTCCCGACCGCGTTCGCCACAGTGTGTTTCGTGGTGGCCAGCGACGGCATCGGCGCTCGCTACGGCACGCCGTTCACGCCGTACAACCACTTCGCCACCTGGAACGTCGACGACGACGGCCGCCCGGTCGAACTCGACGACACCGACTACTACGGGAACTCGCGCACGGGCTTGGAGGTGCTGCTCGACGGCGTCTACAACCCGGAGCGGTTCCTGCAATTGCTGCGCAACTTCACCGCTTTCGATCGCGGCAAGAGCGGTGTGACCAAGCGCATCGCGAAGCCGCACCAGTACTTTGCGGTCACGAAGGCCGTCGGCACCACCGTCGACGCGGTGCGAGGTGACGGGCGGGCCGGCGTCGTGTGGCACACGCAGGGCTCGGGCAAGTCGATGGAGATGGAGCTCTACTCGGCGGCGGTGATGCGTCGTCCGGAGCTGCACAACCCCACGATCATCGTGCTCACCGACCGCACCGAACTCGACGACCAGCTCTTCGGCGCTTTCTCCTCCAGCACCTTGTTGCCGGAGAGCCCGAAGCAGGTGGGCAGTCGTGAGTCCTTGCGGGAGGAATTGGCGCAGCGCAAGACGGGGGGCATCTACTTCACTACCTTGCAGAAGTTCGGGCTGTCGAAGGAGGAGAAGGACGCGAACAAGCGTCACCCCCTTCTGTCGGAGCGGCGCAACGTCGTGGTGATCGCCGATGAGGCCCACCGCAGCCACTACGACCAGCTCGATGGCTACGCGCGTCACCTCAAGGACGCGCTGCCGAACGCCACGCTGATCGCGTTCACCGGCACCCCGATCGCGACGAAGGACCGCAACACGCGTGCGGTCTTCGGTGATCACATCGATGTCTACGACCTCAACCGGGCGGTCGATGACGGCGCGACCGTGCCGGTGGTGTTTGAGCCGCGACTGATCGAGGTCAAGCGTGCCGACGGCATGACCGACGACTCGATCGACGAGGTCGTCGACGAGGCCACCCGCGGGCTTGACGATGCCGAACGCCGGAAGGTAGAGCAGTCGGTGGCCGTCATCAACGCGATCTACGGGGCCCCGGAGCGCGTGCACACCCTGGTGACCGACCTCGTCCAGCATTGGGAGGTGCGCCGGGAGAACATGAAGCCGTTCATCGGCGGCCCGGGCAAGGCGATGATCGTGTGCGCTACCCGACGGATCTGCGCGCAGGTGTACGACGAGATCGTCGCGACGCGACCCGACTGGCACGACGACGCGATCGACAAGGGGCGGATCAAGGTCGTCTACTCCGGTGAGCCGAGCGAGCAGGATCCGTTGATCCGCAAGCACATTCGCCGTCCGAGCGAGCAGAAGACGATCAAGGAGCGCTTCCGTACCGCCGACGACGAACTCGAGCTGGTGATCGTCAAGGACATGATGCTCACCGGCTACGACTCGCCGCCGCTGCACACGCTCTACCTCGACCGGCCGATCAAGGGCGCGCTGCTGATGCAGACGCTCGCCCGGGTCAACCGCACCTTCCGCGGCAAGCCGGACGGCCTGCTCGTCGCCTATGCGCCGGTCATGGAGAACCTCAACGACGCGCTTGCCGAGTTCACCCATGCCGGCGACCGCGACCAGCGCGACGCAGTCGGCCGCACGGCGCAGGAGATGCTGGAGGTTCTGCTCGACCGCCTCGCCGAGCTTGACATCCTGACGGCGGCGACGAACTGGCGCACAATTCACGGCTCCGACCCGAAGTCTGGCTGGCTCAAGGCCGTGCTAGCGGTGACGAACTACCTGCGCAGCCCGGCGACGGAAGGAAACCGTGGGGAGGACCCGTCCGAAAGGCCTGTCGCAGAACGATTTCGGGGGCTCGCACACCAGTTGGCCAGGGCGTTCGCGCTCTGCGCCCAGTTGCCCGGCGCGGCCGCCCGACTGGCCGACATCCGCTTCTACAACGAGGTGCGGGTGTGGCTGGCGAAGATCGAGGCGCAGGAGCGCGAGGCGAACGGTGAAGTGGTGCCGGAGGAGGTCGCCACCCTGCTCGCGAAGGTGCTCGACGATGCGACGAGCACCGGCGAGGTCTACGACATCTTCGAGCGGGCCGGCATGGAGCAGCAATCCATTCACAAGCTCAGCAAGGAGGTGATCGCCGAGCTGCAGGCCGAGAGTCCGCACGTGCTGATCGACCGGCTGCGTGCCCAGCTGCTGAGCGACGTTCGCCGGTCGGCGAGCAACAGCCTCGTCGCGCAGCGCGCGTTTAGTGAGCGGCTCACCGAGCTGATGAACCGCTACACGAACCAGCAGCTCACCGCTGCCGAGGTCATCGCCGAACTGATCAAGATGTCGAAGGACGTCGCCGAGCACGAAGACCGTGGCGCGCAGTTCTCACCACCACTCGACCGGGACGAGCTGGCGTTCTATGACGCGGTCAGCGAGAACGACTCCGCCGTTCAACTCATGGGCGACGACGTGCTCGGCGCGATCGCGCGCGACCTCGTCTCGGTGATGCGCAGAGACATGCGGACCGACTGGACCGTGCGGGACGACGTGCGTGCGAAGCTACGCGCCTCGATCAAGCGATTGCTCATCAAGCACGGGTATCCGCCGGACAAGCAGCCCGAGGCGATTCGGACGGTCATCGAGCAGATGGAGGCGATGGCGCCGAGGTTTGCGGAGGAGCGTCGGAATGTGGGGGTGAGCTGATGCCGCGACCGAGGCCTACATCGATTTACCACTTCACGCGGGTGGAACACCTAGCCAGCATCGTTGCGCACGGGCTGGTGGCTGATTCGATTGCGCAGGAAGGCCTTCTGACGGTGGAGATTGGCAACCGGGGCATCAAGGCGAACCGTCGGGCGCGCGGCGTGCCCTGCCATCCCAACGGCGTCGTGGCCGACTACGTACCGTTCTACTTCGCCCCGCGTAGTCCGATGATGTATTCGATCCACCGCGGCAACGTTCCGGAGTACAGCGGCGGCTGCGGGCGGATCATCTACCTAGAGTCAACACTAGAGACGGTGGTGGACCATGGACTTGATCTGGTGGTCACTGATCGGAACGCAGCTCTTGCCGTTGCGTCGTACAGCGTGGATGAAGAGGAGTTCGACGACCTCGTCGACTGGCCCCTGATGCGCAAGACGATGTGGAACAACACCGTTGACGAGCCGCAGCGGATGGAGCGCAGGATGGCCGAGGCGCTCGTGCACCAGATGGTTCCTATCGAGTGCATCCTTCGGGTCGTGGCGCCGACTCAGTCCGTTGCAGACGAGGCCGCTCGGACTGTGGGTACGCTTGGTATTCCGGTAGATGTCATACCGGAGTGGTACTTCTAGGGTCATGGAGCACGCGATGATCACCGAGACCGAGGGAAACCTCCTTCGGGCAGACGTCGAGGCCCTCGTCAACACGGTCAACACCGTTGGTGTGATGGGCAAGGGCATCGCCTTGCAGTTCAAACGGGCCTACCCGGAAATGTTCAAGGCCTACTCCCGTGCCGCGAAGGCAGGCGAGATCCAGCCCGGCCGCGTGCACGTGTGGGAGACCGGATCGCTCACCGGCCCGCGCTACATCATCAACTTCCCAACGAAACGGCACTGGCGCTCGCCGTCGCGTTTGGAAGACATCGAGACGGGGCTGGCTGACTTGGCTCGCGTCCTCAGCGAGCGTGGTATCACCTCAGTCGCTGTACCCCCACTTGGCTGCGGGAACGGCGGCCTGCCCTGGGCAACGGTGCGTCCTCTCATCCTGGATGAGCTCGGCGGGCTCGATGTTGAGGTACAGCTCTTCGTGCCGGCGGGTGCGCCGAAGGCGACCGAGATGATCGACCGACGGCCGCCGCGGTCGTTGACACCTGCCCGTGCTGCCTTACTGAAGATCGTCCGCGACTACGAGGGTGTTGCGTTCGAACGACCATCGTTGATCGAGATCCAGAAGCTGATGTACTTCCTTCAGGCAGCAGGGCAGCCACTCCGCTTGAACTATGGCAAGGGGATCTATGGGCCGTACGCCGACAACCTGCGCTTCGTCTTGGTGGAACTCGAAGGTCAGTTCCTGACGGGCTATGGGGACGGTGGCGCGAAGGTGCAGGAAGCCGAACCGATCCAATTGTTGTCGGATGGTGGTGACGAAGCCGAGCGGTTGATCGCTGCTGATCCGGACCTGACTGAGCGGATCGAACGAGTCCTGAGCTTGGTTCGTGGGTGGGAAACCCCCTACGGGCTCGAACTCCTGGCGTCCGTTCATTGGCTGGCAACCGCGGGGGAGAACCCCGTCGCGGATGAGGAAGCGGCGTTTCGTCAGCTCTCAACGTGGACTGCTCGCAAGCAAGCTATGTTCACCGCCGAGCACGTGGCAACTGCGTGGCGGACGCTTCAGGACCATGGTTGGTTGCCCCAGCTGGCGACGACTCGAGGGTGAGCGAGCGGCAAGCGCGAATGGTCGACTCCGACCGCTGGGCCGGGCGGGCATAGTCGTACCTCACCTGGGTGCTCCTACGAGTTGCTCTGCTCCGTGGGCGGGGCCGACTTCACCTGGCGATCGAGACCGACATCGTCTTCCGGAGGAGTCCCACGGTAATCCATCCCTTTACCCCTGCGAAGTGTCCTGCGGCTCAACGTACTTGGACCAGCGCTGGTCCATCGGGGCTGACGTGCCGTAGTGAGCACGCGATCGTCGAGGGTGCGGTGAGGCGCCCATTTGATAGAGCCGTGATTCGAAGAACCCCTAGCTCATCGTCAGCGGTGCCCGATAGCCTCAGCCTCGAACGACCGGGGACAAGGGGCACCATGATTCGCAACTCGACAACGCACGCACAGCGCACCGACCTGGCGACGGGCTGGACGCCGTGATAGTGCCAATCGGCGTCGCGAACACCTACGACCGCCCGTACGCACTTGTCGACGTCGAAACAACCGGCCTGACGGCGAGTCGCGACCGCGTGGTCCAGATCGCGATCGCCCAGATGGAGCCGAACGGTGTCGTGACCGATCAATGGTCAACGCTGATCGATCCCGAGCGTGACCCAGGCCCTGTCGAGATTCATGGCATCACCCGGGCAAGGTTGCGCGGTGCACCCAGGTACGCCGATGTCGCTCCGCGGATCCACGAGATGCTCAGCCTGCGCGTGGTCGTGGCGCACAACGCTCGGTTCGACTGGGACTTCCTTGCCCACGAAGCGCACCGAGCCGGGCACCGCTTTCCCGCCGACACCAGACTGTGCACCTGCCAGTTGTCGCAGCGGTTCGACCTGCCGGTGGCCGATTTCAGGTTGGCGAGCCTGTGCGACTACTGGGGCATCAAGCAACACCGTGCCCACGATGCCGAGGACGACGTGCGTGCGCTCGTCGAGCTCACGCGTCATTCGCTCGCGTTGGCGCACCGGCTGGGATTGCCGTTGCCCTACGCGCGGCCACGCCCCCTCGGCGGATACCCGCCGGTTGCGCCCCGCACGCCCTGCATGTGGCGGTATCCCGGCCGGCACGTGCCCGGCCAACCACTGCGCCAAGGAATGACGGTGGTGTTCACCGGTCAGACGCACCGCGACCGGGCGATGCTGATCGAGACGGCAACCAGGTGCGGCCTCGACGTGATGAACTCGGTGAGTTCACGCACCAGCGTCCTCGTGTCGAACGGCGAGCTCGGCACGCGCAAGGCGGATCTCGCGCTCAAGCACGGCACCAGCCTGATGACCGAGGAGCAGTTCATGGGGCTGCTCGACTCGGTCGAACCCGGTGACCCGAGAACGATGGCGCAGGTTGTCGTGCAGACGATGCCTGACGCGGTGCCCGTGCTCAGCCCACCGAGACCGCGCGCCAAAGTGGCTGCCCCCGGGCGGTTCTCGCGCAGGCGCGTGATCATCCTCGGCGGCTCGCACGATGAGGCGGCCGACGTGCGAACCCGTGTGCAGGAGGTTGGTGGCACCTGCGCGGTGAACCTCACCGTCACCGTGACGGACTTTGTCGCGCTGGCGGACGCCGAGAAGGACGCACGCATCTCCAAGGTCAAGGATCGAGCTCTGACCGAGCTCGACCCTGTGACACTCGAGCCTGTCGGTGCCTCGCAGCCCAGCGCGAATGACGAGGCGCAGCAACTCGATTCGGTGGATGTGGTGTCGCTCCCGCGAGGTGGCGTCACCGATATCGCGCACCTCGACTTCACCGTTATTGCCACCTGGGTCGCTGCCGAGGCGGTCGGCGAAGTCGACGTCGTCGCATTCGTCACGGATCCGACGGGCAGCGTCGCGCGCGACGAGGACTTCTGTTTCTACAACCAACCGACCCATCCGACCGGCCTCGTCGACCTCGACCTCGCAACGCCCGACCAGGCGTCCGTCGACGTTCGGGCAGGGGCACTTCCGATCGATTCACGAATCACCCTTGCCACCGCGATCGATGGTGATGGCACGTTCGGAGACCTCGGCGCTATTGAGCTGAGCGTGCGATCGAGCGACGGCTCGTTGCTGGCGCGCGCGACGCTCGATGCGGCCGCCGACGAAACGAGCATGCTTCTCGCTGAGGTGTATTGGCGTAACGGGGCGCTTCGGTTCCGAGCGATCGGTCAGGGCTACCAACGGCGCCTGGCTGGGCTTGCCGTCGGCTACGGGGTCGACATCGAGGAGGACGTGGAGTAGCCGCGGAGGGTCAGGCGAGGCCATGCTGCGTCGCCCACACTGCGATCCGGTTGCCACGTGCCGCAACGAAAGTCATGCACGCCTGTCCGGCGGATGCACTCAAGCGTCAGGTCGCTGCGGTCCTTGATGCGCGGGTGGAAGCCCTTCGCGCCGTTGATCGTCACCTTGCCGCCGATCCGGTTAGCAGGAAACGCGAGGTGCCCGCCGATGGTTCGGTAACTCCGAGCAAATCGGTTGAGGAGCGAGGGGCGAATCTCGTTTACCAGGGCAGCCTCAGAACGTTAGGCGGAGTCGCCCGTGCATCGGACGTGGGTGCTTTCATGACTTCGTGCCCTTCGACCTCACCGAACTCCGCGCGATCGTGCCCCAGGTGTGGGCGCTGAGCGACCCTGCGCACTCGGAGGTGAGGGTGTCGCTCGGTCGAAACCCGCAGCGGTGGTGGCGGCGCCGGATCCGGGTGGACGGTGTCGCGATGCGGCGGCATCCTGCGGTGTGGCCGCTGTTCGAAGGGAAAGAGGGGTTTGAGCTAACCATCCGTGCGGACGGGTCGGTGCGGTTCGTGCCCGAGTACCCCTCGCCGCACGTGTTCGGACACCTGGGCTCGGGACCGCTGGAGATCGTCCGTGACCCGGACGCTCGTCCCCCCGGGCGGGTTGCGTCCGCGGCCGCACAGAACGTTGGGGGCGGAAGATCGCGACATCGGTTACCTGCGGAAGTTGTTCCGTCCGGGTGACGCGGAGGAGGTCGGACGGAGGCGTGCGTCGATCGAGGAACAGGAGCGCCGATCGGGTCCGCTGCCCGCTCAGGCGCGGGCCTTTGCGGAGGTGTCGGCGGGACACTCGAGCATCGATCCGGCGGTTCCGCACACTCCGCTCGCGCAGGAGTTCGTGGGGGCGGGGATGTGGGGGCCACTCAGCGTCAAGACCCGCGATCCGCAACGCTGGGCCGGGTGGTGGCGCACCAGAGTCGACCTCGAAACGCGTCGCTTCCCGGTCGGTGTGCAGCCGGCGGTTGTGTCCGAGCACTGGCTTCCGGTCGGCGATCCCGACGAGCGCGGCATGTACTGCGTCGACATGGTGCCCGGCGACGGTGGCACGGTCGGCCAGTTGATCTTCCTGCCCGGCGACCAGTGTGTGGGTGCGCAACTGGTTGCCGACTCACTCGCGGCGGCCTTCCGCGGCGACCGGCCTACGCCGCAAGGCTTCCTTCCACCGATGACGATTCCCGACCACATCGTCACCTGCATGACGGCGGCGGAGCTCGAAAAACGCCTTGCCGCAGGCGAACTGCCCCCGACACTGCAGGCCGTTGCGCTCGAGGACGGTCGGGCGCGGCTCGACGTGGTGAACGCGCTGCTTCGGTATTGGGGACTGCCGCAGGTGGATACGTTCGAGTGGGCGTGGCGGCAGGGGCTGACGTCACGCCCCGGTGCCTGACGCTGAGGGGGTGCGAGCCGCTGCTGAGCCCGTCATAGCGCCAGTCGCCGCGCAATCCTCCATGGGAGGCAAAGCGGCACAGACCATGGCGGTGGGTGCGACAATCACCGCATGCACGAGTACTCGGGGTCCACTGCCACGGGCATCAGCCAAGAGCTCGCGACGCTCATCGCGCAGGCGGAGCGGGGTGAGCCGTGCCCTCGCGTCACGCTGCTCACAGCGGCCGGTCTCGTCCAAGGGATTCCCGCTTCCCGCAGCAGGGCCCTTGAGGCCCGACGCGCCGCTGTACGCGAGGCTCTCAGGACATCTGGGGTGAAGTCTCTGCTCAATCGAAGAGGGCCGGCACCCGAAGAGCTCGCACGGCCGATGCTCCAGTACATCGACAACTGCCCCCCGACGCCGGGGCACATGCACCTGGTGCCGGCCGCTGTGATGCCGCTGCAAGGTGCGGCATTGAACATGCCGACGATGACCGTAAATCTGAGCCACGTCGTCTCATGGTGGCTTGGACTGGCGGATGTCAGCCCTCAGAGGTCGCCGGGGTCTGCGGTCGGATTCGTTGTCGACTTCTGACCCGCGTTGACCACTTGGGTTCACGATCACCTGCGAGTCGTCACAGTGCCGGTCGATGACGCGGACACACTGGGTGGGTTGGAGTCGGCGGCACTTGCGTTGATGGACCCCCGCTTAATCTCGATAAGGTTCAACGGAATTCGCTGTGTTCTCGACTGTCCGAGCTCGGGAAGAAGTACAACCGGCGCCGACGGTAGATAGTTCCGAATCTTCCTCACGCCGGCGGAAGAGCTGCGGCGAGCACTCCTCGCATCCGGGCGACGTCCGTCGTTGTGAGTGGTGCTTCGCCGAGAAGGTCATCGCGAAGAAGTTTGACCAGTCGCTTCGGCCACAGCACGTGAACCCCTCGCGTGGAGAAAGCCCCGCCGACAAGCGGCCAATCGGCGTCGACGAAGCAGAGCGCACAGACCACGCGCAGGTCACCGACAAGATCTCTCACTATCGCGGCCTGATCGAGTGCGCCGTCCACCAGTGCGGTGCAGTCACGCCGTCCCACGATGAGCCTCTCCACGCGACGCAGAATGCCGCCTTCGACCCTCACCTCGAGGCGTCCCTTGTACCGCTTGGCATCGATGACCCACACCCCAGCAGTTGTCACGACAAGGTGGTCGATGTTGGTGCGTGTGCAGGGAATGCGGCGGTCGTGCAGCACCGCTACGGACGCGCCGGATAGGCGCGGCTGCCCAGTCGGCGAACTTAAGTCCCAGGCAGCCCGCTCGTCGCAAAGCCTGCCGCCCCGCAACCCGTATTTGCGCAGTCCTGGCGTCTCTTTGAAATGGAAAGCCCGGGCTCCACGATCGTGGAGCCCGGGCTGGATATGTCTGGTGTCAGAGCTTCCCGCTGTAGATGCCGTCTGCGCGGTCGAAGCGGTCCATCGAGTTGACGGTCAGGGTGAAGTCCTGGCCGGGCGTGTAGCCATAGGCGACGTTGTACGTGAGCGACTTGCCGGGCAGGATCTTCGCCGTCGGCAGTTCGATGCCCTTGGCGGAGTCGAAGACCTTGTCGGTCTGCTGATCGCCGGAGGTCGCACTCTCGTTTAAGTTGAACGACTCGTACACCTTGTCGGTACCGTTCTTGATGACCACGGTCAGCTTCACGAACTTCTTGAACTTGCTGTCCGTAACCGCGTATTCCGACGGGGTGAACGGCACGGGCTTCGACACCGTCACCGCGAGCTTGTCGTCCCAGGTGAACGTCGAGCCGAACGGCTTCGTAAGTGACGATCCGTCCGACGCAGCCGAGGTCTCACTGGACTCGGACGCGGCCGGCGACTCCGAACTTGACGCCGACCCGTCGGTGCTCGACGACTCGGCCGACGAGGATTCGGATGTCTGGGTCTCAGCAAAACTGCTGGTCGACGAGGACGACGACACGTTGGTCGTCGAGTTGCAGCCCGCGAGAAGGGGCACAGCAATAAGAGCAGCAACGATGCTGAGGCGCTTCATGTTTTCCTCCCTTGGTAGGGCCCATCCCTTGTGCCCCCAGCGGAGACTAGCTCCTTGATCGCTCAACAAGTGATGTCGTGCCCGACTTGTGATCTTGGTCGGCCGCGAGCCAGGTTTCGCGGCCGGCGCCGTCAGCGCTTGGCCGTGTAGACGGCGTCCGGGCGGTCCTTGCCCAGGAATTCAACTGACAGTATGTGGCTGGGCCACAGAAGGGCTCGCTGGCGTCACAGATCTCGGCTACCTCGTTGCCTGTAAACGCAATCTGGCCAACAGCAGATCGAGCCCGGCCGCGAACTGGTCGCGATCCTCGTGCTCCGCGAACTCCTCGAGGATGTGGTGCATGAACGGGAACTCGACCGGGTCGAGCGCCCGCCACGGAGCGACGGCGTGCTCGAAGTACTCCTCCCGGCTCATCGTGCCGTCGAGCACCTCCTGCGGGGGTTGCTGCCCGATGTCGGCGGCGCTGCCGACAACGAACCCGAGCACCGCCGGCACCGCGAGGAAGCTCTGCATGGGAGTGAGCTCGAGCCGCAGCACCTGTTCGCCGAAACGTTCGTAGGGCTGCAGGCTGTTGGGCTGGCTGATCGTGTTGCGCATGAAGTAGTCGGGCAGCCACGGGCGCGCGGCGATGGCGTCGAACGCGACGAGCGCCATCGTGCACAGGTTGTCGATCGGGTCCGCGTTGCCGATGAACTCCTCGGTCTGCTCGAGGCCGCGGTGATCCTCAGCGGCGTCGTCGCGATCCTGCCCGCCGTCGCCCGCCCCGCCACCGATGCAGCGCCGGGCCTCGATGCGCACCTCGTGCTGGTACTGCACCTGCTGCACGACTGGACCTTCCTGGTCGGCCCCGGTCTGCTGAATCCGATCAACGCCGCGCTGCTCGCCACACTGCTGCTGCGCCGTCGGTTGGTGCCACGCATCGTGCCGTGGCTCGGCCTCGGCGGCGCGGTGGTGGTCGCTGCGATGAACCTCGCCGTCATGTTGGGCTCACCAAGCCTGTGCTTGTGCTCGCGGTGCCGCTGTTCGCCTGGGAAATCGCTTTGGCCGCAACGCTTTTCGTTCGCGGTCTCAAGCCACCGGAGCAAGCGCGCCCTGTCGACCATGCGGTTCCAGTGGCGGCGTGAACGTCGGTGCAGGTCAGCGCGTGTCGACCCGCACGCTGCTCATCACGGCAGCACTCCTGGTGGCGGCCGTCGCGTTCCTTCCGTGGCCGCTGGCCCAGCGGATCACCGACTCACCATGGTCGGGGCCTGGCGACCTTGCCCACGTGGTGGCGGACGCCTTCGTGATCGCCAACGTCCAGGGCGCCTTCGCCCCGCTGTCGTCGGTCTTGTCGTTCCTGCCGCAGGTGTCGGGCACCGAGGTCGCGGTCGCAGCACGCGCCGTGCGGCTCGATGTCTCGGCAGCGAGCCTCGCCCCCTCGACCAGTGCCCTGGTGTGCGACTTCGCGGTCTACCACGCCGTGCTCGCCGTCGCTGCAACCTGCCTCGTGATCGCCCCCTGGTGATGGCCGCGCAGCTCTGGGCGATCTCGGCACCGATGGGACTCCGACAGTCGTGACCGACGAGCCGGCGGGCGGATTCGGGCGCACTGTGCAACCTGGGTCACACTGCGCGTGCAAGGGACATAGGCTCGGAGATGTTCGAATCCGAAGAACAGGGAGGGCCCTCGTGGTCAGGCAACTGAAGAACTTCATCGACGGAAAGTTCGTCGAGGCGCAGACCGACCGGACGCAGGACATCGTCAACCCGGTCGACGCCCAGCTGGTCGCCAAGGCGCCGATCTCGGGCGAAGCCGACGTCGACGCCGCGTACGAGTCGGCGAGCAAGGCGTTCGCGGGGGAGTGGGGCGAGACGACTCCGAGCGAACGGCAGCAGGCATTGCTCAAGTTCGCCGACGCCATCGAGAAGCGTGCGGACGAGTTCGTGAAGCTCGAAGCCGAGAACACCGGCAAGCCCTACGCGCTGACGACCTCCGAAGAGATCCCGCCGATGGTCGACCAGCTGCGCTTCTTCGCCGGCGCTGCACGGGTGCTCGAAGGTCGCGCGTCGGCTGAGTACATGAAGGGTCACACCAGCTGGATCCGCCGGGAACCGATCGGTGTCGTCGGCCAGGTGACGCCCTGGAACTACCCGATGATGATGGCGATGTGGAAGATCGCCCCGGCGCTCGCCGCAGGCAACACCGTCGTCCTCAAACCGAGTGACACCACACCCGAGACCACCCTTTTGCTGGCCGAGGTCGCGTCCGAGTTCCTCCCCGCCGGCACCTTCAACGTGGTCACCGGTGACCGGAACACCGGACGCTTGATCGTCGAACACGAGATCCCGCAGTTGGTCGCGATCACCGGATCGGTTCGTGCCGGTATGCAGGTCGCCGAGTCGGCGTCCAAGGACCTCAAGCGTGTTCACCTCGAACTCGGCGGAAAGGCGCCGGTCATCGTGTTCGACGACGCCGACATCGAGGCTGCGGTCGAAGGTATCGCGACCGCCGGTTACTTCAACGCCGGACAGGACTGCACCGCGGCAACCCGTGTGCTCGCGTCCCCGAAGATCCACAACGACTTCGTCGCGGCGCTCGCCGACTACGCCCGGAGCAACGCCAAGGTCGGTCTGCCCGACGACGAGGACGCTTTGTTCGGCCCGGTCAACAGTGCCGGCCACCTGGAGAAGATCACCGGCATGTTGTCCCGTCTGCCGGGCCACGCCAGCGTCGCCACCGGTGGTAACCGTGTCTCTTCGCTCGGTGAGGGCTTCTTCCTCGAGCCGACGGTCGTATCCGGTCTGAGGCAGGACGACGAGGTCGTGCAGGACGAGATCTTCGGCCCGGTCATCACCGTCCAGCAGTTCGACGACGAGGCCGAGGCCATCGCCTGGGCGAACGGCGTGAAGTACGGGCTGGCGTCGTCGGTCTGGACCAAGGACTTCGGACGCGCGATGCGGGTCAGCAAGGCGCTCGACTTCGGCTGCGTGTGGATCAACACTCACATTCCGTTGGTCGCCGAGATGCCGCACGGCGGCTTCAAGCACTCCGGCTACGGCAAGGACCTGTCGATGTACGGGTTCGAGGACTACACCCGCGTCAAGCACGTGATGGCCAACCTCGATTCCTAGGCCAACCGAGCCCCATTACTTGCCACCGAACCCATTGCGCATGCGTAGTGGGTTCGGTGCATTTCAGTAGGTGCGGTGGATGTCGCGCGATGGCGATGCCGGACTGCGCTCGACAGCCCTCATCCGTCCGGTCACGACAACACCCTGGATGTAATCCGGCTCACTTCGGCGCAATACTGGATCCCATGAGTGAATCGACAGTTTCCCAGGTCAGGAACCAACTCTTCATCGGTGGCGAGTGGCGCGACGCCGAAGGTGGACGAACGCTTGACGTGCACAACCCCGCCACCGAAGAAGTGCTTGCGAAGGTGGCGGACGCGTCCGTCGCAGATGGTGAGGCAGCGCTTGCGGCCGCCGCTGCGGCACAGTCCGATTGGGCCAAGACCGCGCCGCGTGATCGTAGTGAGATGCTGCGCAGGGCGTACGACCTGTTGGTCGAGCGCACCGACTACTTCGCCGAGCTGATGACGCTCGAAACGGGAAAGCCGCTCGCCGAGGCGAAGGGCGAGGTTGCGTACGGCTCGGAGTTCTTCCGCTGGTTCGCTGAAGAGGCCGTGCGGATCTCCGGGCGTTGGTCGACCGCGCCCAACGGCGCGACCCGCCTGGTGACGATGAAGCAGCCGGTCGGACCCTCGCTGATGATCACGCCGTGGAACTTCCCGCTCGCGATGGGCACTCGCAAGATCGGTCCGGCACTCGCGGCGGGTTGCACGATGGTGATCAAACCCGCGTCCGAGACACCGCTGACGATGCTCGCGCTCGCGCAATTGATGCAGGAGGTCGGCGTGCCCGCCGGCGTCATCAATGTCATCACCACGTCCGACTCCGGCGGTGTGATGGAACCCCTGATCCGCGATTCGCGCGCCCGCAAGCTCACCTTTACCGGTTCCACGAACGTGGGACGCAAGCTGGTCGAACAGTCCGCCGAGCAGCTGCTGCGCGTCTCGATGGAGCTCGGTGGCAACGCCCCGTTCATCGTGTTCGAGGACGCCGACATCGACAAGGCCGTCGAGGGCGCGATGCTGGCCAAGATGCGCAACATCGGTGAGGCCTGCACCGCGGCCAACCGGTTCTTCGTGCACGAGTCGGTGGCGACGGAGTTCAGTGAGAAGTTCGCGGCCAAGATGGACGCGATGACCGTCGGCAACGGCATGGACGACGGCGTCACCGTGGGTCCGCTCATCACCGCGAAAGCCGTTGCGGGAGTTCAGGAACTGCTCGATGACGCCACGTCGCGCGGCGCCAAGGTGGTCACCGGTGGCAAGCCCGCCGAGGGCAAGGGCCACTTCTTCACGCCGACAGTGCTGACCGACGTGCCGGGCGACGCCCGGATGACGGCCGAGGAGATCTTCGGTCCGGTCGCCGGTATCCAGACCTTCACCGACGAAGACGACGTCGTCCGCCGCGCCAACGAGACAGAGTTCGGACTCGTCGCCTACTTCTTCACCCAGGACTTCTCCCGAGCGATCCGCATGAGTGAGGCGCTCGAATACGGGATGGTCGGGGTCAACCAGGGCATCGTGTCCAACCCAGCCGCGCCCTTCGGCGGCGTCAAGGCGTCCGGTTTCGGTCGTGAGGGCGGCTTCGAAGGCATCGACGAGTACCTAGAGACCAAGTACGTCGGCCTGGCTCTGTGAGCCTGCGCTCGATCGTGCGTGGGATCGGGCGAGATTCTCGCTCGCGGGTCGCCGTCGCGGCCGCCGGCTTGGTGGCGGGCCTGCATTTGGTCTCGCAACTGGTCGTGCCCGACAGTTTGGTCAGCGACATCACCCAGGTGCTGCTGATGCCTGCGCTGGCCGCAGTGCTGCTCACCAGCACGACCGACCGGGGATCGTTGGTTCGTGGTGTGACCGTCGCGCTCTTCTTCGCCTGGCTCGGTGACACGCTGCCGCGGTTCGTGGACGGTGACCCTGCCTTCCTCTGCCTCGTCGCAGCCTTTCTGGTGGCCCAGGGCGCCTACATCCGCGCGTTCTGGCCGCATCGGGATGACGCGCCGCCGTGGCGGCGGTGCTGGCCGCGTCTGCCGTACCTGGCTGCGTTCGCCGTGCTCGTCGTGTGGTGCGCCCCCGGTGCCGGCGTGATGCTTGCTCCGGTGATCGTCTACGGGCTGGCGCTCGCGGTGATGGCGATGCTCTCGACCGGACTCGGCGCTCACGCGGGCATCGGTGGTGCGATCTTCATGCTGTCCGATTCGCTCATCGCGCTGGACGCGTTCGCTGACGTCGACCTGCTCCACCGCAGCTTCTGGGTGATGCTCACCTACTTCGCTGCGCAGGCGCTGATCGTCGCCGCCGTGATCGATCGTTCCGACCGTCCGAGTGCGCCCCTGGGGATAACCGAAACGCGTCAGGCGTAATCGTCCTAGCCTCCCTCTCGTCGACGGACGAAAGGGATGTTCATGAAGTACTCGGTCGATCCGCTTGACCTGCAAGCGAGTTCACGTCAGTTGCGACAGGCCACCAACCAGGTGCTGCAGGTGCCACTGCGGTGTGCGCAACGCGTTGGTCGCGGTCGACGGTGCCTGTGGGGACGAAGGATGCTCCAGCCTTTCGTTCAACCTCGCCACGAAATGGGAACTGGCACTGGGGATGCTCGTCGACGGTGGCGGCTGCCTCGCTGACAGCCTCGCGACGGCGGGTGGTGCGTACAGCCGCAACGAAGCACTCGTCCTCGCTGCGATGCGATCGGTGCAGTGATGCGGCGTCCGATCGAGGGTGATCCCGGCGTTCTGCGCAAGGCGGCAACCGCATTGACCGGGCGGGCGGACGAACTGAGCGTGCAACGAGGCAGTCAGCGCAACGCGGTGCACGCCGGGCTGGCGAACTGGAACGGGAGTGGGTCCATGTCGTTCGCGGGTACGTTCGTGACCTACGGCAAGGACGTCGATCGAGCGGTTGCTGCGCTGCGTATCGTCGCGGGTGTGGTGCGTACGTATGCCGGCACCCTCGACCGCCATCAGGCCGAGGACAGGGAACTGCGTCGGAAGATTGTCGCCGCGGAGTTCGACGTGCGGGTGTTGCGGTCCGAGATTCGGGTTGCCACGGATCCGTTGAGCACGGCCCAAGCACAGAAGGAACTGACGAAGGCGCAGGGCGCCGTCGGTGATCTCACGCGACAGCACGACGATCTGTGGCTGAGGCATCGCCGTGCTGTGTCGACCTTCCGTACCGGGCTCGAACGCGCTGACCCGCCGGAAGCGTTGTGGCACTTGGGTGCTCGCCGCGTCGGTCTGGCGAAGGCGTCCATCGCGGCACTCACAAAAGGCCGTGCCGCCGTCACCGTCATCCACCTCGAACGCAAGCCGACCCTCACGCCGAACCAGACCGCCGCGCACACGAAAGCCACCCAGAAACTGCAGAAGGGTTTCATCACCGGCAACCTCGACCGGGTGCCGGGTGGTGGAAGAGTGGTACGACTGCTCGGGCCGCTGGCTCCGGTCGTCGGGATCCTCGACGCTGCGCGACCGGGCATCAAGGACGTGAAGACCGGTGGTGGCTACACCGGGTGGCGCGACGCCGGTACCCGCCTGGCGGGATTGGCACAGATCGGCGGCGTCATCGCGATGCGTACCTCTGCTCGGCTGCCCGGTGCCATCGCGATCGGGACGTGGGTGGTGTGGAAGGGCGCGAATGCCAGTTACGACAACGAGGATTGGCTCACCAAGGGGCTTCCACCCATTCTGCTCAAGCAGGTCGAGCAGGACGTTCCTGCCGCCATGCTGATCAAATACCTGGCGACCAGGTCACCGCACCCCGATGCGGCGAGGCGTCGCCCGCCCGCCCCGTTGCGTCCTGCGCCGCCGCCCATGGGTCCGCCCGCTCCGCCACCTGCCGGGTTCCGCGGTCTGAAGTGGTATCCGCCGCCCCCAGCCGAGGTAGGCGTGCCGCGATGACCGAGTCACCCCCGCCGCGGTTGACCGACGAGGAGCTCGTGCTGCTCGGCGGCGACCATCACGTCGTCGCACTTCCGTTCCTCGACGTACTGGAGCCCGACGCCCGGTCGGTCGCGATGACCGTCGCTCAGCGTGCCCTCTTCGCTCACGGGGCGATGGCAGAGGACGGGTCCATCGGCGTCCCGGAGCAGATCCTCGACCTGCTGCGCTGCAGACGAGAGGCGGACGCGTCGCTCGTCCTGATCGCATCCGACCTGCGTCGTGACCTGTGGGCTGCTCGCTACCTGCATTGCTGCGACGGCTTCTTCGTGGTCGAGGATGTCAGCGCGGACGGCGTGCATGAGTTCGGGCTCGCTGCTCCCGCCGCGGTGGACGACGTTGTGCGGGACTGGATCATCCCGCTCGAACCGCTTGCCGCACAAGGGAATCCGATGCGCTTGGTCGACGCGGCCGAACCGTGGGGGGACTGCCAGTTCCGTCTCGACGCAACCCTTCACCTGCGTGGTGGGCCCCGCGGACGTCTCATCGGTGTGCTCGGCGGCACCCGTGGCAGTTGGCTCACCGATGTGGCACCGCAGCAGCCGGGGGAGGTGGAACTCGAACCCGTCGACCTCGACTGCATCGTGCACCGCATCGTGACGCTTCTGCCGACCGTCGGCGACGATGCTTGCGCGGGGCCGGCAGGTCCAGGCGGCACAATGACCGCGTGACTTCTCCTCGCACCGTGGCCTTGCTCGGTTCCACCGGTTCGATCGGCACCCAGGCGTGCCGGATCGTCCGCGACAACCCCGACCGGTTCCGCATCGTCGCGCTCAGTGCCGGCGGATCGGATCTCGACCTCATCGCGAAGCAGGCGGCGGAGTTCGAGGTGCCGCTGGTGGGTGTGGCTCGCCAGGGAACCGACCTGGACGAGCGCATCATCGCGGCCTGTCGGGCGATGGGTAAGCAGCCCGGGGCGACGCAGGTGCTGCAGGGTGACCAGGCGGCGTCCATCGTTGCCGGTTGCGGCGCCGACGTGGTCGTCAACGGCATCACCGGCTCGATCGGTCTCGTCCCGACCATCGCTGCGCTGCAAGCGAATTCGACCCTGGCGCTCGCCAACAAGGAATCGCTCATCGTCGGGGGCCCGGTGGTGAAATCCCTAGCCAAGCCCGAGCAGATCGTCCCCGTCGACAGCGAACACTCGGCGATCGCGCAGTCGCTGCTGGCCGGACGGCGCGACGAGGTGCGCAAGCTCGTCGTCACCGCCAGTGGCGGGCCGTTCCGTGGCATGAGCCGCGAGCAACTGCAGGACGTCACGCCGGAGCAAGCCCTCAAGCACCCGAACTTCGCGATGGGCAAGGTCGTCACCACCAACTCGGCGACGCTGGTCAACAAGGGGCTGGAGGTCATCGAGGCGCACCTGCTGTTCGACGTGCCGATCGACGACATCGACGTCGTGGTGCACCCGCAGCAGTACATCCACTCGATGGTGGAGTTCGTCGACGGTGCGGTCGTCGCACAGATCGGACTGCCGACCATGATGGTGCCCATCGCGCTCGGCATGGGATGGCCCGACCGTGTGGCCGACGTCGAGACCGCGATCGACTGGACGAAGGCCAGCACCTGGGAGTTCGCCCCGCTCGATGACGAGGCGTTCCCCGCGGTGCAACTGGCCCGCCAGGTCGGACGCGCGGGCTCGACCTACCCGGCCGTTTACAACGCAGCCAACGAGGAATGCGTCGAGGCCTTCCACGACCGCCGGATCAGCTTCACCGACATCGTCGACACTGTCGCCCGCGTCGTCGGGGAGCACGACGCACAGACCGAGCGCGAACTCAGCGTCGAGCAGGTGTTGGACGCCGAGACCTGGGCCCGCGCCCGTGCGAACGAACTCCTCGACCGACGACCGGCTTGAACTGTGCAAGCCACGGTTCGGCGTAACCCAGCTGTGCAAACCGCGCCAGTGGCGCCGCGGTTTGCACAGGCAGGGACTCACAAACCGCGGTTTGCGCAGTTGAGGCTCCACGTTCGCGACGGCGGTGCACATGAACGCGTGAGAGACTTCCGCGCGTGATGTTCCTGCTCGGCGTTCTGTTCATGATCCTCGGTGTCGGGGCGTCGATCGCCTTGCACGAGATCGGCCACCTCACCCCGGCCAAGAAGTTCGGGGTGAAGGTCACCCAGTACATGGTCGGCTTCGGTCCGACCATCTGGTCCAAGCGCAAGGGTGAGACCGAGTACGGCGTCAAGGCCATCCCGCTCGGCGGTTACATCCGGATGATCGGCATGTTCCCGCCGCGGCCCGAGGACGAAGTGCTCCCCGACGGCACCATCCGCGTCCGTGCATCGTCCACCGGACGCTTCAGCCAGCTGGTCGACGAGGCGCGCAACGCCGCGCACGAGGAAGTCTCGCCCGCCGACCAGCACCGCGTCTTCTACGACCTGCCGACGCACAAGAAGCTGATCATCATGTTCGGCGGACCGTTCATGAACCTGGTCATCGCTGCCGTACTGCTCACGATCGTCGCGTGCGGTATCGGCCTGCCGACGGAGAAGGCCGCCAAGATCTACACCGTTCAGCAGTGCCAGGACGCCGCGGTGAAAACCTGCGCGCCGGCCGAGCGAGCACCCGCGTCCGTCGCGGGACTGAAGGATGACGACGAACTGGTCTCCATCGGCGGACGCCGGATCACCGGTGGCACCGAGGCCATCAACACCATCCGCGCGCACGCCGGGAAGCCGGTCGAGATCGTGGTGCTGCGCGACGGTCGGCAACAGGCGATCACCGTCACTCCCGTCGCCCGGACGATGGACAAGATCGACGCCGACGGCGCTCCCGTCCTGGATTGGAAGGGTCAGCGCGAGCGGGCCGAGGTCGGCGTGATCGGCGCCTCCATCGGCGCGGCGAAGATCGTCGACGAACGACGTCCGCTGACCGCCGCGCCCGGCATCGTGTGGGACACCCTGGCCAAGACCGCGTCCATCTTCGTCAAGATCCCGCAGAAGATGGTCGGCGTGTTCTACGCCGCGTTCGGCAGCGGTGAACGCGACGTCAACGGACCGGTCTCCGTCGTGGGCGTCGGCCGCATCGCCGGCGAGGTGGCCGACATCCAGCAGATCACGCTGATGGACAAGTTCGCGATGCTGCTGATGATGCTCGCCGCGCTGAACATGGCGCTGTTCGTGTTCAACCTGGTGCCGCTGCTGCCGCTGGACGGCGGCCACATCGCCACGGCGCTGTGGGAGGCGATCAAGCGCCCGGTCCTGCGCGCCCGCGGAGTGAAGGGACGCATCTACGCCGACGCCGCGAAGGGCATGCCGGTCGCGTACGGCGTCTCGCTGGTGCTGATCGTGATGTTCGTGCTGCTCGCGTACGCCGACATCGTCAACCCGGTGAAACTCGGCAACTGAGGTTTTCGGTAACTACCGGCGCCTGGCGCGACCGAGGTTTCGGTTGATGGCGGAAGGAGACGCCGCTGTTGACAGTGACCTCGCCTCCGCTCATTATCAGTACACAATTTTTGACAACGGGTCGGGGAGTGAGCGATGCGGAGAAGGTTGGGTACGAGTCTAGTTGCGGTGGTGGTTGCAGTCTTGGGTCTGCTGGTTGGCGGGCCCTCGGCGTCCTACGCCTCCGGACCCTCGGTTCACGCGATCCAGTTGGTGGAGCAGGGACCTCAACCTCAGTGGCATCCGTGGGGCTACTACGCGTCGCAGTCGTCGTGTCTGAGCGCTGGAGCGGCCTACCAGGCGGACCCGAACATCATCTCGTACAAGTGTCTCAAGCTTACGAGCGGTGCGAACGCAGGAAAGTGGCAGCTGTGGTTGCAGGAGAAGGGGTAATCGTTACGGGGTGGCTTCTAGGGCCCCGCATCATCTCCTCGTCGCCTGCGGAAACGCGAGGTGAATCGTCAACCGTAATGATTCGCGACTCCCTTGTGGACTTGGCCGATGTCGGCAACGGTGCGGTGCGGCTCACCGGACACCTGGACGAGCAGGGGCTCTTTGTCGAGAGGGTTGACCATCCGGAGACGTCGGCATGGGACGCTCAACCGGGAAAAGGCACCGACTTAGATGTCGCTAGTGCGAGTGCGATGCAGGTGCCCACGGAAGCCGCGGAAGAGATAGAGAGCGTCGGAGTTTCGCCTGCCGAAGATGGATTTGTCGCCGTCGTCCAGTTGCGGCGTCCGGTGCCGGCCGTCGAGCGATGGGCGGCAGACCAGGGACCGACGAAGGTGCGGCTCTACGTGTTCATCCGCGAGTCGGCGGACGCCTGATACACGGATCGCCGGGCCGCGCGACACGCGGATTCGGTTCGTGACCAGCGCGGGTTGATAATGGGCGACATGACGTCTACCCCGATCTCGCTCGGCATGCCCTCCGCCCCGGCGCCGGTCCTCGCGCCGCGTCGCAAGACCCGGCAGATCAAGGTCGGGTCGGTCGGCGTGGGTTCCGATTCGCCGATCTCGGTGCAGTCGATGACCACGACGCCCACCACCGACATCAACGCGACCCTGCAGCAGATCGCCGAACTCACGGCCACCGGATGCGACATCGTCCGTGTTGCCTGCCCGAGCCAGGACGACGCCGACGCGCTGCCGGCGATCGCGAAGAAGTCGCAGATCCCGGTGATCGCCGACATCCACTTCCAACCGAAGTACGTCTTCGCCGCGATCGACGCCGGTTGTGCGGCGGTGCGCGTCAACCCGGGCAACATCCGCCAGTTCGACGACAAGGTCAAGGAGATCGCGGACGCGGCCAAGGCTGCGGGTGTCTCGATCCGCATCGGCGTCAACGCCGGCTCGCTCGACAAGCGCCTGTTGGAGAAGTACGGCAAGCCCACCCCGGAGGCACTGGTCGAATCGGCCGTCTGGGAGGCGTCGCTGTTCGAGGAGCACGACTTCCACGACTTCAAGATCTCGGTCAAGCACAACGACCCGGTCGTGATGGTGAAGGCCTACGAGATGCTCGCCGAACGGGGCGACTGGCCGCTGCACCTCGGCGTCACCGAGGCGGGCCCGGCCTTCCAGGGCACGATCAAGAGTTCGGTCGCTTTCGGTTCGCTGCTGTCCAAGGGCATCGGCGACACCATTCGCGTCTCGCTGTCCGCGCCGCCGGTCGAGGAGGTCAAGGTCGGCAACCAGATCCTGCAGAGCCTGAACCTCAAGCCGCGCAAGCTCGAGATCGTCTCCTGCCCGTCGTGTGGGCGTGCGCAGGTCGACGTCTACACGCTGGCGGACGAGGTCACCGCCGGCCTGGAGGGCCTGACCGTCCCGTTGCGCGTCGCCGTGATGGGTTGCGTCGTCAACGGCCCGGGTGAGGCTCGCGAGGCCGACCTCGGTGTCGCCTCCGGCAACGGCAAGGGTCAGATTTTCGTCAAGGGCGAGGTCATCAAGACCGTTCCGGAGAGCCAGATCGTGGAGACCCTCATCGAAGAAGCGATGCGGATCGCCGAGGAGATGGGCGAACCGATCGACGAGGACGGCGCGGGTGCGCCGACCGTCACGGTGGGCTGACGTACGCCCGACATCGAGAAGGCCGGTCGCTCTCGGGCGACCGGCCTTCGCGTGTCAGCGGGCGATGCGCCGAAGCTCACGAGTCAGCGCCCAACCGCCCAGCAACCCGACCGCGCCGCGACCAGCGGCATACACGACAACCGTCCTCGGAGTGTCTGCGGGCACCAGGTCGTTCGGCACGATGGTGACCACCGCCTGGAACAGGCCCCAGGCGAACAGGGCGCCCGTGCCGGTGAAGGCGGCGAGCACCGGCACCCAGGCCTTGACCTGGGCACGGCCGGTCGCCAGCACGAACAGGCCCGCGGCAGCAACGAACGAGAGCACGCCCTCGACGACGAACATTCGCGCCGCATCCAGGCCCACAGGTACCACCACAGCCAGACTCACAGCACCCATGGTCGCCGTCAGCGTGGCGACCCACGCGGTCGGACGATCGACGACCAGCGCCGCCGGAACTGTTCCTCGGCCTGGAGACAGTCAAGGCCTATGTGGCGTCCGCGCTGGCCGAACTCGGTGTGCGCGACCGGACGCAGGCGGTGGTGTTCGCCTACGAATCAGGTTTCGTCAGCCCGGGAGATCGTTGATTCGCTCCAGCCACGCTTCACCGGTGCCGTCGAAGGGCGGCCGGTGATCGCGGACCGCGCCGAAGACCTCGTCCGCCGTACGTCTGGTCGCGTCGACCAGCTCCGGTGGGTAGCTCAATGCGACTGTGTGCGCTTCGAATTCGTCCTCGTCGTCGATGAACACCTCACCGGTGAAACGCTCGATCACGTCCAGGTCGATGTCGGCGAGAGTCGCCCGGAAACCTTCGTCGGTGCGCGTCCAACTGACCGGCGTGGTGATATCGACGTAGGTGCGGGACCGCAGTTGTCCGGTCGGGTCGGGTGCGTTGTAGCAGGCGGCCCAGAGCGCCTGGTGGGGCAGGAGTCGCACCGTGTCGGTGCGTGCCGTGACGTCCACGCCAGGCCGTGCGAAGGGGGTGCCTGCGCGCATGCCCAACCAGGTCCCGATCTCGTCCACGCCGAGCAGAAAGTAGTGCTCCTGCCAGTGCTCACGACCGTCGTACTTACGGAAGTCGACGTGGACCGGCGTACCGACCGGCGTGTTGGCATCTGGCTGATCGGTCGTCATGCGCGCCACGGTATCGGCAAGGCAACATCGGCGTTCGCGCCCGTCGGCGGCGCCGGGCTGGCAGGCTGAGGGGGTGCTTCGTACGTTCCGGCCACCGGCCACGCTTCGGTCCGAGGACCTGGACGCCGCGCTGCGCCTGGCCGCGACCGATCCGGTGGCCAACGTGTTCGTCGCCGCGCGCCTGGCCTCGGGTGGGGAGTACGCGGCCCAGAACGTGATCGCCATGGGCGGCGGCGACGACCTGAGGTCGATGTGCTGGACGTCGGCCAACGTGGTGCCGATCAATCTCGACGAGGGCGAGCTGGACGCCTACGCCGGCAAACTGCGCCGCTACCGGCGACGCAGCAGTTCGGTCTTCGGGCTCGCGTCGCAGGTGCTGCCACTCTGGGACCGGCTCGAGAAACACTGGGGCACACCGCGTTCCGTGCGTGAGCAGCAGCCGCTGATGGCGCTGACCGCGGATGATCTCAACGTCGAGGTGGCCGCCGACCAGCGTGTCCGCCCGGCGACCATGGGCGAACTCGACCTGGTCGTTCCGGCTGCGGCGCACATGTTCACCAGCGAGATCGGTTACCCGCCGTTCTACGGCTCCGATCGCGAGTACCGACGGATGGTCGCCTCGCTGATCCGGCAAGGCCACACCTACGTGATCGTCGAGGGCAAACGCGTCGTCTTCAAGGCGGACGTCGGGTCGCTCGCGCTCGGCGTTGCGCAGATACAGGGTGTGTGGGTCACGCCCGAACTGCGCGGGCACGGCCTGGCCGCACCGGCAATGAAAGCCGTGGTGGAACAGGTACTCGGCGAGCACGCGCCGACGGCCTCGCTCTACGTGAACGACTTCAACACCTCAGCTGTCCGCACCTACGAACGCGTCGGCTTCCAGCATCGCGACACGTTCGCGACCGTCATCCTCTGACATGACTCGGACGCTCGGATGCCACGGCGAGTGACGCGTGACTGGGTGCTCCGGCGTCGGCTGGCCACTCAACGGCTGTCCGGCTCAGAGCTTCGAACCGGTTCGGACGCAGTGCGCCTGCTGGTCTGCGTGCAGGCCCAGGACGCTCCACTGACAGCGCACTCGCTGGCTATGCGGACGCGTTCGTCCACCTACGACGCCGTGCTGGACGAACAGCGCGCCGGAGGTTGGGTGCGTACGCACATCCTGCGACCGACCTGGCATTTCGTCGCACCCGAGGACCTGCGATGGATCCAGGCCCTCACCGGGCCGAAGGTCGAGTCGAGTCTCGCCGCTCGCCACCGTGGACTCGGCCTGGACACACGGCGCCTGAGCCGAGCTTCGGAAGCACTCAGCAACCTGCTGGCCGGAGGGAAGGCGCTGACCCGCAAGGAGATTCAGCGACACTTCGCACGGAATGGTCTACCGGCGTCCGGCGAACAGATCGGGCACCAACTGCTCGTCGCCGAGGTGCGTTCCGTCATCTGTTCGGGTCCGCCGCGTGGCACCGAACACACGTATCAACTGGTCGAGGACGTCGTCGCGCACGACAAGGAGCTCGATCCGGACGAAGCGGCCCGGCGCCTCGCACAACGGTTCTATGCCGGACACGGGCCCGCGTCCGAGCGGGACCTGCAGCGTTGGAGCGGTCTGACCCTCACGCAGATCAGGGCGGCCATCGTCGACCTCGGTGAGCGGTTGGCTGCGGTCGAATGCGAGGGGGAGACGCTCCACTTCGACCCGTCGGTCAGTGCTCGCGCCACGCGAGCTCAGGACGCCTACCTGTTGTCCACCTTCGACGAGGCGCAACTGACCTACCCCACAACGGGTTTCGTTCGGCGAGGTCCCGACGCGGACCGGACCAGGCAGGTGTCAGAAGCCGGCGGCGGGGTGGTGATCGCCGGACTCGACGATGTCGGCACCTTCAAGCGGAAGGTCGCGCCGAAACACGTGATCGTGTCGGTGACAGCCGATGTTCGGCTCTCATCGCAGGAGCGCACGGCCGTGCACGACGCAGCCGAGCGACTGGCAGCCTTCCACCAGCGCGAACTCGAACTGCAATGGTCCTGAAATTGTGGGGGACGCCGGCCGGTACTGTCGGCGAATGAGCGAACTGTCCCGTGGAGCCCGCAGTATCGCGATCGCCTTCACCGCCTCGGGTGTGACCCATCTGGTGCGGCCGCAGGTCTTCGAGCCGATCGTGCCGCGCTTCTTGGGCAACCCGAGGACGCTCGTGCATCTGTCCGGTGTCGCGGAACTCACGTGTGCCGCAGCACTTGTCGTGCCTCGCACCCGGGCAGTCGGAGCTGTCGCGTCTGCGGCGTTGCTGGCGGCGGTCTTTCCCGCCAACGTGAAGATGGCAGCCGATGCTGTATCTGCGGCTCGTCGTCGTCCGAGTCCTACCCGGAACGCGCTGGCTGCCGCGACGATCGCGCGCCTGCCGCTGCAGTGGCCGATGATCCGCTGGGTGTGGTCGGAGCGGCACTAGCGAAGCCGAACCCCTGGGCCACCGGGTGATTCGCCGCGCCGGGCAACGGAAGGCGGGCGATCACCGCGGATCGAAGCCACCATGTCGACCACGCGTCGGGTGGCTCGGACGTCGTGGGCGCGGAACACGGTCGCGCCGAGCCAGGTGGCGACTGCAGTCGCCGCGAGAGTTCCCTCCAAGCGGTCATCAGCGGGAAGATCGAGCGTCTCGCCCACGAAGTCCTTGCGCGAAAGCGCCTGCAGCACAGGGAAACCAAGGGCGACAATCTCAGCAGTGGCACGCAGCACGGCCAACGAATGGTGGGTGGTCTTGCCGAAATCGAGCGTCGGATCGATCAGCACCCGTTCAGGTGCGACGCCTTCGGCGACCGCGCGTTCGGCGCCTTCACGCAAGGTGCGGACGACCGAAGTGACCACGGCAGCGTCCTCCTGCTCCCGTGAGACACCTTCGTCGGCGTACCGGATCGCGACGGGATCGGTGCGCGGCGGGAGACCACCGGTGTGCGAGACCACGTAACCGGCACCGAGTTCGGCTGCGACGCAAACGAGTTCGGGATCGTGTCCGGCCCACGTATCGTTGATCAGATCGACGTTCCCCGCGGCGGCGCGTGCGACGGACGATCGCCAGGTGTCGAGCGAGAGGACGAGATCGGGGTGTCGTTCGCGGGCAGCGCGCAGGAACGGTACGACGCGCTCGATCTCCTCGGCGTCATCCACCCAATCGCCCTCCTGGCCGGCACGCACCCCGCCCACATCCACGATGTCTGCGCCGGCAGCGACGGCGGCGTCCAGGGCGTGCAGGGCTGACTCGAGTGAGGAGTGCCGGTTGCCCGACCAGAACGAGTCCGACGTGCGGTTGACGATCGCCATCACCGCCGGGCGGGACGCGTCGAAGGTGTGGCCGCGCAGGCGCAAGGGGGCGGGGGAGTGGGAAGTCATCGCCGGATCAACCTACCCGGACACAGCGAACGCCCACCCGAAGACCGAGTGGGCGTTCGCTGGCACCGCTTCAGCCGTCCAGCAAGGCCTGTTGACCGAACATCTCGGCCGCCTGGCGGGCGGTCGGGGTGCCGGCGTCGAGGTCGCTGCCGGCCTCGACGAGCAGACGCACGATCTCGCGCTCGCCCTTGAACAACGCGCCGGCCACGACCGACTGGTCACGTCCGTTGCGCAGGTTCGGGTCGGCGCCCGCCGTCAACAACCGGCGGACGGTGTCGGAGTGACCGTGGTACGCCGCGAGCATCAGCAGGGTGTTGCCGTCGCCGTCGACGACGTCGATCGGCAGGCCGTGGTCGACGAACTCCAGGAGTTCGTCACCGCGTCCGGCACGCGCCAGGTCGAGCGCGAGCGCAACGACGCGCTCGCGCTCTTCCGGCGTGAGTTCCCGCTGGCTCAGAGCAGGTCTCCGTCGAACTCCGGGCCGTACTCGAGGTCTTCGGTGCCGGCCTTCGGGGCCTCACCGGCGTTGAGCGCGTCGATCGCCGCACGCACGCCCGCGCCGTAGGCCTGGTCGGCCTTGGTGCAGTTGCCGATGTGGCGCTCGATGGTCTCGGCCGAGGCACCGCTGATCGCCCGGGCGGTGTTCTCGAACAGGCGCTGCTTCTGCGCGTCGGTGAAGCTGCGGAACAGCTGGCCCGGCTGGCTGAAGTAGTCGGCGTCGTCCTGGCGGAAGTCGAACCGGTCGGCGAGCGGGTCGATCTTCAGAGCCGGCTCGCGGAACTGCGGCTGCTCCTCCCACCGGCCGTAGCTGTTCGGGTTGATGCCCGGGGTCGGCTCGGCCGACAGGCGCATCGCACCGTCACGGTGGTAGGAGTTGACCTGCGGCGCACCCTTGGGGGAGTTGACCGGGATCTGGTGGTGGTTGACGCCGAGGCGGTAGCGCTGGGCGTCACCGTAGGAGAACAGACGTCCCTGCAGCATGCGGTCGGGCGAGAAGCCGATGCCGGGCACGACGTTGGCCGGGCTGAACGCGGCCTGCTCGACGTCGGTGTGGTAGTTCTCCGCGTTGCGGTTGAGCTCCCACTCGCCGACCTCGATCAGCGGGTAGTCGGCCTTCGGCCACACCTTGGTGAGGTCGAACGGGTGGTAGGGCACCTTCTCCGCGTCGGCCTCCGGCATGATCTGCACGAACAGCTTCCACTTGGGGAAGTCGCCCTGCTCGATCGCCTCGAACAGGTCGCGCTGGCTCGATTCGCGGTCGGCCGCGACGATCTCACCGGCGGCGGCGTCGGTGAGGTTCTTCAGGCCCTGCTGGCTGCGGTGGTGGAACTTCACCCAGAAGCGCTCACCCTCCTTGTTGTAGAAGGAGTAGGTGTGGCTGCCGAAGCCGTTCATGTGGCGGTAGCCGTCGGGGATGCCGCGGTCGGACATCACGATCGTCACCTGGTGCAGCGCCTCGGGCAGGTTGGTCCAGAAGTCCCAGTTGTTCTCGGCGTTGCGCATGTTGGTCTTCGGGTCGCGCTTGACCGCGTGGTTGAGGTCGGGGAACTTCAGCGCGTCGCGGAAGAAGAACACCGGGGTGTTGTTGCCGACGAGGTCCCAGTTGCCCTGGTCGGTGTAGAACTTCAGCGCGAAGCCGCGGATGTCGCGCTCGGCGTCGGCCGCGCCGCGCTCGCCGGCGACGGTCGAGAAACGGGCGAACATCTCGGTCTTCTTGCCGACCTCGGCGAAGATGCTCGCGCCGGTGTACTTGGTGATGTCGTTGGTCACGGTGAAGGTGCCGTAGGCGCCCGAACCCTTGGCGTGCATACGACGCTCCGGGATGACCTCACGGTCGAAGTGGGCGAGCTTCTCCAGGAACCACACGTCCTGCAGCAGCATCGGGCCGCGGGCGCCCGCGGTGAGGCTGTTCTGGTTCTCCCACACCGGTGCACCGGCGACGGTGGTCAACGGCTTGGTGTTACCGGCGTCCTGCCGGGGTCCTTCGACGGTCATTCCATCTCTCCTTCGTTGCGCAATCTTGTTGCGTCGGTGGATAGCTCGAACGGATCAGGGGTCAAGCGACTTGCACTCGGGGCACAGACCCCAATAGGTCACCTCGGTCTCGTCGATGGCGAAACCGTGGTCGTCAGGGGCGTCCATGCACGGGCGGATGCCGGTGCCGCACTCGACGTCGGTGATCGTGCCGCAGCGGCGGCAGACCAGGTGGTGGTGGTTGTCGTGTGCCTGCAACTCGTAACGCGCACTCGATCCGGCCGGCTCGAACCGGCGGATGAGTGACGCGCTCTCCAGCGCGTGCAGGACGTCGTAGACGGCCTGTGTTGAGACCGTCCCGATCGCCGCGCGCACCTGTTGTGCGACGGCGTCCGCGCTGGCGTGCGGATGGTCGCGCAGCACCTCGAGCACGGCCACCCGCGGACGGGTGACGCGCAACTGCGCATCGCGCAGCAGCTCGGTCGGGGTGGTCATGACTCGAACCTTTCAAGTTTTCTGGAATGAGTCAAGAATAAGTCCCGAGGCGTGGACGGCGCGGCGGGCAAATTACCCTTTCGAAGGGTGAGCACCGATGTCTTCCAGCGCAACCCGATCAACCAGCCGCGCCCGCTCGTCGGGCACAACGCCGTCCGAGGCGATGCCGGTCTCGTCGCCGCGGTGCGCGCCCAGGCGGGCGATCACGCCGACGCGCTACTCGATTCGCTCGACGAACTCGGCCTCGAGGCGGGGTCGGCCGAAACCCGCGAGCACGGGATGCTCGCCAACGAGCACCCGCCCGCGCTGCGCCCGGTCGACCGGTTCGGCACCCGCATCGACGAGGTGGAGTTCCACCCCAGTTGGCACCACATGATGAGTCGCGGCATCGCCCACGGTCTCGGCGCGACGCCGTGGGTGAGCGACGAGCCGCTGCCGCACCTGCGCCGCGCGGCCGGCTACATCGCCTGGACCCCGCTCGAGCCGGGCCACGGGTGCCCGATCACGATGACGTACGCCTCGGTGCCGGCGCTGCGCTCCGACGACGCGCTGGCCAAGGAATGGACCGACCTCCTGGCGTCGACCAGCTACGACTTCGGGCTGCGCGAACCGCACACCAAGCGCGGCCTGCTCGCCGGCATGGGCATGACCGAGAAGCAGGGCGGGTCCGACGTGCGCACCAACGTGACACGCGCCGACCGCCAGGACGACGGGTCGTACCGGCTCACCGGGCACAAGTGGTTCACCTCGGCGCCGATGAACGATCTCTTCCTCGTGCTCGCACAGGCGCCCGACGGACTCAGCTGCTTCGTGTTGCCGCGGGTGTGCCCGGACGGTTCGCTCAACGACGTGCGCATCGTGCGGCTCAAGGACAAGCTCGGCAACCGGTCGAACGCGTCCAGCGAGTTGGAGTTCCACGGCGCGTACGCCCAGCGCCTGGGGGACGAAGGCAAGGGCGTCCGGACGATCCTCGAGATGGTCGCGGCGACACGGCTCGACTGCGTGCTCGGTTCCGCGGCGTTGATGCGACGGGCGGTCGCGGAGGCGAGTTGGCACGTCTCCCAGCGGGCTGCCTTCGGAGCCACCCTCATCGACCAGCCGGCGATGACCAACGTGATCGCCGATCTCGCGCTGGAGTCGGAGGCCGCGACGCACCTGGCCCTGCGTCTGGCGCGCGCCGTCGAGCAGCCGCACGACGAGCACGAGATCGCGCTACGTCGCATGGCGCTACCGCTGGCGAAGTTCTGGGTCTGCAAGCGCACGCCGACCGTCACCGTCGAGGCGATGGAGTGCCTGGGCGGCAACGGCTACGCCGAAGAGTCGGGCATGCCGCTGCTGGTGCGGGAGTCGCCGCTGAACTCCATCTGGGAAGGCAGCGGCAACGTCAACGCACTGGATCTGCTGCGTGTGCTCGCGAAATCGCCGGAAGCGGTCGAGGCATGGCGTCGCGAAATGGCTTGTGCGGCAGGGGAGTACGAGGTGCTCGATCGCGCCGTCGACAGCGCGCTTTCTGATCTGCAGGTCGCGTCGTGCGATCTGGTCACCGCTCAGGGCCGTGCCCGTTCGCTCACCGCCCGGCTCGCCGTGCTCCTGCAGGCATCCCTCCTGGTGCAGCACTCCACCGGCGAGGTGGCGGACGCCTTCGTCGCCAGCCGCGTCGCGGGGGAGTGGGACGGCGTGTACGGCACCCTGCCAGCGTCCGCCGACGTCCGCTCGATCGCGCGACGACCCCTTCCCGCCTGACCGATACTACGGATTCGGCAGGGGCGGGGGGACGGATAGGCTGGTGGACGGCCCGAGAGCCACCACGAACAACACCCACGAACATCTGGAGATCCGCCCGTGGCACTGCGCATGTCGACCTTGTTCCTGCGAACCCTGCGCGAGGACCCGGCCGACGCCGAACTGCCGGGCCACAAGCTGCTGGTGCGCGCCGGCTACATCCGCCGCGCGGCCCCCGGCATCTACACCTGGCTGCCGCTGGGTCTGAAGGTGCGCGCCAAGGTCGAGGCGATCATCCGCGAGGAGATGGACGCGATCGGTGCCCAGGAGGTGCAGTTCCCCGCGCTCCTGCCGCGCGAGCCTTACGAGGCGTCGAACCGCTGGTCCGAGTACGGCCCGAACCTGTTCCGCCTGAAGGACCGGCGCGACAACGACATGCTGCTGGGGCCGACGCACGAGGAGATGTTCTGCCTCACGGTCAAGGACATGTACTCCTCGTACAAGGACCTGCCGCTGTCGCTCTACCAGATCCAGAACAAGTAC
Organism: Yimella sp. RIT 621; assembly: GCF_004146205.1. Classification (NCBI taxonomy): domain Bacteria; kingdom Bacillati; phylum Actinomycetota; class Actinomycetes; order Micrococcales; family Dermacoccaceae; genus Yimella; species Yimella sp. RIT 621. The sequence continues at coordinate 72,676 of NZ_SEIP01000008.1, forward strand.
CGCGACGAAGCGCGTCCGCGGGCGGGCATCCTGCGTGGTCGTGAATTCATCATGAAGGACTCCTACTCCTTCGACATCAACGAAGCGGGCCTGCAGAAGTCCTACGACGCGCACCGCGACGCGTATACCAAGATTTTCAACCGGCTCGGCTTCGAGTACGTCATCGTGCAGGCCGACGCCGGCGCGATGGGTGGCTCGGCGTCCGAGGAGTTCCTTGCGGTCAGCGACCTGGGTGAGGACACCTTCGTCCGGGACGACGCCGGCTACGCCGCGAACGTCGAGGCGGTCGAGGTGCCGCAGGCCCCGGCCGTCGAGATCACCGCCGGTCCGGCCCACGTCGAGAACACCCCCGACACCCCGACCATCGAGACGCTCGTCGCCGCGCTCAACGCGAACCACCCCCGCGAGGACGGCCGGTCCTGGACCGCCGCTGACACCCTCAAGAACGTGCTGGTCATGCTCGCCCACCCGGACGGCACCCGCGAGCCGTTGGCTGTCGGGTTGCCCGGTGACCGTGAGGTCGACCCGAAGCGGCTGGAGACCAAGGTCGCCCCGGCCGAGATCGAGCCCTTCGAGGAGAGCGACTTCAAGCGCTACCCGATGCTGGCGAAGGGCTACATCGGTCCCGGCGTGCTCGGTGAGGAGAAGGCGAGCGGGATCCGTTACCTGCTCGACCCGAGCGTCGCCGAGGGTTCGGCGTGGGTGACCGGCGCCGACGAGCACGGCAAGCACGTGCTCGACCTGGTGTACGGCCGCGACTTCACCGCCGACGGCACTGTGCAGGCGGCTCAGCTGCGAGAAGGTGACCTCGGCCCGAACGGGCGTGCCCTCACCCTGGCCCGCGGCGTCGAGATGGGTCACATCTTCCAGTTGGGCACCAAGTACGCCGAGGCCCTCGGGCTGAAGGTGCTGGACGAGAACGGCAAGTTGGTCACCGTGACGATGGGGTCGTACGGGGTGGGTGTCACTCGCGCGGTCGGAATGATCGCCGAGGACAACTTGGACGACATCGGTCTGGTCTGGCCCCGCGAGGTCGCCCCGGCCGACGTCCATGTCGTTGCCACGGGCAAGGACGATGCCGTCTTCCTCAAGGCCGCCGAGATCGTGAACGAACTCGAAGCCCAGGGTCTGGACGTGCTGTACGACGATCGCCTCAAGGTGTCGCCCGGTGTGAAGTTCAAGGACGCCGAACTCATCGGTGTGCCGACGATCCTGGTCCTGGGCAAGGGCTTGGCCGACGGAACGGTCGAACTCAAGGACCGTCGCAGTGGCGAGCGACGTGACGTGCCGGTCGAGGGCGCGGTCACCGAGGTGCTGCGCGAGGTCAAGGGCGAGGTCGCGGGGGCGTGATCCGCGCCGTCATCTTCGACTGGGGCGGCACGCTCACCCCGTGGCACGGCGACATCGACTACGAACGTGAGTGGCTCGGCTACGCGCAGGCGTGGGGTGTGCCGAACCCGCACGAGATGGTCGGACGCATCGTCACCGCCGGACAGGCAGCGTGGGCGCGTGCCCGTGAGCAACATACGAGCGCGAGCGTCGAGAGCATCCTGCGGGACGCCGGCGTCGACCCCACCGACGCTCGGCACGAGGCCGGACTCGCCGCGCACCTGGCATTCTGGGACGAGCACACCTACACCGACCCGTTGGTGCGTCCGATGTGGGAACGTCTGCGCGACATGGACATTCGCATCGGCGTGCTGTCGAACACCATCTGGTCGCGCGAGCACCACCGCGGCATCTTCGAACGCGACGGCGTGCTCGACCTGATCGACGGTGACGTCTACTCCTCCGAGATCCCGTGGGCCAAACCGCATCCGGACGCCTTCCGGGCAGCTGCGGACGCCGTAGGTGTCGCTCCCGAACACTGCGCGTACGTCGGTGACCGACCCTTCGAGGACGTGCACGGCAGCAAGCAGGTCGGGATGAAGGCGATCCTGGTGCCGCACAGCGATATCCCGAGGGAGCAGCAGGTGCCGGTCGAGGTCGAGCCGGACGCCGTCGTCCAGACCATCGACGAGGTCGCCGACCACGTCGAGCGGTGGCGTTGATGGACGACATCTCCACCACTGTCTTCATCCTGCTGGTCGTTGCAGCCCTCGCGGCCGGGTGGATCGACTCGGTCGTCGGCGGGGGAGGGCTCGTGCAACTGCCCGCGCTGCTGATCGCCTTCCCGCACGCTGCGCCGGTGCACCTGCTCGCCACCAACAAGATGGCCTCCATCGCCGGCACGACCGTCAGCAGTGTCACCTACTGGCGACGGGTCAGACCCGATCCGAAAACGGCTCTGGCACTGGCGATTCCTGCGTTCGCCGGATCGTTGATCGGTGCGCTCATCGCCTCGCACCTGCCGCGCAGTTCGTTCAACCCGATCATCCTGATCGCGCTCGTCGCAGTGATGATCTACACCGTGGCCAAGCCGGCGTTGGGTCAGACGACGATGCTTCGGCACACCGGCCGCAAGCACACCGTGCTCGCTGCCGGTGCCGGGTTCACGATCGGCATGTACGACGGAGCGCTCGGACCGGGCACCGGCTCGTTCCTGGTGTTCGCGTTGGTCGGTCTCCTGGGATACGCCTTCCTGGAGGCGTCGGCGAAGGCGAAGATCGCCAACTTCGCCACGAACCTCGCCTCTCTGGTGATCTTCATCCCGCAGGGTGCCGGGTTCTGGAAGCTGGGCCTGGCGATGGCCGCCGCCAACATGACCGGTGGCTACCTCGGTGCGCGGACGGCAGTCGCGAAAGGCGCGACGTTCGTCCGGTTGGTGTTCGTCGTCGTCGTGAGTGCGTTCATCCTCCGGATCGGCTACGACGTGCTGCGTCAGTTCGATCTGGTCTGAGCGGGCTCAGGAGCCGGTTCGCGCAGGATCTCGCCGAGTACCACGACGATCGCGAGCGCGAACGTGATCACGTGAACAGCGGTGCACCACAGGCAGATCGCACCGATCCACATGAACTCGGCCCAGATCAGATAACCCACCATCAGCACGCCGACGGCCAGCGCGGCCAACCGCGTCAGGTCGGCGGCACGCGGAGCACGACGCCAGACCTGCGGTAGGCACAACACGACCATCGCGACGAAGAAAAGCAGCCCCAGCAGTGACACCGGCAGGCCGAACAGCGACGACCACTTGCTCGTGGTGACCGTCTGGCAGTTGACCGTCGAGGATTCGGCGCAGAACAACGAATCAGAGCCGGTGTAGTGCTCGTAGGTCAGGTACGCCGAGATCACCAACCCGAGCACGCTGAGTGCGAACGAGGTGGTCGGTACCCAACCGGGCACCGACCCCCGCGTCGCGCGGACGTCGGTCACTTCACCTCGAGCTTCGCTGCGGCCGCCTTCACTCCCGCGGAGTTGCAGACGTTCGCCGGCTGCTGCCCGGTGAGAGTGCAGATCTGCGCCGAGTAGACATTGGCCGCGCCGACGGCTCCCTTGGAGATCGCGCTGTTCGGGTCGGCCATCTGCTCGGCGATCTCCGTATTGGTCATGCCCGGCAGGCTGCGTCCGTCCCAGGTCGCGCCCTGCGTGGTCGACTTGCCGCCGATCAGAACGAACGGGATGGATCCCCGGTCGTTGTACTTGCTCACCAGGGTCGAGTCGGCGTCCGACATCGTCTGCAGCGGTTCGCCCATCCGGTCCTTGGTCTCCCACCCCTTGAACGCGATGTACTTACTGGTGTAGGTCGCGTCCTTGAAGGTGACGGTCTGGATGTTCGACATCGCACCCTCGTTCGGGCTGGACACAGCGCCGGCCAGACCGTCCCAGGTGCCGAAGCGCGACAGGGCCGACACCAGCGACCACCGCTCGACCGCACAGAACGGGCAGAACTCGGCACCGACGTACAGGACGCGTGGCTTGTCCCCGACCTTGTCCTGCGGGCCGTCGGTCGCACTCGGGACGCCGGTCGCCGCGCCGAACCCGACCTTGTCGTGGGTGGCAGCCGGAATGGTGGTGAGCGTCTTGATGAACTGGGAGTTGCGGGCCTGCTGCTCGGCGGACTCGCTCTCCTTCTTCTTGTTGCCCTGCGACACGAACCACAAGATCGCCACGCCCAGCACCGCAATGGTCACGACACCGGCCACCAGGGCGAGCATCCTGCGTTGCTTGGCCTGCCTGGCTTCAAGTTCCTTGACCTCAGCGAGCCGCTCACGGCCGGTCTTGCCGGGGGTCGAGGGAATGCTCACGGTGTTCCTTCCGACGTGCGTTCGCTCGGGCGGACGTACCTCCCCCTCGAGCCTCGTGGTCCGAGCCTAATCCGCCGTTCGTCGAACGGGAGAGCGGGACCTACGCAGCGTAGTAGGTCAGTCGGTCATCGCCTTGGCGATCGTGATCATCCGCGTCACCCACCCCTTGGAGTCCGACCCCCACAGGGCGTTCACGATCACCCGGACGAAGGTCCATGCGGCGGCGCGGTCCTCGTCCAGACCGGCCGCCTCGCAGACGACTCCCAGGCGCAGCCGAAGGTGTGACCGGACGTGGTGCGCGGCTGCCGTGACGTCGTCGCGGTTCCAGAGCACCGGCGCCACGGCGAATTCCCATTCGCCGGCAAGCGCCTTCGGGTCGATGGCCAGCCAAGAGGTCCGCCCCGCAGCAAGGACATTCATGAAGTGCAGGTCCTGGTGGATCAGCGAGGCGTCGACATCGTCGTGCTGCAGATCGCGCACCATGGATGCGGCCTGCTCGGTGAAGCGTCGTGGAACGGCTGCAGACCCGTTGCTGCACAACGTGATCCATTGACTGCTCAGGTCGCTGAGTGTGATGAGCTGTGGGAGAGCGGGCCGGTCCAGTCGACGCATCAGGTCGCCGATGACCTCGCATCCCTCGAGCACCGGGACGCTGGTGAGGTCGGTGGGGTCGAGGCGTTCCAACTGCATGGCCCATCGCCGCGGATCGGCGCGCAGCAGCCGCACCGCACCGTCGCCGTCCCAGGCCCGCAGCGCCAGATGTTCGGTAGACGCTTCGAGGTGGGGCCAAGTCACTTTGAGTACGGACTGTTCGCCGGCGCCCGCAACGGGAAGGACGAGTGCGCACTCACCGAACATCGGTTCGCCGTCCACCGTCAGCTGCCAGTCGTCGAGCAGGCGGTCGAGCGTCGCGGGCAGGGTGCGCAACCAGGCATCGCCGCCGACGTACGGCTGCGGTTCACGTCCGGCGATCGAAGAAGCGAAGGCTTCCGGGATCAGACTCATTTCAGCCCGAGGAAGGTGGTCGGCGCCGTGCCCCAGGTCCAGGCTGCGGCCGCCAGGTCGCCCCACAGCTCCAGCGTGCGCCGTGCCCCGCCAGGGTCGCGCTCCTCACCGCTGACGCTCGCCGCCGCGACGACGCACGATCCCAGCAGGTGGGCCATCGTCGTCCGGGCGCGGGTCGGGTCGTCCGAGCCCGCGGGCAGCGCGTAACTCAGCTGCTCGGCGGGTGCTCGTGACCCTGCCTCGGAGCCCAGCCGCATCCGCTCGGCGTACAGGAAGGAAAGGAGACCGGCCAGATCGCCGCGCTGCTTCACCTGGGTCTTGGCGATGAGCACCTCGGCGGCGTAGGTGGCTGTGCGCACCGGTCCGAGCACCGTGGCGGCGGACTTGGCGGACAAGCCGGTGATCGCGGGCGAGTCGACCGCTCCGAGCAGACGCGCCCCCGTGCGGTGCCCGGCCAGCACCGCCAGGAGTACCGGCCGGTGCTGCGCGCTCGCACGGATCACCGCGCCGAAGCGTCCGGGCTTGATCTCGTCCGCCTCCAGCACTCCGGCGGGGTGGACGGTGATCGTCGAACTGCTCGTGGTCGCCGAACCGGGGGAGGATGTGGGCGCGGGGCGGGTGGTCACCGGCGTCATCGTCGAACTGTCCGTGGTGGTGATACCGGTCGAGGAAGCGACGGGTGATGGTTCGACGGTGATCCCGGCAGACGCCGCGATGCGGGTGAGCTCGTCGGCCTGCTTGCTGTGCAGCGCAGCCAGACGACCGGTCCACGGGGCAGGTTCCTGACCGGACAGCGCGCGGCTGAGCGCGCGCAGACGGGCGATGGTCTCCTGCATGACCGCGATGTCGGCGGGTGGGGTCGCCGTCGGTACTCCGGGGATCTGCGGGGCGTCCCGCTCGAGACGGACGCCGCACGCCGCCAAGGGAAGGGCAGTGGTCGCGAGGAGCACGGAGCGCCGCGTGGCAAAGACGGTCCGCGAGTCCTCACCTGAGGCTGCGGCACCGGACATGCGCGCCAGTGTCGCACGGCTCGGCTGTGCGCCGTCGCATGCTCGCAGCCGGGGGCGTCTCGCCGTCCGAGATCCCGGCATGCATCATTTGAAGTTTGGGGTCACCAAATGGGAAGTTATGGAACGTGACAGTCGTGACGACGAAGAACGAGGGGCAGTGGGCGCTCGACCAGCGCGAGCCGCTGAACCACAACGAGCAGTTCAAGGCGCAGGACGACGGCCTGAACGTGCGTCGCCGGATCGAGGAGGTCTACTCCAAGCAGGGGTTCGCCTCGATCCATCCCGACGATCTGCGTGGCCGGATGCGTTGGTGGGGGCTGTACACCCAGCGCCGCCAGGGGATCTCCGGCGGCCGGACGGCGTCGATGGAGCCGGAGGAACTCGACGACGAGTTCTTCATGCTTCGGATCCGCTGCGACGGCGGAGCGCTCAGCACCGAGCAGTTGCGGGTGATCGCGCAGATCTCGACCGAGTTCGGCCGGGATACGGCCGACATCACCGATCGACAGAACATCCAGTTGCACTGGGTGCGGGTCGAGGACGTCCCGGAGATCTGGCGGCGCCTCGAAGCCGTCGGGCTCTCGACCACCGAGGCGTGCGGCGACTGCCCGCGTGTGGTGCTCGGTTCGCCCGTGGCCGGTGTCAGCTCGGCAGAGGTGCTGGATGCAACGCCTGCGATCGACGAGATCAGCCGCCGCTACATCGGTGACCCGACCGTCAGCAACCTGCCGCGCAAGTTCAAGACCGCCATCTCGTGGCTGCCCGACACCGCGCCGGAGATCAACGATGTCTCGTTCGTCGGCGTCGTCCACCCCGAACTCGGTCCTGGCTTCGACCTCCTCGTCGGTGGCGGCCTGTCGACCAACCCCAAGCTGGCGGTCCGCCTCGGCGCCTTCGTCACCCTCGAACAGGTGCCGGACGTCTGGTACGGCGTCGTGCAGTTGTTCCGCGATTACGGCTACCGGCGTCTGCGTCACCGTGCTCGCATCAAGTTCCTGGTCTCCGACTGGGGACCGGAGAAGTTCCGTGACGTGCTGCAGCGGGAGTTTCTCGGATTCGACCTGCCGGACGGTCCGCCGGCGCCGGTCGACGAGACCCCGCTGGATCACATCGGCATCCACAAGCAGGTCGACGGCAACGCCTACATCGGCTTCGCGCCGGTCGTCGGACGCGTGTCCGGCACGATCCTGTCGCAGGTCGCCGACGCCGCCGAGCGGGCCGGCAGTGGACGCGTCCGGCTCACTCCGCACCAGAAACTCCTGGTGCTCGACGTGCCGCCTGAGCAGATCCAGCCGCTCGTGGCCGAGATGAAGACCGTCGGCCTGGAGGCGAATCCGTCGCGCTGGCGTCGTTCGACGATGGCGTGCACCGGTCTGGAGTTCTGCAAGCTGGCGATCGTCGACACCAAGCAGCGCGCGATCGACCTCGTCGCGGAACTGGATGCGCGCCTGGAGCACCTCGACCTCGACGTGCCGATCGCGATCCACCTCAACGGCTGTCCGAACTCGTGCGCCCGCATCCAGACCGCCGACATCGGTCTGAAGGGGCAGATCGTCACCACCGCCGACGGAGAACAGGTCGAGGGATTCCAGGTGCACCTCGGTGGAGGGCTCGGCCTCGACGCCGGCTTCGGCCGCAAGCTGCGCGCACACAAGGTGACTTCCGCCGAACTCGGCGACTACGTCGAGCGCCTTGCCACCAACTTCGCGCAGCAGCGCACCGACGGCGAGCGGTTCGCGGAATGGGTCGGCCGGGCCGACGAGGAGCACCTGCGATGAGTGACCTCTCGGCGCTCGCAGAAACCGCGTCCCGCGAGCTTGCCGACGCCCCGGCGCAGGAGATCCTGCGCTGGGCGGGTGAGCGGTTCGGGGACGACCTGGTGGTCGCCGCTTCGATGCAGGACACCGTGCTGGTGCACCTCGCCTCGAAGGCCGTCCCCGGCATCCAGGTCGTCTTCCTCGACACCGGCTATCACTTCGCCGAGACGATCGAGACCCGCGACCGCGTCGCCCGCGAGTACGACGTCCGGCTGATCGATGCCAAGCCGCGCCAGACCGTCGCCGAGCAGGACGCCGAGTACGGCCCGCGGTTGCACGACAGCGACCCCGACCTGTGCTGCGCGTTACGAAAGACACATCCGCTCGACGAGGCGCTCGACGGGAAGGCCGCCTGGGCGACAGGTCTGCGGCGCGCGGAGTCGCCGTCGCGGGCCGGGACGCCGGTCGTCTCCTACGACGATCGCCGTGAGCTGCTCAAGCTCGCGCCGCTCGCCGCGTGGACCGACGAGGACGTGGAGCGGTACGTCGCCGAGCACGACGTGATCATGAATCCGCTTCTGTCCCAGGGATTTCCGTCGATCGGCTGCGCGCCGTGCACGCGCAAGGTGCTTGCCGGCGAGGACGCCCGCGCCGGACGCTGGTCCGGCACCGGGAAGACCGAGTGCGGGATCCACACGTCGCAGGAGACGCTCCGGGCACGCTGACCGTGTGCCTGGACGAGTCGGGGTCGAAGACGACCGGCTCGCCGGTCGGACAACCCCGCTTTCGATTGGTGCAGCGGCAGCCGTCCTGATTAGAGTGGTTGATCCCACTCGAGAACACAGGAGTCAGGCGATGAGCACCAGCCCGACGGATCGGCACCAGCAGATCCTTGCCGACCTGACCTGCGCGTTGGCCCCCCTGGGCGCACGCGTCGAGGACCTCACCGTCACCCCCGCCGGCAAGCGCCGCGTCGTCCGCGTGCTCGTCGACCGCGACCTGTCCGATCTCGACCCCGCAGACGACACCTCAGCCATCGAGCCGCTCGATCTCGACACCGTCGGTGAACTCACCCGCGTCATCAGCGACCGTCTCGACGAGACCGACGCGATGGGCGAACAGCCCTACGTACTCGAGGTCTCCTCGCCCGGAATCGACCGCCCGCTCACCGAGCCGCGGCACTACCGGCGCAACGTCGGCCGGCTGATCACGGTCGCCCGCACCGAGGGTGGCGAACTCACCGGACGCGTGATGCGCGCCGGTGCCGACGATTTCGACCTGTTGGTCCAACCCGCCAAGGGCGAACCTGCGCTGACGACGCTGGCCTACGCAGACACGACGAAGAGCAAGGTGAACGTGGAGTTCAACCGGGCCGAGGAAGGAGAGCTCTGATGGACATCGACATGGCTGCACTGCGCGCGCTCGAACGGGAGCGCGAGATCCCGATGGATGTCATCGTGCCTGCGATCGAGCAGGCGCTGCTCACCGCCTACCACCGCGTGGAGGGATCCCTGCGGCACGCCCGCGTCGAACTCGACCGCAAGAGCGGCCATGTCGTTGTGTGGGCCCGTGAGGACGGCGAGATCGACGACGAAGGCGTCCGCAGCGACCCCGGCCCGGAGTTCGACGACACCCCCGACAACTTCGGACGCGTCGCCGCGGCGACCGCCCGACAGGTCATCGTCCAGCGCATGCGTGACGTCGAGGACGAGGCGATCCTCGGCGACTTCAAGGGCCGCGAGGGCGACATCGTCGCCGGCATCATCCAACAGTCCAGTGACCCGCGCACCGTCCGTGTTGACTTCGGCACGGTCGAGGGATTCCTGCCGTCCGCCGAGCAGGTGCCGGGCGAGACCTACAAGCACGGTGAGCGGCTGCGCTGCTATGTCGTGAGCGTCAAGCGCGGACCGAAGGGCCCGCAGATCGGTCTGTCGCGCACCCACCCCAACCTGGTGCGCAAGCTGTTCGCGCTCGAGGTGCCCGAGATCGCCGACGGCACCGTGCAGATCGCGGCTCTTGCCCGCGAGGCCGGCCACCGCACCAAACTCGCGGTGCACTCCAAGACTCCCGGCGTGAACGCGAAGGGTGCCTGCATCGGCCCGATGGGCTCGCGGGTGCGGGCCGTCATGACCGAACTGCACGGCGAGAAGATCGACATCGTCGACTACTCCGAGGACCCGGCCGAGTTCGTTGCCGCTGCGCTGTCGCCCTCGCGGGTCTCCGCAGTGGAGATCACCGACCGGGCCGGCAAGGCTGCGCGCGTCATCGTGCCCGACTACCAGCTTTCGCTGGCGATCGGCAAGGAGGGTCAGAACGCCCGACTCGCGGCCAAACTGACCGGCTGGCGCATCGACATCCGTCCCGACACGGCGCCCGGTGGACCGGCTGTTGCGTCCGGTTCGCCGACCGCCGCCGGACCCGCCGGCAACGGCGGGGAGTGAACGCTGCGCTAGACTTGCTCGCGGACGGTTCGCCAGAACGTGGCCACAAACCTGCACACACCGGTCTGCGGACGTGTGTCGGCTGCCGGCAGCGGGACGAACGGTCCGAGTTGGTACACCTCGTCGCGATCGCCGATCGTGAGCGGCCGTCTCGGTGGCAGGTCATGGTCGACGAGCGAGGCCGGTTGCCCGGCAGGGGAGCCTGGTTGCATCCGCGAGTCGCATGTGTCGAACGGGCTTTGGCCCGTCAGGCACTCGGACGCGCGTTGCGAGTACCGGCGCAGGTGGACACCACACCCGTCCAGGAGTGGTGGGCCATGCACGACGCCGCTGCATCGACCGATGCCGCGGACAAGGAAGAGAACCGAAAGCGGGTTTGACGCTGATGAGCACCCGATGAGTACTCAGCGATGAGCAACACCCTCTGATTGACGGTTCGCTCGCGATTCTTTCGCGCTCGGACCGTCGCAATCCATAAAGGAGAAGCGTGGCAAAGGTCCGAGTTCACGAGCTCGCAAAAGAGCTCGGGATCGAGAGCAAAGAACTTCTTGCGTACCTGAAGGAGCAGGGAGAGTTCGTCAAGACGGCGAGCTCCACCATCGAGGCTCCGGTCGTCCGCAAGATCAAGGAGAACCCGCCGCCCTCGGCGGGTAAGGCCGAGGAGAAGGCCGACAAGCCGGCCGCGAAGTCGGCTGCGCCGAAGCCCGGCGCAAAGAAGGCTGCGCCGTCCCCGTCCAGCACATCGAGCACCCCGTCGAGCACCTCCGCTCGTCCGGGTCCGTCACCGGCCAAGCCCGCTGCAGAGCCGCAGGCTCCGGCCGCGGCTGCCACGCCCGCAGCCGCGCCCGCAGCCGCGCCCGAGGTGAAGGCCGCCCCGAAGCCGACGACCGAATCGGCACCCGCTGCCGAGTCCGCGCCGGCCGCGCAGCCCGCCGCCCCGGCGGCTCGCGAGACGTCGAACCGTCCGGGTCCGGCAGCACCGAAGCCCGGTGCTCGTCCGGCACCGGCTGCTCCGGCCGCTCGTGAAGAGCGTCCGGCGCGTGATCAGGGTCGCGATCAAGGTCGCGATCAAGGTCGTGGTGACTCGCGTCCGGGTCGTCCCGGTGGAGCCGGCGCGTCCGGTGGTGGCCGCCCCGGCGCACCGCGTCCGGGCAACAACCCGTTCAGTTCCAGCCAGGGCATGCGCTCGGGTCAGCCGGCGCGTCCGGGCAACAACCCGTTCGCTCCCAGCCAGGGCATGCCCCGTCCGGCCTCGGCTCGCGGCGCCGGTGGCGCAGCGGGTCCGCGTCCGGCAGGTCCGCGTCCCGGTGGTGCTCCCGCCGGTGGCGCCCCGCGCCCGGGTGGATCCCGTCCCAGCCCCGGCATGATGCCGGAGCGCTCCTCGATCGGTCGTCCCGGTGACCGTCCCACGCGTGGTGGGGGCCCCGGTCGTCCCGGTGGCGGCCCCGGCGGTGCGCCCGGTCGTCCGGGCGGCGGCGGTTTCGCCGGTCGTCCCGGTGGCGGCGGCAACCGTCCCGGTGGTCGTGGTGGCACGCAGGGTGCGTTCGGACGAGGCGGCGGAAAGGTCCGCGGTCGCAAGTCCAAGCGCGCGAAGCGTCAGGAATTCGAGCAGATGCAGGCTCCGTCGATCGGTGGCGTCAGCGTTCCCCGTGGCGACGGCAAGACCGTCGTGCGGGTGCGTCGCGGTTCGTCGCTGACCGACTTCGCCGACCGCATCGACGCGAACCCCGCGTCGTTGGTGACCGTGCTGATCCACCTCGGTGAGATGGCCACGGCGACCCAGTCGCTCGACGAGGACACCTTCAAGCTGCTCGGTGCCGAGCTGGGCTACGACGTCCAGGTCGTCTCGCCGGAGGACGAGGAGAAGGAGCTGTTCGGCGCCTTCAACATCGACCTCGAGGCAGAGGCCGATGCCGAGTCCGACGAGGACCTGCAGGCCCGTCCGCCGGTCGTGACCGTCATGGGTCACGTCGACCACGGTAAGACGCGACTGCTGGACGCCATCCGTAACGCCGACGTCCAGGCGTCGGAGGCCGGTGGCATCACCCAGCACATCGGTGCCTACCAGGTGCACAAGGAGCACGAGGGCAACGACCGGCCGATCACCTTCATCGACACCCCGGGTCACGAGGCGTTCACCGCCATGCGTGCACGTGGTGCGAAGGTCACCGACGTCGCGATCCTCGTGGTCGCGGCCGACGACGGTGTCATGCCGCAGACGGTCGAGGCCTTGAATCACGCGCAGGCGGCCGATGTGCCGATCGTCGTCGCGGTCAACAAGATCGACGTCGACGGTGCGAACCCGGCCAAGGTGCGTCAGCAGCTGACCGAGTACAACCTGATCGCGGAGGAGTACGGCGGCGACACCATGTTCGTCGACGTGTCGGCTCGCCAGGGTCAGAACATCGACGAGCTGCTCGAGGCCGTCCTGCTCACCGCAGACGCCGCCCTCGACCTGCGCGCCAACCCGGACAAGGACGCTCGCGGCGTCGCGATCGAGGCCAACCTCGACCGTGGACGCGGTGCGATCGCCACCGTCCTGGTGCAGTCGGGCACGCTGCGTGTCGGTGACGCGATCGTCGCCGGAACGGCCCACGGCCGCGTCCGCGCGATGCTCGACGAGCACGGCAACAACGTGTACGAGGCGACCCCGTCCCGTCCGGTCCAGGTGACCGGTCTGGCCTCGGTGCCGCGTGCAGGTGACACGTTCATCGTGGCTCCGGACGACCGCACTGCTCGCCAGATCGCCGAGAAGCGTGAAGCTGCCGACCGTCAGGCCAGCCTGGCCAAGGCGCGCAAGCGGATCAGCCTGGAGGACCTCAACGAGCACCTCGCCGCCGGCAAGGTCGAGACCCTCAACCTCATCCTCAAGGGTGACGTGTCGGGTTCGGTCGAAGCGCTCGAGGACGCCCTTATGCAGATCGATGTGGGCGAAGAGGTCGACCTGCGCATCATCGACCGCGGCGTCGGCTCGATCACGATGAACAACATCAACCTCGCGGTGGCCTCCAACGCGGTGATCATCGGCTTCAACGTGCGAGCCGAGGGTCAGAACGCGGAGTACGCCGACAAGGAAGGTGTGGAGATCCGGTACTACTCGGTGATCTACAGCGCCATCGAGGAGATCGAGGCGGCCCTGAAGGGCATGCTCAAGCCGGAGTACGAGGAGGTCGAGCTCGGTACCGCGGAGATCCGCGAGATCTTCCGCTCGTCCAAGTTCGGCAACATCGCCGGCTCGATCGTCCGCTCGGGTGAGATCAGGCGTGGTACCAAGGCGCGCATCACCCGCGACGGCGTCGTCGTGGCCGAGAACGTCGAGATCGCCGGTCTGCGCCGGTTCAAGGACGACGTCACCGAGGTCCGTGAGGGCTTCGAGTGCGGTATCAACCTCGGGTCGTACAACGACCTGCAGTTGGGCGATCTCATCGCGACGTACGAGATGCGGGAGAAGCCGCGGGCCTGATCCCGCTGCTCTTCATGGAGCCCCCGGTGCGAGTTCGCTCGCACCGGGGGCTTCCTGCGTCCCTGATCGCGTCCTGGCAGGAACAGGGAGGGACTTTCCCCGCGAGAAGGGAAAGTTCGCTGCCGGTGGGACAAACGCCTCCCCGAAATGGCGGCGCCGTCCGCCCGGTAGCGTGACCGGTCGTGAGTGAGTACCTGGTGCTGGTCGCACCGTCGAGCAATCGTGTCTATGCGGACGCTGCCCCGCGCCTGGCCGCGGCCGAGATCGAGACCGTGCTGGCGGCCTTCGGATCGACGCCCGACGTCGCGCCGATCGAATTGGCGGGGGTCGATTACCTGACCATTTCCGCCTCCGGTGACGAGGTCGTGCCGGCTCTGTCGAACCTCTCGGCGACGTTCGCGCTGTTCGAGCGCGAGGGTGAGTTGCTGCGGCCGATTCCGTTGCAGCGCAGGCAGTTCTACCCCAGCGATCTGGTGACGATTCAGAAGTACCAGGGGAAGACCAACGAACAGTGGACGCGGTTGCTGCTCAACGTCACTGCGGCTGCGACCAAGCGTCCGAGCAAGTGGCTGGAGGGCGGCCTGGACGTCATGGACCCGATGTGCGGACGCGGGACGACCCTCAACATCGCTCTGCTGGCGGGGTACAGCGTCACCGGCGTCGACGTCGACCGCAAGGACTACGACACCTACGCCGCGTTCCTGAAGACGTGGGTGCAGGCGCACCGGCTCAAACACACGATGGACCGGGGCGCGAGCACGACCGGCGGACGGGCACGCGGTCGCGAGTTCACTCTCGAGGTGGCACCGACCAAGGACGCGTTCAAAACCGGTGACACGCAGACGGTGCGCTATCTGTCGACCGACACCACCGACCTCGGTGGCCTCGTCCGTGCGGCGAGCATCGACGTCATCGTCACCGACACCCCGTACGGCGTGCAGCACGGATCACACGGAGACCGTCTCTCGCGCCGTCCGCTCGAACTGCTCGACCGTGCGATGCCCGCATGGATCCGGACGCTGCGCACCGGAGGAGCGGTCGGTCTGTCCTACAACCGACACGTGGCTCCCGCCGAGGACCTGGCGCTGATGTTGGAACAACACGGTCTCATCGTGGTCACCGACTGGCGGGACAGCTCTTTCCGCCACCGGGTCGACGCCTCCATCGACCGCGACCTCATCGTCGCTCGCAAGGAACCCTGACAACACGGGCCACGCCCTCACGCCGGTCGAGTAGTGAGGCAGGGTTACCGACCGAGCGCGATCGAGACCACGTGAGGTCCCGTGAGCGCAGCCAACTGGGTTGCCGCTCAGCGATGTTCACGCGGTCCCGATCGCGGAGATGCTCAGCGAATGACTCAGACGGTCGGCGTCCAGCTGGACTGCGCCGTCCCCGAGGGCGACGTTGTGGACGAGCCTGCCGAGGAGTCGCCCGCCTGACCCTGCCCGGTCGGGGGAGCCGGACGCTCACCACGCGGGCCGCCCTTACCGGGGCCGCCGGTGCGTTCGGTGATCGTCTTGAGGTCCTTGCTCACCTCGTACATGACCCTGTCGCCGGACTTGGTGGCCAGCACGTCGTACGAGCCGTCCTCGTCCTGCAACACCTTCTCGATCGTCGCGCCTGGATACTTCGCGGTCACCGCGTTCTTCACGCTGGTCGCGGCCGTGCCGGTCACCTCCGTGTGCTTGTGCATCCCGCGAGCGTCCTTCCCCGCACGCGGACCGCAATCCTTGGTCGCATCCTTCGTCGCGTCGTCACCGGAGCTCTTGTTCGAGTCAGCGGACGAGGAGCTCGACGAGCTCGACGAGCTCGGTGAACTGGTCGCGCTCGGCGAGGTGGTGTCGGCGAGCGAGGTCGCGGCCGCGCCCACGCCGAGACCTGCTGCCGCCGCGAGTCCGGCAGTCGCGAGGATCTTCATGGTTGCCATGTCATGCCTTCCTGAGTCGGAACCGACACCGTCCGGTGTCGTCCTGAAGCAGATTCGGGCCGGTGGCTGTCAGGAGGCTGTCGGGATGCCCTCGCAATGCTGGGACTTCGTCGCAGCACGCACCCGCCGACGACGATGGCCGACGTCGTTGGCGGTAGGTTTGCACGCATGGCTGACCCCGCACGCGCACGAAAGATCGCCGAACGCATCAAGTCCTTGGTGGCCGAGTACCTCGAGTTCCGGCTGAAGGACGAGCGCCTCGGATTCATCACCGTCACCGACGTCCGGGTCACCGGCGACCTGCAGCACGCGTCGGTGTTCTACACGATCTTCGGGGACGACAAGGCGCGCGCCGACACCGAGGCGGCGCTCGCCGACAACCGCGGCCGGATCCGCTCGCACGTCGGCAAGGGCCTCGGCATCCGGCTCACCCCGTCGCTGGAGTTCATTCCCGACGCGATCCCCGAAGGTGCAGCGAACATCGAGGCAGCTCTCGCCGCCGCGCGGGAACGCGACGCCGAACTGCAGCGCAATGCCGGTGCCCAGTACGCCGGCGACGCCGACCCGTACCGCAAGCCTGCGGCGGACGACGCCGGTGACGAGTGACCGACGAGTGACCGACGACGGACTCCTGCTGGTCGACAAGCCGGCCGGCTGGACCAGTCACGACGTCGTGGCCCGCACCCGTCGCCTCGTCGGCACCCGCCGGGTCGGGCATGCAGGCACGCTCGACCCGATGGCCACCGGACTGCTGGTGCTCGGTGTCAATCGGGCGACCAAGTTGCTGACCTTCCTGGTCGGGTGCGACAAGACGTACACCGCGACGATCAGACTGGGTCAGGCGACGGTCACCGATGACGCCGAGGGCGACATCACCGCCACAGTTGCGACGGCGCAGCTCGACGCCGGCGCCGTCTCGGACGCGGTCGCACGGCTGACCGGGTCGATACAGCAGGTACCCAGTTCGGTGAGCGCGATCAAGGTCGACGGGAAGCGGGCGTACGCGAAGGTGCGCCGAGGCGACGAGGTGAAGCTCGCGGCTCGGCCGGTGACGGTGAGCACCTTCGAGATCAGGTCGAGCACCCCACGTCCGGAGATCGGGGACGGAGCCCTTGACCTTGAAGTGGAGGTCGAGGTCTCGTCGGGCACCTACGTCCGTGCGCTCGCCCGGGATCTGGGCGATCTGCTCGGAGTCGGTGGGCACCTCATCGCGCTGCGCCGCACACGCGTCGGGCGGTACACGATCGACGGCGTACCGACGATGGACGAGCTCAACAAGGCCCATCACGCCGATGAACCGCTGAACATCCTGCCCATGGCGCAGGCGGCGCGCGAGCAGTTCCCGGTGCGCGAACTCGACGAGGCGCAGGCACGCGCGTTGCGATACGGACAGAAGCTCGCTTCGTCAGGACCGCGGATCGACGTGGTGGCAGCCATCGGCCCGGACGAGGATCTCGTGGCGATCCTCGACCAGACCGGGGAGCGTGCTGTGTCGAAGGTGGTCTTCCCGGCCGGCTGAGGTCGGTGAGTCAGCGGCGACGGAAGACGTTGACCTGTCCGGCGCTGCGGACCAGCGGGGTGTCGTACTGACCGACCAGTTCGAGCCCATGGCGGTCGAACATGTCGATGATGTCGGCGGACTTGACCGGGTCCAGGGCGCCCCAGTCGCCTGCCTGTGCTGCCTTCGGCTTGCCCTCTCGCGAGTTGAGCGACACGGCGTACGTGATGCCCTTGTCGCAGACCTGCCCGATGTAGTGGTCGACGACGGGCGGCTCCATCTCCTGGAAGGAGAAGGAGTTGACGAACACGTCGAACTGGGCGTCGAGGTCCTCGATGCGGAAGTTGGGCAACACGCCACATTCGGGCACGGAAATCGGACCGCGTGCGGCTGTCTGCGGGTCGTAGACGGTGACCGAATCGGCGCCGAAGAGTTCGGTCAGGTAGTAGGAGGCCACGGTCAGCAGCGGCGGGATGTCGAGGTCGACGTACCGTGCTTGCGGATCGCGCGTGCGCACGATCTCGCCGAGAACGCCGAAACCGCCGCCGATCTCCAGGAAGCTGGTCGGTGGACGATCGACGTGCCGCGAAAGCGCCGCCAGCAGCAGCAGGTAGTTGGCGTACGCCCTGCCGAACTGGGCACTTCCTCCGGGGACACCCCCGAATGCCTGCCAAGGGGATCCGACCTTGCTCTCGCCGTGCCCGCCGATGTCGAACGGCCACCGGTGCTGGTCCCAGGCCATCATGGCCACGTCGAAGTCGCGCCGTGCCTCGAACCATCCGTTCAGTGAGTTGTAGAAGTATCCCTGGTCGGCGCGCGGGTTGACCTGCTTCGCGCTCTGCAGCGCTTTGGCCAACGTCGCCTCGGTCCAGCCGTTGCCGTACATCGGGTAGAACCAGATCGGGGCACTCGGCCACGATTTGAACTTCTCCAGACCGATCGTCTCCATCTCGGACAGCAGGCGATCCACGCCGGGTCCCCAGAAGTTCGTCGGACGATACGTCTCGTCCGTCGTGCGGAGTTCGTCGAGCGATCGGCGCGTCAGCTCGGCCCAGCCAGTCATCCCTACCTCCATCACCTGCGTCCACCGGTGTTCCGGGTCGTTCGAATAGTGGCACGAGGCGGAACGCCGTCGGATGAGCACGCGCACTACAGTTGCCGCCGTGCTTGTGATCACCCGCGTCGAGGACGTGCCGGCCGACCTCGGACCCACCGTCGTGACGATGGGCAACTTCGACGGCGTGCACCGCGGGCACCAAGCACTGCTGGAACGAGTCTGTGGCCTCGCCGGTGAACGAGACGCGACCCCGGTCGCAGTGACCTTCGATCCGCATCCGATTGCCGTCCTGCGTCCGGACGAGGCCCCCGAGGCATTGGCCGGGCTCGAGGCGCGGATGAGCCGCCTGGCCGACGCCGGTGTGGCCGCGACCTTGGTCCTGGAGTTCACCACCGAACTGGCTGCGATGACTCCCGAGGACTTCGTCCGTGCCGTCTTCGTCGAAGCACTGAATGTCCGGGTCGTGGTGTGCGGCAAAGACACTCGCTTCGGTGTGCGCAACTCCGGTGATGTCTCGACGCTGCGCGATCTGGGCGACGAGCACGGCTTCGAGGTCGTCGTGCTGGACGACGTGGGCACCGGGCGGCGCTACTCCTCGACGTGCGTCCGCGAAGCGCTGCGGGAGGGTGATGTCACCGCCGCCGCCGACATCCTCGGTCGCCCGCACACAGTGACCGGCATGGTCGTGCACGGTTTCGAACGTGGCCGTGAACTCGGCTTTCCCACGGCGAACCTCGCCCAGAACAGCACCGGCATGGTGCCCGCCGACGGCGTCTATGCCGGTTATCTGGTACGTCCGTCGCTGGCGCCGATCCACCCCGATCACCGCCTCCCCGCGGCGATCTCGGTCGGCACCAACCCGACCTTCGAGGGCACTCAGCGCACCGTGGAGGCATACGTGCTCGACCGCACCGACCTCGACCTTTACGACGAGGTCGTCACGGTGGAGTTCGTGCAGCGGTTGCGTGGCAACGTGAAATTCGAGGGCATCGAACCACTCATCGAGCAGATGACCCGCGACGTCGACGAGGCCCGCAGGCTCTGCCCGGCCCTGAGCGACTGACGACGGACCTCCCGATGACGACGCAGGGCGGTCTCGGCGCCGTCTGGCCGAAGACCGCCGACACGCGTCAGTTGTCCTGGACACGCAGCGACTGGGGTCTGCTGCTGTCCGCGGCAGCTCTCTGCGCGATCGGCGCGCTCCTGGTGTACTCCGCCACGCGGAACGTGGAAGGCGCCGGATCTCTGGTGCGGCATCTGTTCAACACCGTCGTCGGTGTCACCCTGGCGGTGGTGGTGATGCGAACCGACTTCCGGGCGATCCGCGCATTGGCGCCGTGGGTCTACCTGGGCGCGATCGTGGGTCTGGTGCTCGTACTGAGTCCGTTGGGTTCGACCATCAACGGGTCCCGGTCCTGGATCCAGGTGCCCGGCTTCTCGATCCAGCCCGCCGAACTGGCGAAGGTCGCCCTATGTGTGGGTCTGGCGATGATCCTGGCCGAGCGGGGAGAACGTGGCGCGCCGCCTCCGCGGCGCGATGTGTGGCTCGCCGGGGGAGTGGCCGCCCTGCCGATCCTGCTCGTGCTCGCCCAACCCGACCTCGGCTCGGCCCTGGTCCTGGTGATGCTCAGCGTCTGCGTACTCGCGGTGTCGGGGGCCTCGCGGTGGTGGCTGGCCACGATCTTCACCGCAATGGCGTGCGCGGCGGTGATCGCCGTGACCACAAACGTGCTCGACCCGTACCAACGAGCCCGCCTGACCGCGTTCGCGGATCCTGACGGCGACCCGACCGGCATCGGCTACCAGGTGCAGCAGGTGAAGATCGCGATCGGATCGGGCGGCTGGACCGGCGAAGGACTCTTCCAGGGACGCCAGACGCAGGGCGGTTTCATCCCCTTCCAGCAGACCGACTTCGTCTTCTCCGTGGCAGGCGAGGAACTCGGCTTCGTCGGCGCAGCGATCGTGATCGCGTTGCTGGGAACGATCCTGGTGCGCGCAGTCCTGATCGCCCGCCGCGCGCAGGACTCCTTCGGACGCCTGGTCGCGGTCGGTGTCGTCGGTTGGTTCCTGTTCCAGGTGCTGGAGAACATCGGGATGAACCTCGGGCTCATGCCCGTCACCGGACTTCCGCTGCCGTTCGTCTCCTACGGCGGGTCGAGCATGTTCGCCTGTTGGGTGGCGATCGGGCTGCTGGAGAACGTCCATCTGGTGAGCCTGCGGCGTCTGTATTGAGCAAGAGAGACCGGTTTGTTGCCGGGAACGCCTGACGATCTTGTGACCCGTAAGTAACCTGGGTCACAAACTGGCGAGCCCCGCCCCCGACGCAGGAGAGAAAAACACCATGGCAATGATGAGCAACCAGGAAGAGAAGCCCGACTACGCGGTGATCAACAACGCCGCCCGTTCGGTCGGTGCGCTCTTCCTCGATCGCGTCTCGAAGACCCCGGATCGGGTCGCGTTCGAGTTCCCGGACGCCGACGAGAACTGGCACTCCCTGACCTGGGCGGAGGTCGCCGTCCGCTCACGCAACATCGCCGCCGGTCTGATCAGCCTCGGCGTCGAGATGGAGGACCGCGTCGCGATCGCGAGTGCGACCCGCGTGGAGTGGGCGATCACCGACCTCGGCGTGATGCTCGCCGGTGCGGCCACCACCACGATCTACCCGACCTCCACCGTCGACGACACGCTGTTCATCATCGCCGACTCGGGCAGCAAAGTCGTCTTCACCGAGGACGACGCGCACAACACGATGTTGCGTGAGGGCCGTGACGCGATCGATTCCGTCGTCAAGGTCGTCACCTTCGACGGTGAATCGGACGGCGACTGGATCATCTCGTTGGCCGACCTGGAGAAGCTCGGCGCCGAGTACCTTGCCTCGCACGAGGGTGCGATCGAGGAGCGGGTCGACAAGATCGAACCGGAGCACCTGTCCACCCTCATCTACACCTCCGGCACCACCGGCCGCCCGAAGGGTGTGCGGCTGCCGCACCGCGCGTGGACCTACGAAGCTGCGGCCGTCGATTCGTCCAATCTGTTGGGGCCGGACGACAAGGCCTTCCTGTGGCTGCCGCTGGCCCACGTCTTCGGCAAGGTGCTGCTGACCCTTCCGCTGCAGATCGGATTCACCACCGCCATCGACGGCCGGGTCGACAAGATCGTCGAGAACCTCCCGGTGGTGAAGCCGGTGTGGATGGGCGCTGCACCGCGCATCTTCGAGAAGGTCTATGGCCGTATCTCGATCATGATGCGCGAGGAGGGCGGCGCGAAGGCGAAGTTGTTCGACTGGCACTCGGCCAACGCGCTCAAGGTGTCCGATGCCAACTCCAAGGGCGAAAAGCTCGGAGCTGCCACGGCCGCCATGCACAAGATCGGTGACGCAATCATCGCCAAGAAGATCCGTCAGCGGTTCGGTGGCAACATCCGCTTCTTCATCTCCGGTTCGGCCGCACTCAACCAGGACGTGGCCAAGTAGTTCGACGGGATGGGCATCCCGATCCTGGAGGGTTACGGACTCACCGAGACCAGTGCCGCTACGTTCGTCAACCGTCCCTACGCCAACATCCCGGGCACCGTCGGCTGGCCGCTGCCCGGCACCGAGGTGAAGATCGCCGAGGACGGCGAGATCCTGGTGAAGGGACCCGGCGTGATGCAGGGTTACCGCGGCATGGACGACGTCACCAAGGAAGTGCTCACCGACGACGGGTGGTTCCACACCGGCGACATCGGCGAGCTCAACCCGACCGGTCACCTGCGGGTCACCGACCGCAAGAAGGACCTCTTCAAGACCTCCAACGGCAAGTACGTCGCACCCAGCCAGATCGAGGCGATCTTCAAGGGCATCTGCCCCTTCGCCTCGCAACTGGTCGTCGAGGGCGACGGTCGCAAATTCGTGTCGGCGCTCATCACGCTCGACGAGGACGCCATCAAGGAATGGGCGGACGCGCACGGTGGCGACTTGAAGGGCGCCGACTACCAGACCATCGTCACCTCCGACCAGGTGCGCGAGATGGTGCAGGGATATGTCGACGAGCTCAACAGCAAGCTCGCCCGCTGGGAGCAGATCAAGCGGTTCATCATCCTGCCGCGCGACCTGTCGATCGAGGAGGGCGAGATCACGCCGAGCCTCAAGCTCAAGCGGAAGGTCGTCGTCAAGAAGTACAAGGACGACCTGGACACGCTCTACCAGGACTGATCCGAGCAGACAACCGTTCACGAAGGCCCGCGCCTGCCGCGCGGGCCTTCGTGCATCACTGCGTGTGTTCGACCAATGCCCGCCGCTCACCTACCCTGGAGTTCATGTCTGTGACCCCGCGTACCTCCGCTCCGGGTGAGTCCCTCTTCCACGATCTCGAGCCGCTGCTCGAGCGCGTCAGCAAGCCGATCCAGTACGTCGGCGGTGAGCTGAACAGCCAGACCAAGGACTGGAACTGCGGCGGCACCGGCCCGGACGGCCAGGAACTCACAGTTCGCTGGGCCCTGATGTACCCCGACGCGTACGAGGTCGGGCTGCCCAACCAGGGCGTGATGATCCTGTACGAAGTGCTCAACGAGCAGCCGAACGCTCTCGCCGAGCGCACGTACGCGATGTGGCCCGACATGGAAGCGCAGATGCGGGAGCACGGTCTGCCGCAGTTCACCGTCGACGGGCACCGCGCGGTGCGCGACTTCGACGTTTTCGGCCTGTCGTTCTCGACCGAGCTCGGTTACACCAACATGCTCACCGCGCTCGACCTGGCCGGTATCCCGCTGCACGCGGCCGACCGCGGCGACGACGACCCGATCGTGTTGGCCGGTGGTCACGCCGCGTTCAACCCTGAACCGATCTCCGACTTCATCGACTGTGCGGTCGTCGGCGACGGCGAGGAAGCCGTCCTGGCGATCACCACCCACATCGCTGCGTGGAAGGCCGAGGGACGTCCGGGCGGACGCCGCGAACTGCTGCTGCGCCTGGCGCGCACCGGGGGCGTCTACGTGCCGGCGTTCTACGACGTCGACTACCTCCCCGACGGCCGGATCAAGCGCGTCGCGCCCTCACCGCAGGCGCCCGGCGTCCCGTGGCGCGTGTCGAAGCACACCGTCATGGAACTCGACGAGTGGCCGTATCCGAAGCAGCCGCTGGTGCCGCTGGCCGAGACGGTGCACGAACGCATGTCGGTGGAGATCTTTCGCGGCTGCACCCGCGGCTGCCGGTTCTGTCAGGCGGGGATGATCACCCGTCCGGTGCGCGAACGCTCGATCACCGGTATCGGCGAGATGGTCCAGAAGGGCCTGGCCGCTACGGGATTCGAGGAAGTCGGACTGCTCTCACTCAGCTCCGCCGACCACACCGAGATCGCCGACCTGACCAAGGGCCTGGCCGACCGGTACGAGGGCACCCAGACCGGACTGTCACTCCCGTCCACCCGGGTGGACGCCTTCAACATCGACCTGGCGAACGAACTGACCCGCAACGGTCGTCGCTCCGGCCTGACCTTCGCCCCGGAGGGCGGCTCGGAACGCATCCGCAAGGTGATCAACAAGATGGTCACCGAGGACGACCTCATCAACACCGTCGCCGCCGCCTACGGTGCCGGCTGGCGCCAGGTGAAGCTGTACTTCATGTGCGGTCTGCCGACCGAGACCGACGAGGACGTGCTGCAGATCGCCGAGCTCGCCAAGCGGGTCATCGAGACCGGCCGACAGGTGAGTGGCCGCAAGGACATCCGCTGCACCGTCTCCATCGGTGGGTTCGTGCCCAAGCCGCACACTCCGTTCCAGTGGTGCGCGCAACTGGGCGCGGAGGAGACCGACGCCCGTCTGCAGAAACTGCGTGACGCGATCCGCTCCGACAAGCGGTACGGCAGCTCGATCGGCATGCGCTACCACGACGGTCAGCCGGGCATCGTCGAAGGACTGCTCTCGCGCGGTGATCGTCGCATCGGACGCGTCATCGAGGCCGTCTGGCGCGACGGCGGACGCTTCGACGGGTGGAGCGAGCACTTCTCCTACGAGCGTTGGATGCGTTGTGCCGAGGAGGCTCTGGAGCCGTACGGCGTGGACGTCGCCTGGTACACCACGCGTGAACGCGGCGAGACCGAGGTGCTCGCGTGGGATCACCTGGATTCCGGCCTGGACAAGGAATGGCTCTGGGACGACTGGCAGGACGCCCTCGACGAGACCGAGGTCGACGACTGCCGCTGGACCCCGTGCTTCGACTGCGGTGTCTGCCCTCAGATGGGCACCGAGATCCAGATCGGTCCGACCGGCAAGAAGCTGCTGCCGCTGAGTGTCGTCTGATCGCCTGCACCGCAAGCGATTTCGGGTGACCCGTGGTTGTATCGGGCACGTGATTTCCGGTGACCGGTGAAACTGTGCGCGACGTCCGGACCTGGCACCGCGGCCCGCTGGAGGGTCCGGTCGATCTCGCTGTCGGTGCTACGTCGAGGGCTCCGCCGGGACGCTGACCGCTCAGACCTGCAACTCGCCGACGGTCGAGTGCACGTTCTCGGCGTCCTTCTCGGTGAGCTGCTTGCGACCGGCGTGAATGGTCGGGCACACGGCGGCCGCGATGATGCAGAGGGCACCGGCGGCGTAGAACGCCAGGTCGTAGGTGCCGCGGTCGTCCCTGATCCAGCCGGCGGCGCTCGCGGTGACGGCTGCACCGAGTTGGTGGCTCGCGAACACCCAAC
The DNA here is from genome assembly GCF_004146205.1 of Yimella sp. RIT 621. NCBI lineage: Bacteria > Bacillati > Actinomycetota > Actinomycetes > Micrococcales > Dermacoccaceae > Yimella > Yimella sp. RIT 621. The sequence goes on from NZ_SEIP01000008.1 coordinate 97,686, forward strand.
CGAAGACGATCGGCGCACGTTCGCCGAAGTGTTGTCTGCACAGCGCCATGGTCGGCGGCACGGTCGCGACCCAGTCGAGGCCGTAGAACAGGATGAACGCGAACATGTTCAGCTGCACCGAATCGCTGAACAAGGTCGGCAACGCGAACAGCGACAACCCGCGTCCGGCGTAGTAGATGCCGAGCAGGAGTCTGGGGTCGAAGCGGTCGGTCAACCACCCGGACGCGATCGTGCCGACGATGTCGAAGACGCCGACCAGGGCCAGCAGTCCGGCGGCCGCCTGCTCGCCCATCCCGTGGTCCATCGCGGCCGGAATGAAGTGCGTCCCGACGAGTCCGTTGGTACTCGCTCCGCAGATCGCGAACGTGCCGGCCAGCAGCCAGAAGGCCCGGCTGTGCAAGGCCTGCCGAAGGGTCGTGACCGCGAGTTTCGCTGCGTTCTGCACCGGCACGGACGCCGGTGGGTCGCTTTCCGTGGCGCCGTACGCCCGGACGCCGAGGTCCTCGGGCCGGTTGCGTATGAACAGGACGACGAGAGGCACCGCGCACAGCGCAGCCACGCCGATCGTGGTGGATGCAGCGCGCCAGCCCTGGGTGGTCAGCAGCCATGCCATCACCGGCAGGAACGCCAGCTGGCCGGTGGCGTTCGCGGCGCTGAGAACACCCGACACCAACCCCCGCTGCTGCACGAACCAGCGTCCGGTGATCGTGGCGACCAGGGACATGGAGATCGACCCGGTGCCGAGGCCGATCAGCACGCCCCAGCAGGCGATGAGTTGCCACGGCTCGGTCATCCAGCGGGGCAGGATCGACCCGAGTCCGATGAGGATCAGCGCGACCACCATCACCGGTCGCACGCCGAATCGCTCCATGAGCGCGGCAGAGAACGGCGCGGTCAGACCGAAGAGGATCAGGTTGATCGAGACCGCGGTGCCCATCAGGCCCATCGGCCAGCCGAACTCGCCGTGCAGGGGGTGCATCAACACCCCTGGCGCAGCACGGAAGCCGGCCGAACCCATCATCGTCAGCAGCGTGACGAGGGCGATGATCCACGCCGGGTGGATCGCGAACCTGCGTGCTCTCACTGCGCCATGATGCACCTCGAACCCGACGGTGACGAGAGCGTTCCGCCATCCGTTCGGACGACTGTGGGCCGGGCGGCGTACGCTGATCCGCCATGGCCAAACGAGTACCCGAAGGTCCGCCTCCCGCACCGGTCGTGCAGAAGCTGCGGGTGCAGTACGCCAAGCGTGGACGGCTGCGGTTCACCTCCACCCGCGACTTCCAGCGGGCGCTCGAACGCGCAGTGCGCCGCGCTGAAATCCCGATCGCCTTCTCTGCCGGTTTCCACCCCCACCCGCGCATCAGTTACGCGAACGCGGCCGCGACGGGCACCGCGAGCGAGGCCGAGTACTTCGAACTCGCGTTGCAGCGCGAATGCGATCCCGAGCAGGTGCGGATCGCGCTCGACGAAGCCCTCCCGGAGGGTCTCGACGTCATCAAGGTCGCTCCGGCGCAGGGCGGTTCGCTGGCCGACAGTCTGCAGGCCAGTGACTGGCGGTTGCAGTTCGAAGGCACGGACGAGGCAGCGCTCGCCGCGGCGCTGGACGTGTTGCTCGCGCAGGAGCGCGTCGAGGTCACCCGGATGATGAAGTCCGGTCCGCGCACCTTCGACGTGCGCTCGGCGATCAAGAAGGCAACGGCACAGGGGAGCGTGCTGGAGATCTCGTTGGAGCACACGACGCCGAGTGTGCGGCCGGACGACGTCCTGTCTGCCCTGAAGCAGGTCTCCGGCATCGAGTTCGCGCGCTCGCCGCTGACCACCCGGTTGCGGCAGGGCACACCGCACGACGACGGTCTCATTGCCGACCCGCTCGCCTGAACGACCCGCCGCTTCCGCCCGCAACCCTTCCGGGTGAGCGGTGTGCGATACTCGGTAACGGTCACGCTGCCCACCACGCCGGCGTCGTGCCCCGCCGAGGTTCCGGCCGAACGGTGCGCCCCATCAGCGAGAGCGCGCCGGCCAGAGCACCCGACGGCATCGTCGCAGTGCCGCGCAACGCGCGAGCTGCCCCGATGTAACAGACGACTTCTCGTCGCCGCCCGGACTTCGGGACGGCGGCGGCAGACACCGCGACATGCGGAGTGTGCGGGATGCGAATCTCAGGGCGTGGGCGGCTCCGCGTGCTGATCCACAAAGGAGGGCCATGGGCCCCCAGCAGAACGAACCCGGCAGTCTTTTCTCGGCGCAGTCGGATGGCGATGCCACTGCCAAGTCCACCGATCAGGAGCGTCCGTCCGTACCGGCGGTACCGCCCAGCTTCGGGCTGATCTTCCAGACGCCAGACCTCGAGGTGCGGGTGCCGCGTCGCCGTGCCCAGGACGACGCCGATGACAACGAGGACGCGGGCGGTAACGACGCGCCGGTCGGCCGTTCGAACTCCGATTCGGACGAAACCGACGATTCGATCGACGGCGGCGGACGTGGCCGTCGTCGCGGCGGACGCGGTCGGCGCACGCGCGGCCAGAACGACGACAACCACGCCGACGGCCAGAACGAGAGCCGCGACCATGGTCGTGACCGGAGTCAGGACGACCAGGAGTCCGACGCCGACTCCGAGCAGAAGTCCGAGGACAAGCCGAACCAGCGCTCGGGCCGCGGGCGGAACAACCGCAACAAGCGATCCGATCGCGGTGGCGATGGCGGTCAGGGCCCCGACGACAACAACCACGACTCCGACGACACGGATGACTCGGGTGACGGTGCGGACGACACGTCCGACGACGGCGGCCAGGACAACTCCGACGACAACTCCGATGATGCGAACAGCCGTCGGCGCACCCGTCGCCGTCGCCGCAGTGGTACCTCCGCCGACGGGGACGACCCGCCCGGCACGGTGACCAAGGTGCGCGAGCCGCGCAAGGAGCGCGACGAGGTCACCGCGATCAAGGGTTCGACCCGTCTGGAGGCCAAGAAGCAGCGCCGCCGGGAGGGCCGCGAGGCAGGTCGTCGGCGTACCTCGATCACCGAGGCCGAGTTCCTCGCCCGCCGCGAGAGCGTCGAGCGCGTCATGGTCGTGCGTGAGCGTGACGGTCGCACCCAGATCGGCGTCCTGGAGGACGGTGTCCTGGTCGAGCACTACGTCTCGCGTGAGACCCAGCAGTCCTCGATGGCCGGCAACGTCTACCTCGGCCGCGTCCAGAACGTGCTGCCGAGCATGGAAGCCGCGTTCGTCGACATCGGTCGCGGACGCAACGCGGTCCTGTACGCCGGCGAGGTCAACTGGGACGCCGCCGGCCTCGACAACCAGCCCAAGCGGATCGAGCATGCGCTCTCCTCGGGTGAGTCGGTGCTGGTGCAGGTGACCAAGGACCCGATCGGTCACAAAGGCGCCCGTCTGACCTCGCAGGTCTCGCTGCCGGGTCGGTTCCTGGTGTACGTGCCGGGCAACTCGATGACCGGTATCTCCCGCAAGCTGCCCGACAATGAGCGCGCCCGCCTGAAGAAGATCCTCAAGGAGGTCGTCCCGGCCGACGCGGGCGTCATCGTCCGCACCGCCGCGGAGGGCGCCAGCGAGGAGGACCTGCGCGCCGACGTCGAGCGTCTGCAGGCCACCTGGGAGCAGATCCAGAAGGCCAGCAAAAGCCAGAACGCACCGTCGCTGCTGCACGGTGAGCCCGACCTGACGCTGCGCGTGATCCGTGACGTCTTCAATGAGGACTTCAGCAAGCTGATCGTCGCCGGCGACACGTCCTGGGACGAGGTGTCGGACTACATCGGCACCGTCGCTCCCGACCTGGCCGAGCGCCTGGAGAAGTGGACCGGCGAGACCGATCTGTTCACCGTGCACCGCGTGGACGAGCAGCTGACCAAGGCGCTCGACCGCAAGGTCTGGCTCCCCTCGGGTGGCTCGCTGGTGATCGACCGCACCGAGGCGATGACGGTCGTCGACGTCAACACCGGCAAGTTCATCGGCTCCGGCGGCAACCTGGAGGAGACGGTCACCCGCAACAACCTCGAGGCCGCCGAGGAGATCGTTCGACAGCTGCGCCTGCGCGACATCGGCGGAATCATCGTCGTCGACTTCATCGACATGGTGCTGGAGTCCAACCGCGACCTGGTCGTGCGCCGCCTCCTGGAATGCCTCGGACGTGACCGCACCAAGCACCAGGTCGCCGAGGTGACCTCGCTGGGTCTGGTCCAGATGACCCGCAAGCGCGTAGGCAGCGGACTGCTGGAGATCTTCTCCGAGAACTGTGTGCACTGCGACGGACGCGGCGTGATCGTGCACGACGCGCCCGTCGAGAAGTCCGGCGGCAACAACGCCGGCAACGGCAACAACGGCAACTCCGGCAGTGGCAACAACTCCGGCGGCAACAACGGCAACGGTGGCGGTGGCAACAGCCGGCGCAGCAAGCGCGGACGCAAGGAGGACGAGCCCGAGCAGCAGCCGAAGTCCTCCGGTCCGACGGCGGCCCAGATCGCCGCAGCGGCGCACGCCGCTGCAGCAAAGAAGGCCGAAGCCGCACAGGCCGCCGGTGACGACGCCCACGTCGAGCTCGACCTCGACGTGGACGCGCCGACCTCGCAGGTCGAGATGAGTGAGCGCGGCGTCGACGAGCGCCCGGTCGCCGACGTGACCGCGTCCGTCGTGGGAGCATCCGCGGCCCCGGTCCTCCAGGCGCCCGCAACGACCGAGCCGCCGGCGCGCAAGCGTCGCGGGTCCCGTCGCGCGGGTTCGCCTTCGGTTGCTCCGGCGAGTGCGCCCGAGCCGCAGGAGGTGCCGCAGACCGTGGTGGCCGCCGAGGCCCCCGATGCCGGTTCGCGCGAGATCGTCGCGGACGAGCCGGAGCAGGCTCCCGCGGCGCCGGTGAAGCGGCGTCCGCGTCGTGCCCGGGTCGTTTCTCCGGCAGGACCGCCCGCGAATTTGGAGCAGGACCCGACCGACCGGTAAAGTTGTCCCTCGGTGTGCCCACCGAGCCGACGTCCCTCACGGGGTAGCTGTTGGCCGGTCATACAGAGCGAGTACGCCAAGACGAAAGTGAGTTACGACGTGTACGCGATTGTTCGCGCGGGCGGACGCCAGGAGAAGGTCTCCGTGGGCGACGTCCTGATCATTGACAAGGTGGCCGTCAAGGCCGGCGAGTCCATCGACCTGGCCCCGCTGCTGCTGGTCGACGGCGACAAGGTGACCTCCGACGCCGCCAAGCTGGCGAAGGTCTCGGTCAAGGCCGAGGTCGTCGAGTCCGCCAAGGGCCCGAAGATCACCATCATGAAGTACAAGAACAAGACCGGTTACCGCAAGCGTCAGGGCCACCGTCAGCCGCTGACCCGAGTCAAGGTCACCGCGATCGAGGCCTGAGCCTCGACTGCGACGAACAACGGATAGGTAGGCACAGACATGGCACACAAGAAGGGTGCGTCTTCGACCCGTAACGGTCGCGACTCCAACGCGCAGCGTCTTGGCGTGAAGCGCTTCGGCGGTCAGGTCGTCGGCGCCGGCGAGATCATCGTCCGCCAGCGCGGTACCCACTTCCACCCCGGTGAGGGCGTCGGACGTGGCAAGGACGACACGCTGTTCGCGCTCGTCCCGGGCTCGGTCGAGTTCGGCAGCAAGCGTGGCCGCAAGACGGTCAACATCGTCCAGGTCGAGGCCTGATCAGGCTTCGTCTCCAAGACATTCGACAGGGTGGGTCCGAGATGATCGGACCCACCCTGTCGGTTTCATCCACAGGTTTCCCTTTGAACGGAAGGTTCAGCGATGGCGACCAACTTCGTCGACCGGGTGCTGCTGCACGTCAGCGCCGGTAAGGGCGGCCACGGCGTCGCATCGGTGAAACGCGAGAAGTTCAAGCCGCTCGGTGGCCCCGACGGCGGCAACGGCGGACGCGGCGGCGATGTCGTGCTCGAGGTCGACACCCAGGTGACGACGCTGCTGGAGTACCACCACACTCCCAACCGCAAGGCCACCAACGGCAAGCCCGGCGCCGGTGACGAGCGCAACGGTGCCGACGGCGAAGACCTCGTCCTGCGGGTGCCGGAGGGCACGGTCGTCAAGGACACCCGGGGCGAGATCCTCGCCGACCTCGTCGGTGACGGCGTCCGATTCATCGTGGCCCGCGGCGGACGCGGTGGGTTGGGCAACAAGGCGCTCTCCTCGCCGCGGCGCAAGGCCCCTGGTTTCGCGCTGCTGGGTGAGCCCGGTGACGAGTTGGACGTCGTGCTGGAGCTGAAAACGCTCGCCGACGTCGCGCTCATCGGTTTTCCCTCCGCGGGCAAGTCCTCACTGGTCTCGGTGATGTCGGCCGCGAAGCCGAAGATCGCCGACTACCCGTTCACCACGCTCGTCCCGAACCTCGGTGTGGTCACGGCAGGCTCCGAGCGCTACACGATCGCCGACGTCCCCGGACTTATCCCCGGCGCGAGCCAGGGCAAGGGCCTCGGTCTGGAGTTCCTGCGTCACGTGGAGCGCTGCTCGGTGCTGGTGCACGTGGTCGACTGCGCGACCCTGGAACCCGGCCGCGACCCGATGACCGACCTCGACGTCATCGAGCACGAGCTCTCGGAGTACGTGCCCGACGCGACCCTCGGCGGCAAGCCGTTGGCCGAGCGCACCCGCATCGTCGTGCTGAACAAGGCCGACGTGCCGGACGCACTCGAACTCGCCGAGTTCGTCAAGCCCGATCTCGAGGCCCGCGGCCTGGAGGTGCACATCGTCTCCGCCGTCGCGCACCGTGGGCTCAAGGAACTGTCGTTCTCACTCGCCAAGCACGTCGCACAGGCCCGCGCCGAGATCGAACGCGACACGGCACCGACACGAACCGTGTTGCGTCCCAAGGCAGTCGACGACTCCGGCTTCACGATCAAGAAGGAAGGCCCGGCCGACGAACCGGTCTTTCGCGTCGTCGGCGAGCGCCCCACCCGCTGGGTGCGCCAGACCGACTTCGCCAACGACGAGGCTGTCGGCTATCTGGCCGACCGCCTGGCCCGCCTCGGCGTCGAGGAAGCACTGTTCAAGGCCGGCGCCGTGCCCGGTTCGACCGTCGTGATCGGCCCGGCCGACAACGCGGTCGTCTTCGACTGGGAGCCCACGCTGCAGGCCGGAGCCGAGTTGCTCGGTGCCCGTGGCACCGACCTGCGCCTGGATGAGGGCCCGGCGCGTCCCACCCGGTCGGAGAAGCGGGAGGACTTCCACGCGCGCAAGGACGCCCAGCGCGAAGCGCGTGAGGAGCTGTGGACCGAGCGTGACGCCGGCGTCTGGACCGACGACGAGTGAACCGCAACGCAGTGTGGGTCGCTGCCGTCGCAGCGTTCCTCAGTGAGATCGCGCTGTTCGTCGGTGCCGGATATGCCGCCGCCAGGATCGCGCCGGGTGCATGGGCCATTCCTGCTGTCATCCTCGTGGTCGTGCTCCTCGGCCTGACCTGGAATCGCTGGATGTCACCGAACGCGGACCACCGGCTGCGTCCGGGCCATCGGATGCTGTTGGGCTGCGCACTCTTTCTCGGTGTCGCTGCCGTGCTCTCGGCGGCCGGGGTGTGGTGGGGACCGGTGTTCGGCCTCGCCGGATGCGCCGCGACCGTGGTCGCCCAACCCGTGACCGAACAACTGCACGTATCCTCGCGGTCGTGACCTCCGACCTGCGCGCCGCCGTCCGGACGGCGAACCGACTGGTCGTCAAGATCGGCTCGAGTTCGCTGACCCGCCCCGGGGGAGGCCTGGATCCGGACGCCGTCACCGCGCTGTCCGATGTCCTTGCCGCGCGCCGTCTCGAGGGCAGCGACGTCGTCCTGGTGTCCTCCGGCGCGATCGCGGCCGGTCTCGCGCCATTGCAATTGGCCCGTCGTCCGCGTGACCTGGCCACCCAGCAGGCTGCTGCCAGTGTCGGTCAGGGTGCACTGATGGCCGCCTACACCGCGGCCTTCGCCCGCCACGACCTCGTGGTCGGCCAGGTGCTGCTGACCAGTGACGACGTGACCCGCCGGGGTCACTACACGAACGCCAAACGCACCCTCGATCGCTTGTTCGCGATGGGCGCGGTACCGGTTGTCAACGAGAACGACACGATCGCCACCCACGAGATCCGGTTCGGTGACAACGACCGGCTCGCGGCATTGGTCGCGCACTTGATCAGCGCGGACGCGCTCGTGCTGCTGTCCGACGTCGACGCGCTGTACGACGGACCTCCCTCGCGCCCCGGCACCTCGCGTATCGAGACGGTGCTGGACGAGTCCGAACTCGACGGCATCGACGTCGGGGGCTCCGGTTCGTCGGTCGGCACCGGTGGGATGGTGACCAAGGTCGAGGCAGCTCGGATCGCCACCGGCGCCGGGGTGACGACCGTCCTGACGAGTGCCTCCCAGGCCGCGGCAGCGATCGCGGGGCAGGACGTCGGCACCGTGTTCGCACCTCAGCCGCGCGTCCGCCGGGCTCGGCATCTCTGGCTGGCCCACGCCACCACCTCCCGCGGGCGCCTGATGCTCGACGACGGCGCCGTCGCTGCTGTTGTGCAGCGCGGAAAGTCGTTGCTACCTGCCGGGATTCGCTCGGTGAGCGGCAAGTTCGCCGCCGGCGACCCGGTCGATCTGTGCGCCCTCGACGGCACCGTCGTCGCGCGCGGCCTGGTCAACTACGACGCCCACGAACTGCCGGAGTTGCTCGGCCGCGGCACCAAAGAACTGGCTGCCGCGTTGGGGCCGGAGTACGAACGAGAAGTGATCCACCGCGACGACCTGGTCGTGCTGCGAAAGGGAACCCGATGAGCCAGCCGTCCGAACCCGGATCGGGCTCGCACGAAGAACCCACCGCGGCCGAGCAGGCAGCGGCGGACGCGGAGAAGAATCCGCCCACCAAGGAGTGGTGGGACGACCCCAACCTGCCCTGGCAGGGCAAGCCGAGCAAGCAGGACAAACAGTGCTGGGCCGCGATCGCGCTGCTCGGCCTCTACGGCATCATCCTGCTGCCGCTGCGTCCGATCCTGCTCGGACTTGACTCCTACGTGCTCGCGTTCGTCACCGGATCGAACATCGCCATGGCCGACATCGGCGCCAAGCTCGCGACTGGCGACGAGCCCTGGTGGTGGGTGGCGCTGCTCGCAGCAGCCCTGACCTCGGTGAAGTTCGACTGGATCTTCTGGTGGGCCGGCAAACTCTGGGGTCACGACATCATCCGGGTCATGTCCGGACGCTCGAAGTGGGCAGCTCGTACCGGTGCCGCCGCCGAGCGGCTGGCACGCAAGTACGGCGCACCCGCGATCTTCCTGTCCTGGTTCATCCCGTTCCTGCCCGGCGCGATCGTCGCGGCGTTCGTCGGTGACGTCGGAATGAAGCTGCGTAAGTACATGCTGATCGACTTCATCGGCGCGCTCTGCTACCGCGCTGTGTGGATGTATCTCGGGTTCAACATCGGTGAACCCGCGAAGGACCTGGTGAAGGTGATCGCGAAGTACGCCAACTGGTTCGCTGTCGCGATGCTGATCTTCATCTTCGTCAGCACCTTCCTGCGCACCCGTCGCCAGCAGCGCGAGGCTGCGTCCTGACCGTGCGCGTCCTGGTCACCGGTGCGTCCGGCGCGCTCGGCAGGCAGGTCGTCCGCGCGCTCGCCGTGCGTGGTGACGACGTCGTAGCCACCGTGCATCGCGCGCCGGTCGGTCTGAATCGTCCCTAAACCGCTGGTTGAGCTAGGTGTCCGACGAAGGCTTGTACTGAGTTGTCGCTTCGCCGCTGGTTGAGTCATGCGCCCGACGGAGGAGGGCGCATGCGCCGAAACCCGGTGACCGTGAACGGCTACCCGACCGCACGGGGCTGATTCATGAAGCGTCGTGCACGGAGTCGGGGTAGGTGATGTAGGTGCGGCCGGTGCGGGAGGTCCAGGTGCAGACTCCGTCGTCGCTCATGTCGTAGTCCCAGTGCTTCTTGGTCTTCGCGTCGTGGTGGTGGCGGCAGAGTGCGGCGAGGTTGTGCCCGGCGGTGGGTCCCTGGGGCCATTCGATGACGTGGTCGATGTCGCACCTGATGGCGGCGCGTGTGCACATGGGGAACCGGCAGGTTTGGTCGCGTTGCTGGACGAACTGCCTGATCCGCGGCGTGGGCTCGTACACGGTTGTCGAGGTTTCACCAGTGACTCCGGTGTCGGCGTTGACCAGTGCTCGGGTGAGGCGGCAACCGAACTGCTCGATCAACGCGTCGAGCACTTCGGGCCGGATGAACCCGATCCCGGCGATGCGTGCCCACCCCGTTGTGTAGCAGTGGTCCGATTCGCGTGCTGTTGAGTCGGATTCGGTGCCATCAGTGTCGGCGGGCGCTCCGGAATGGTCAGGACCTCGCGGGGATGAGGTGGATTGTCCGGGTGGTGGTGACCCGTCGTCCGGGGACGCCTCGGGCTCGTGTTCCGGGTCGTCGGTGGCACGTTTGGCCGCGGTCGCAGCCTGTTCCTCACGTTCCTCGCGCACGACAGGGACCTGGATCACGACCTGGTAGCTCACGTCAGCACCTTGGGTGACGAGGTCGTGCAACGCGCCGAGGCGGAGTTGTCCGAGCGTCGGCTTCGCATCTGTGGCCGGGTCATCGGCCTTTGATGGGTTCTTGGCGCGTTGATCAGCGAGTTGGTCGACCGCGCCGTAGATGCGGGCGATCTGGTCGGCCGGGCCGATGGCGCACAGTTCGGCCATGCCTGGTATGTCGGAGGGTCGAACCCAGACACCGGTGGTTTCCTTGGCTTCTTTGACCCGCGCCTTCTTTGCAGCCTCGGCCTCCCATTGCGTCACCAACGTGCGCGCGGCGGTCTTCACCTTCAGGTAGCCCCAGGTGTCGAAGCCTTTCGTGTCGAGCAGGTGCTGCTCGACCCGGTGAGAGGTTTCGGGTGAAGCGCTCACCAGCTCGGAGGCAACGAGGCTGACTTTCCAGTACGGGATCGAACCCTCGACCGCGGCCGCCAACAGACCGGGCGTTTTGGTGCACGCGTCGATGGAGTTGCTCAGCTTGCTCGACGCGGTGCGGGGTGCCATCTGACACGCAGCCGCCAGGTCGGTGTCGGCGAACGGTGCTTGGTGTCCGAGCGGGTGTTCGACCTTGGTGGTGACCCCGGTGTCGGAATCGACCAGCTCTTCGTCGATCGCTGCGTACCGGGCCATGGCCATCGCCTGGACCGCCTGGGAGGTGGATGCCAACTGGGTGGAACCGGTCACTGCTTTCTCGAGCATGCGATGGTCATCGACGTCGACGGATCGGGTGGTGGCGATGGACCCGGTGTTGCGCACGGCGTCTGATTCGAGCCGGTGGAACGCTTCCCGGGAGATCCGGTTCGCGAACGTCAGCATCTCCGCGGGCGATCCCAAAGCGTTCAGAAGCTGGTTCAACAAACGCTGCTTCGGGTCCGAAAGAGATTGCAGCAGAACGAATTCCACCGGTGAGACCGGTTCGTAGAACTCGTAGCTGACGGCCATGAAGAAACTCTAGGCGGGACCACCGACAACCCCCGTCGGTGAGCCGACGGCATGGTCGCGCAGGTTTGATTTGCGTCTCGACACACCTACTCAGACGGCAGGATCTCCGGTCGCAACAGGCGCCGTGCGTTGAGGACGACGAGGTACTGGCTGTGGCCATGGCGTTCGCGGCGACTCCTGCAGGTCCCGCATCCAGGGCTGTCGCCGACAGGGTCGCCCGTGAAGTGCGAAATCGACACCATAGGGACAGTTACGACTTCCGCGAGGGGGCCGCACGTGCGGTGCTCAAACACCTTGCTGGTGGTGGCGACGAAGAGATTCCGTACTGGGCCTAGGACCACACCGGGTCGGTACCAGGCCCGCATCTGGACAACGTCGACGGTCGTGGCAGCCTCGGATCTACGCTTGATCCATGAGCGCCGCCGTGTCCCAAACCGCCGTCAGCTCCATTGAGCGCGTCCAGGCTGCCGGCCTGCGTGCACGAGCGGCGAGCAAGCGGCTGGCCCTGCTCAGCCGCGCCGAGAAGGACACAGCTCTGGTCGCACTGGCCGACGCGTTGCGGGCGGCGGCCGACCGGATCGTCAACGCCAATGCAGAGGACATCGAACGCGGCCGCATCGGCGGCATGACCGAGAGCCTTCAGGACCGTCTCCGGCTCACTCCCGAACGGATCGCGTCCATCGCTCAGGCACTCCAGGACGTTGCCTCGTTGCCCGACCCGATCGGTGAGGTCGTGCGCGGCTCCACCTTGGCGAATGGCTTGCAGATCAAGCAGATTCGGGTGCCGATGGGTGTCGTCGGAATGGTCTACGAGGCGCGTCCGAATGTCACCGTCGACGCTGCCGGACTCGGTCTGAAGAGCGGCAACGCGATGATCCTGCGCGGTGGGTCGGCCGCTGCGTCCAGCAACGCGGTCATTGTCGAGGTGCTCCGTGTGGCTCTCGAAGCGCACGGGCTGCCTGCCGACTCGGTGCAACTGCTCGACGGTGGCCACGAGGACGTCGACGCACTCATCACCGCCCGCGGTCTGGTCGATCTGGTGATCCCGCGCGGGGGAGCGGCACTGATCCAGCGCGTCGTGCTCGGCGCGACCGTGCCCGTGATCGAGACCGGCATCGGCAACGTCCACGTCTACATCGACTCCGCCGCCAACCTCGAGACGGCGCGCGCGATCACGTTCAACGCCAAGACCCATCGTCCGAGCGTCTGCAATGCGGCCGAAACGCTGCTGGTGCACCGCGACATCGCGGCGACCTTCCTGCCGGACGCCCTGAAGCAACTCGCGGACGCCGGCGTCAAGCTCTACCTCGACGACGATTCGCGCGCCATTGCAGGCGATGTGCCGAACGAACCGGTCACCGACGAACTGTTCGGCACCGAGTTCCACGGCCTGGAGATGAGCGTCGGTGTCGTCGACTCACTCGAGGCCGCGATCGATCACATCGACCGATTCGGCACCCAACACACCGAGGTGATCGTCACCGAGAACCGCGCGGCCTCCCGCGAGTTCGTCGCCCGCGTCGATGCGGCTGTCGTGATGGTGAACGCGTCCTCGAGGTTCACCGACGGGGGAGAGTTCGGGTTCGGCGCCGAGATCGGGATCTCCACCCAGAAGCTGCACGCCCGTGGCCCGATGGCGCTGCCGGAACTCACCAGCACCAAGTGGGTTGTCGAGGGCGACGGACAGATCCGAGTCTGAGCCGCAGCCTCCGGAGAGGCACGCCTGCCGCCCTCGACACCAGACGGTAAGGTGGCCGTCATGACGTCGCGTGTCCTGACCATCGTCGCCGAAGGCGATGTGCCCCCGCTGCACCACAACGAACTGCCGATGCCGCACCTGATGTACGGCCTGATCGCGCTGGTGGTGTTCGCGCTGATGTTCGGCATCCTGTGGTCGTTCCGCAACACCTCGCCCAAGCTCGGCGAGCAGGTGCCGCACGACAACCCGAAGGTCACCAACCGCGACGAACGGTCGGATCACTGACCATCCGCCTGGGGGTCATGGGCGGCACCTTCGACCCCATCCACCACGGCCACCTGGTCGCGGCCAGCGAGGTGCAGGCGACGCTCGATCTCGACGAGGTCGTGTTCGTCCCCACCGGGCAGCCGTGGCAGAAGGAAGGCCGCGACGTCGCTCCGGCCGAGCACCGTTACTTGATGACGGTCATCGCCACGGCGTCCAACCCGCGCTTCACGGTGAGCCGCGTCGACATCGATCGGGCCGGACCGACCTACACCCTCGACACCCTGCGCGATCTGAAGACCCAGCGTCCGGACGCCGAACTCTTCTTCATCACCGGTGCCGACGCCCTGTCGCAGATCCTTTCCTGGAAGGGAGTCCAGGAACTCTGGGACCTCGCGCACTTCATCGGAGTCACCCGGCCCGGACACGAACTGTCCGACAAGGGGCTGCCCAAGGACAAGGTGACGCTCAAGGAGATCCCGGCGATGGCCATCAGCTCCACGGACTGCCGCGACCGGGTCCACGACGACAAACCGGTCTGGTACCTCGTCCCTGACGGCGTCGTCCAGTACATCAACAAATATCAGCTCTACCTGCCCGGCGGCGGAGAGTTGCAGGAGGAACAGTGACCGCCACCCCCGAGGCGATCAATCTCGCCAAGGCTGCAGCAGCCGCTGCCGACGAACTCAAGGCGACCACGATCGTCGCGCTCGACGTCAGCGAGCATCTCGCGCTGACCGACGTCTTCCTCATCGCCTCCGCCGACAACGAACGACAGGTGGACGCCATCGTCGGCGCGATCGAGGACGCCCTGCTCGCGCGCAAGGTGAAGCCGGTGCGCCGTGAAGGCCGCGGCGGCGGACGCTGGGTGCTGATCGACTTCGGCGACATCGTCGTCCACGTGCAGCACGACGACGAGCGTGAGTTCTACCAACTCGAGCGACTGTGGCGTGACTGCCCCACGATCGACCTCGAACTACCGAGCGGCGCCGACGAAACGGACGCGGCCACGACCGACGCCGAATGATCGCGGCGATCCCGGGACCGTCCGAGCGGCTTATGCTCAGCAAGAACCCGAAGCGTTTGATCGTGCTGCGTCACGGCCAGACCACCCACAACGCAGGCGGCATCTGGCAAGGCCAGCTCGACACCGAACTCTCCGAGGTCGGCCTTCAGCAGGCCGCAGCGGCAGCGACGGTGCTCGCCGAACGCACACCGGATGTCGTTCGCTCCAGTGACCTGCGCCGCGCGTACGCCACCGCGCAGGCGGTGGTCGGGCTGACCGGCCAGGACATCGAATCCGATCCGCGGTTGCGCGAAATCAATGTCGGTGAGTGGCAAGGAAAGTCGGGCGAGGAAGTCCGCGAACGCCACGGCGCCGAGCTGGACGCGATCGCCCGCGGCGAGGACGTCCGGCGCGGTGAGACCGGTGAGACCGTCGCCGAGGTCGCCGCCCGCGCGCTCGCCGCGACGAAGGACCTCATCGACGAACTCCCGGCGGGCGGCCTCGGGCTGATCGTCACCCACGGCGTCGCCGGCCGCGCGCTCGCTGCGTCCCTGGTCGGCATCGACCTGCACGCCGCCTGGCTCGCGCTCGGCGGGCTGCACAACTGCCACTGGGTGGAACTGTCCGAAGGCGCCCACGGCTGGCGCATCGAGAAGTGGAACGCACACGCATGAGCAAGACCTCCCGCCACGGCGAACGCCGCCGCTTCAGCCCGAACATGCTGCGTCGCGGCATGAACCTCTACCCGCCGTTTCTCGGAATGGGGTTACGGGTCAAGGAGTTCAGCGACGACTGGACCGTCTGCCGGGTGGAGCTCAAGCTCACCCGCTTCAACCGCAACCAGCAAGGCACCGCCTACGGTGGCTCCATCGGCGCGATGTCCGACGCCTTCCACGCCCTGCTGCTCATGCACCAGCTCGGCACCGACTACTACGTGTGGGACAAGGCCGCCGAGATCGAGTACGTCAGCCCCGGTGTCGGCACCGTCTACGGACGCTTCGAGGTCTCGGCCGAGATGGCCGAGGCGATCCGCGCCGAGGCGGCGTCGGGGCAGAAGGTGCTGCCGTGGTTCGAGACCGAGCTCACCCTGCGCGACGGCACCGTCGTGGCACGCGTCCGGCGCCAGCTCTACGTGCGCAAGAAGCGTGCGACGCGCGAGGTCACGCCTGATCGTCCCCGGAGCCGCGATCTTCGATCGGGTCTTCGATCGGGTGCGGACGGCTCATCCGCGGGATGACCAGCGGGGTGTGCGATTCGGGGTCTTCGATCACCCGGCACGCGAGCCCGAAAACCTGCTCCACAAGGTCGGCGGTCAGCACCTGTGACGGCGCTCCCTGGCCGACGATGACACCGCCGCGCATCGCCGCAGCGAGTCAACGATGACGTGTGGTTCTTGGGCCCGGCCCCACCGGCGCCGGGCTGGTGCTTCAGGACTTGCAGAAGTTCTTCGCTACCAACTGACCATCGCGCGGCTGCGCCCGGCATCCCACCGCGTCCGTGGGTCGGGTGCAGTCGCGCGCAACCAGGTGGTTTGCGCGGCGCGTACGGGTCAAGACCGCACGGCCCGACCCGATTTGGTGTCGTGGGGGAGGGTAAGTAAGCTAATCCAGTCGCCCGCACGGGGCAGACAACCCACCTGGGGCATTGGCGCAGTTGGTAGCGCGCTTCCATGGCATGGAAGAGGTCAGGGGTTCGAATCCCCTATGCTCCACCCCACGCACAAGGCTCGAATCCTTGCCATCTTGGATGGTTTCGGTTCGGGCCTTGTTGCTGTCTTGGGCCCAGGTGAGGGCGTTGGCGTTGATCTGGGGATCGAGGAGCATTTCGAAGGGGCGGTTGTTCTCGACGCGGAGTTGGTCGTCTTCGTCGATGTAGATCTTGATGAAGAAGGCTTGGTTGCAGAGGCGTCGGTTGGCGTTGTCGCAGCGTTCGTGGACATCGGCGCCGATGGCGGAACGCCAGCTCGTTGCCGCTCTCGAAGGCCTCCAGTAGTCGGAGGTGGGTGTCGAATCCCAATGGGCCAGTGTCGTCCTCCAGGAACTCGACCTACTGCGTCCATTAGGCCGCCTGAAGTACGTCCCCATCGTCGACGTCGTGCTTGCGCGCGCTCGGATGGATCCTTCACACGGCGAACTGGGTTGGGAAGAACGATCGACTTTCGTCATGAGGGAAACGTCACGTCCAACTGCTCCGCGACCGAACTGACGGCCGCGGGGCAAGCGTGCCGCCGGCGCGTGCTCGCAGGAAACTGTGGGTGGGCCCCACTGTTCTTCTGCTCATGAAAGCGACTGGAGCGGGGCCGGCCCGGGTTCGAAGACCTACCAAAGGCTTCCATCTGGTCTAGCCTCTGGGAGCATCCTCCTGCTGGCTCCTCTCGAGAGCGTCCAGGTCGCGGATTGCGTACCGCAAGTGTTCCCACTCCTCTTCGAGGATCGTCCGGACGCACGACAGGACGGTCTCCTGGTGCTCAGGGGCATGCGGGTTGGGTCGAGTCGACGTCAGTTCGTCGTCGGAGACGGACCCCAGGAACTCCCGGACCATGCCCACTCGGTCGGCTCGGGCCTGCAGCACCTCGGCCCAGCCGGGGGACGCCACGCTGAAAACGCTGGTGTCGCGACCGTCCTCGACGAAGCTTGTGTCCGGCAGACCAGCGGGGTGATAGGGCTGCTCCACGCCCTGCACTGCCTTGCGGAGCCACGTGTCCGTCGCCATGACAAGGTGGCGCACCGTCTGCGCGAATGACCATTCGTCCCCGATCTGGGCATCCACCGAACCTGGTTGCATGGCGTCCACGCGTCGGATCGCCGACTGCCATGCGTGTTCGACGGCGGCCCAGGCGTCGCGCAGACCGTCCGCACTGGAAGCTCGACGAAGGGCACGGCCGGGGAACCGGCAACCATCGCATGTTGCAGTGAATGCAACTGTTCACACTTGCAAACGACGCCTATTCGTCTGGTTCGGTACCCAACTGCTCCGACGATAACAGCGTGATCTCGCGGATGCCGGGATCTGAGTTGACACGGTGATGCACTGTCCCATACTTTGTTGCATCTAATGCAAGATTTTGGGGCCTCTCCAGCGGCGCTTCGGCTGCTCACGTCAGCGTCGAACGTCGCATTGGCGAACCCGGAGGAACAGGTCTTCAACGCGATGATCGAGGGCTGGCGGAACCAGCAGTTGTCACGCGGGCTCCGCGAGCAAACGATTCGAAATCGGACGGCGACGGTGTCGCGGTTCCGTGATTTCGTGGACAAGCCCCGTGGAGGTGGACGGTCGCCGATGTGGATGAGTTCACCGCGGAATCGGGCGGACGCACTCGCACGCTGTCGACGATGCGCGCCAATCACGGGTCCATCCGGGGATTCTGCGACTACCTCACGAACCCGTTGTACGACTGGATGGAGATCTGCGACCGGGAGTTCGGTGAGGTCCCGTCCCAGGTGTGTCTGCCGTGGAACACGGTCGCGCACCGGTTTGAGTTCGAGGGGGACGGGAAACGCCGCCCGTTCACGTACGACGAGATCGAGCGCCTGTTCGACACCGCCGACGCTCGCGTCGAGCTGCTCGTGGCGTCGGGCCGGAAGGGCGCTCTCGGGGCGTTGCGTGACGCACAACTGCTGAAGACGGTCTACGCGTTCGGGTTGCGCCGCACGGAGGCGGTGATGCTCGACACCGTCGACCTGCACCACAACGCAAAGATGCGCCAGTGGGGGCGTTACGGCGCGATACACGTGCGGTGGGCGAAGGCTGCAGGAGGTGGTGCGCCGCGGCGGCGGACGGTGCTGCTGGTGCCCGAGTTCGACTGGTGGGTGCCGGGCATGCAGCAATGGCTCGAGCAGGCCCGGGAACGCTTCGCGCCCGGAGTTGACCTTGACGCGCTCTGGGTGACCGAGCGTCGCACGCGTCTGTCCGCCGGGTATCTCGACCGGAGGTTCGCGGAGCTGCGGGACGAGGCTGGCCTGTCGAAGGATCTGACGCTGCACAGCCTCCGGCATTCCTACGTCACGCATTTGCTGGAGTTCGGCTATGCCGATCGATTCGTCCAGGAGCAGGTCGGGCACATGCACGCCTCGACGACCTCGATCTACGCCTCCGTCAGTTCGGACTACAAGAACCGGGTGCTCGCGGAAGCACTGAAGGCCCTCATCGAAGGAGAAGCTGATGACCGTTGAGCTCGACACCGGATGGAATCTCCGCAGAGTGATGGCTTCGCGCGGGATCTTCCAGACCTCCAAGCTGAAGCCACTGCTCGAGGAACGCGGGATCGACCTGTCCAGGGAGCAGGTGTATCGGCTGGTGACGCAACCGCCTCAGCGGGTGCGTCTCGACGTGTTGGCGGCGTTGTGCGATGCGCTGGAGTGCTCACTCGACGATCTCGTGACAATCGCTCGCCGAGAGGCATCGACCCCGGTGGCCGTGGGCGAGGAAGCGACGCGCGGGTCGATCGGTGATCTCCGTCCTGTCCGCGCAACCATCCGCCGTCCGCGTACGAAGTAGCCACGGTGGCCAAGCCTCCGCAGCAGCCGAGAGTCACGGAAGTTATCGACCTCGTGCGTCCCCTCGTTCCCGAGATCTTGCCCGAGCGTCTCGCTGAGATCGTGCATTCGGTTGCGCCAGTGCCCCTCACGCAGCGGCTTCTTGAGCTCGCGCTGATCAAGCAGCCTGGGGTCCTCGAGGGGCGGCATGCGAATGTGCCGGTGACCGTCCAGGATCTGGCCCGCGCGCTGGTAGAAGAAGGAGCAGACCGGGTAGTGCTGCCGACGTGCGAGTCCTGCGGCCGCTCGGTGAGAATGCCCCACAAGACGCCGAGCGGTGGTCGGCACTGCTCTCGTTGCGAGCGGAACGCCAGGTCCGTCTCCTGCGCTTCCTGTGGCCGGGTCCGACCCGTGCAGCGCACGATCGACGGACAGCGCTTCTGCCGCGAATGCTGGCGAGCCGACCCTCGATCGTTCGGTGACTGCTCGCGGTGCAGGCAGCACGCGACCATCATCGTCCGCCGCCCGGAACTCGTCTGCCTGGCCTGTTATACCGCACCGATCAAGACCTGCGGTCTCTGCGGAGAACCTGGCCGGGTCGCCTCCCACCTTGACGGGCGACGGGTATGCGCACGCTGCTATTACGCGATGCGTAGACCGCAGCCCTGTCCCGAGTGCGGGCGCAGGGTGTTCTTGACCGGTTTCATGAACGGTCAGAAGGTCTGCGCCGACTGCGCGGGCGCTCCGGTGACGATGGCCTGCCCTGGGTGTGGCTCGATCGAGGAGATCCGCAAGCATCATCTCTGCGTCGAGTGCCGCCGGCCCGTCGCGATCCAGCAGTTGCTCGCCGACGACGCGGGAGAGATCCGCGCGGACCTCCACCCCCTTGCGGACTATCTGCTCACGCACCACAGCAAAGCCGCATCGCTC
This sequence comes from Yimella sp. RIT 621, assembly GCF_004146205.1. Lineage (NCBI taxonomy): Bacteria > Bacillati > Actinomycetota > Actinomycetes > Micrococcales > Dermacoccaceae > Yimella > Yimella sp. RIT 621. The sequence goes on from NZ_SEIP01000008.1 coordinate 117,503, forward strand.
GAACGCTGGATGCACAAGAGCAAGTGCGCGATGGTGCTCCGCGAGATCGCGGACGGAACCCTGCCACTCACCGCCGAGGCGATCATCACCCGAGCTCGGTCGGGACAGTCGGTAGCGTTCCTCCTCTCGCTTCTGGTCCGCTCAGGAGTGCTTCCGGAGATCGATGTCGAAGGCACGCGCTTCGACCACTGGCTCGATGGATGGTTGGCGGGCATCGAACATGCCGAGGACCGGCTGGTCCTGCGCCGGTACTGCACCTGGGAGCTCCTCCGGTCCACCCGGGCTTTCCGAGCGGTACCCCGCAGTACATCGAGTCCAGCCGCTGGCTTCCAAAGGCAACGGGCCGCGCTGAAGTACTGCGCCGCGCTTCTTCGAGAGATTCGGTCACAGCAAGAGACGCTGGCAACCTATCCGCAGCGCCGGCTCGACGCATATCTGACTGATTCACCGAGCCAGCGTGACGCGCTGGCACCATTCACTCGCTGGCTACGACGGCACCGGATGAGCACCCTCCGAGTCGAGTTCCGAGCCCATCGCCTCGAAGGGCGAAGCTACGCCTCCGACCACCGATGGCAGATGGCTCGCAAGTTCCTGTCGGATGCCGGCATGGACCCGAAGACCCGGGCAGCCGGGCTCCTCGTACTGCTCTACGGCATCCAGCTGACCCGCATCGTCACGATCACCCGGACACAGATCGATACGAGCTCGCGGCCCGTCACGCTGACCGTCGGGGCCGAGCCGATCGGGCTCCCCGAGATCCTTGGCGACGCCATCAGCGATCTCGCCGACGCCGCGAAGCACCATCCTGAAGGATGGCTGTTCCCCGGCCGGAACCCAGGCAATCACCTCACCCCGGGCCCGCTGAGCCGTCGTCTTCGCGCCGAAGGCCTGCTCGCGGGAAGCGCACGCACCACAGCGCTCATCGAGCTCACCCGGCAAATGCATCCCCGGATCGTCTCGGATCTCCTCGGCATCACGACCTCGTCCGCCGCCGCATGGTCGCGTCTCGCCGGCGGTGACTGGTCCGACTATCCGGCACTCCGTTCCGACCACGCCTGAACGAGCATCACACGTCAGCGCCCGGGCCGGAAATCGCTTCGCGCAACTGCTCGACGGTCGGCGACCCGGCGATCCCAGCTGGCGTGCGGAACATCCGGCAGGCGAGCCCGACGTGGGTACGCTCGTCGGCGAACGGGTCGATGCCGTCGACGAGCACGGTTGGGGAGCCGTGGAACCCGAGGCGCACGGCGTCCTCGGGGGTCTCGACCAGCTGACGTATGACCCTGACATCGGATCGGTCGTTGACTACTTCAGCGAGCCGCTGGTCGAGCACCTCCCAGTTGGGGCAGCCGTTGAAATACTGCAGGATGATCTCCATGATGGTCCTCTCAGTTCTCGTTGCCGCGGATCATCAGAAGCGCTCCGGCGATCGCGGCGGTGACGATCACGACGTCGGCGACGTTCCCGATGAACCAGTTCCCGTAGGCGAGGAAGTCCACGACGTGCCCCTGGGCGAACCCTGGAGCACGGAAAAGCCTGTCGCCGGCGTGGGAGGCGGCGGCCCCGCCAAGCCCGCCGATCACGATCGCCCACCCGGGGTGTCGGACACGGAACGCGAACACGATCGCGGTGACGGTGGCCGCGACGGCCACCAGCGCGAACACCCAGGTGGAACCCTCACCGAAGGAGAACGCCGCGCCGGGGTTGTAAGCGAGTTGCAGGCCCAGCAGGTCGCCGATCAGCGGGAGGCGCTCACTTACTGTGAGCGTGGCCTCCGCCCATGCCTTCGTCCCCTGATCGATCAGGAGGACGAGCCCGCCGAGCGCGAGTGCCCCCGCCGTGAGCCGCCAACGCCCCCTCTGCTGCCGCTCTCCCGACGTCAGCTCAGCATCGGCAGCCGCGTCCGGGGTCATGCGAGGACCTCGACGAGGCGGACGATGACGCCGGAATCGATCAGGATGAACAGGCCCAGGCCGATGAACACGACGGGTACGAGCCAGTGCTCGACGCGTTCAAGCGTTTCGGTGACGGCCTTGTGGGTTCCGATCAGGTGTCCAGCAGCGCACCAGACGGCGACGAGGACGAGGAACACCGCGATCATGACGACGACGTCGCCGGGCGAACTGGTGCGGAGGATCGGCGTGTAGAGGGAGATGTTGTCGGCCCCGTTGGCGATCGTGATCCCGGCGACGCCCCACAGCCCGACCGCGGTGATCTTCTCGTCGTCGTCATCGTCGTCACCGTTGCGTCGCAGGCCCCGCACGAGGGTCCAGATGCCGATGCCGAGCGGGATCAGGCCGAGGAAGCCCACCCATTCGTCGGGGACGATGGTCAGGCCGAGCGCGGCGATCACGCTGATCACGACGAGGGTGATGAACCCGAGGTACTGGCCTGCGATGATCTGCCACGGTCGCGGCTTCCCTCGGCTGGAGGCCAGGAACAGCACGGTCAGCACGACGATGTCATCGATGTTGGTCGCAGCAAACAAGCCGATCGCTGAGCCGATGGTCGCAAGCATCAGCTCTCCAGCCGTGGGGTACGCGTGCGGGCGGCGCGGAGTCCGTTGAGGATCACGACGACCTCGGCGATCTCGTGGACCAGCACCACAGCGGCGAGTCCGAGGACGCCGAACAGCGCGAGCGGCAGCAGCGCGGTGATGATCAGCAGCGACAGGACGATGTTCTGGTTGATGATGCGGCGTCCGCGGCGGGCGTGGTCGAACGCGCGCGGGATGAGGCGGAGGTCGTGGCCGGTGAACGCGACGTCGGCGGACTCGATCGCCGCGTCCGAGCCGGTCGCGCCCATCGCGATGCCGATGTCCGCGGCGGCCAGAGCGGGGGCGTCGTTGATGCCGTCGCCGATCATTGCAACCGACCCCGCCTTTGACAGCTCCCCGATCGCGGTCGCTTTGTCTTCGGGACGCAGTTCCGCGCGCACGTCGCTGATACCGGCCTGCGCTGCCAGCGCCCGTGCCGTGCGGGCGTTGTCGCCGGTGAGCATCGTCACCCCGACGCCCTGCGCCGCGAGAGTCCGCACCACTTCGGGGACCTCGGGACGCAGCTCGTCGCGGACGCCGATCGCGGCGACAGGGGCCCCGTCGCGGTGCACGATCACAACGGTCATGCCCTGCTCCTCCAGGCCCGCGACCTGGTCGCCGAGCACCCCGGCGTCGAGCCAGCGGGGGCTGCCGACGGTGATCCGAGTCCCGTCGATCTTGCCCTCGATGCCGTGCCCGGCCTGCTCGGTCACGCCCTCCGCAGCCTGGGCTCCGGGGGCTGCGGCGGTGATCGCCGCGGCCAGCGGGTGCGTGCTGTGCTGCTCCAGCGCGGCCGCCCAGGCCAGCGCCTGGGCGTCGGTCACGCCGTCCGCGGCGAGGACCGCGGTGACGGCGGGCTCGTTGCGGGTGAGGGTGCCGGTCTTGTCGACGGCGACGTGGCGGACCGTGCCGAAGCGCTCGAACACCGCGCCGGACTTGATGATCACGCCGAACTTGCTCGCCGCGCCGATCGCCGCGACCACCGTCAGCGGCACCGAGATCGCCAGCGCGCACGGGGAGGCGGCGACGAGGACGACGAGGGCTCGGGTGATCCACAGCTCCGGGTCCCCGAACAGCGAGCCGACCAGGGCGACCAGGGCCGCGAGGACCAGCACGCCCGGGACCAGCGGGCGCGCGATCCGGTCCGCGAGGCGCGCTCGCTCGCCCTTCTCCGCCTGCGCCTGCTCCACCAGCTCCACGATGGTCGTGAGCGAGTTGTCGGTGCCCGCCGCCGTCGTCTCGACCTCCAGCGCACCGGCGCTGTTGATCGCGCCGGCCGACACGGCGTCGCCGGGCTCGACCTCGACCGGGATCGACTCGCCCGTGATCGCCGAGGTGTCCAGGCTGGAGCGCCCCGCACGGACGACTCCGTCGGTCGCGATCCGCTCGCCGGGACGAACCACCATGACCTGCCCGACCGCGAGGTCCTTCGCCGCAATCTCCACCGAAGCGCCGTCGCGGCGCACGGTCGCGGTGTCGGGGACCAGCTTCAGCAGCGCTCGCAGCCCGCCGCGGGCGCGGTCCATCGCCTTGTCCTCCAGCGCCTCTGCGATCGAGTAGAGGAACGCCAGCGCCGCAGCCTCTTCGACGTAGCCGAGGACGACTGCGCCGACCGCGCTGATCGTCATCAGCAGCCCGATGCCCAGCTTGCCCTTGAACAGCTTCCGGATCGCGCCCGGCGTGAACGTCGACGCGCCCAGCAGCAAGCCGACCCAGAACAGCACCAGTGCCGGGATCTCCATGCCGGACCACTCAAGGATCAGACCAGCGAGGAACGCGACACCGGAGAAGACCGGCACCATGATCCCGCGGTCCCTCCACCAGGGCCGCTCCTTCTCCTCGCTCTCATCGACTGCCGTGGTCGTCGGCTCGTGCTCGCAGCCGCATGCCGCGCTCACGCGTCTGCTCCCGCTCCGCAGCAACCCGGAACGGTGCACGACGAGTCCACGCACGGAGCGTGCTCGTCGACAGCCAGAGTCACGTCCACCAGCGCGATGAGAGCGGCCGCGAGGTGCGGATCAGCGATCTCATACCTAGTCTGGCGACCCTCCGGCTCAGCGACCACGATGCCGCAGTCGCGCAGGCAGGTGAGGTGGTTCGACACGTTCGAGCGAGTCAGCTCCAGCTCACGCGAGAGCACCGCCGGGTAGCTCGGTCCCTCGAGCAGGGTCATCAGGATCCGGGAACGCGTCGGATCCGCCATGGCCCGGCCGAGCCGGTTCATGACGTCGAGTCGAGAAGCAATAGTCAGCATGCACTGAACTATACAGCACAGGCTGATCAATCGCCGGATGCATCAGCCTCCGCCACAAGGCGAAACAGCAGTCGACATCTGATGAATACGCGACTCAGCAACAATCGGTGCTACCAGTAGGTCGAGCTCATCGTCGACCAGGGGCGCGACATCCACCCCGTTGACGATGAGCCGCCCCGGCTCCTCGAGCAGCCACGGAGCGTCGATGTCGAGGCCGTCCACGTCAACACCCCGCATGACCGCGTCCCTGAGGCTCACGTCCCGGAAGATCGAGTTCGACAGATCACGAGAGCTGAATTCTTGGCTTCCCATGGCGTGAAGGTACAGCTTGGGGTCTCGGGCACGCCCTCACCAGCTTCACCCGTGTCGGCGACGACCTCGTCCGCCAGTTCCCGGAGGCCGGCCAGGGCTGCTTCGGGCGTCTCGGCGAACCACGAGAGCCTGGCCCGGGGAGTCCACAACACAGGGGTTCGAGGGCCGCTTCGATGCCCGGTAAACCCGTCGCGACCGGCGTGAACATACGGTTCGCGCGGCGGAGCGAAAGTTATCAAACTCTCTACGTAGGTCCACTTTTTCTTCTGGCGGCTCCTTCGGCGTTCATCGGCCGGCTCCTTCGTCGCCTGGCCGATGAGCCGTCCCGCCGCCGTGAGCCTGTCGCTCTGGTTACTTGGGTGCCACCACTGACACATGTCGTTGGGTGGCTCCTTCGGCGTTCATCGGCTGGCTCCTTCGTCGCCTGGCCGATGAGCCGTCCCGCCGCGCTTTCCCCAGTCTCAGCAGTAGTGCGTTGCGGACGGCGCGTAACGTCTGACACTCGGCTTCGTAGGCGGCCCCCGGCGCCGCAGATCCCGCAGTCGGTGCGCTCCGGGCGTCGGCTGTTGCTTCGGATGCCGCCAGCACCGCCCTCGGCGCACCGGCGGGGCGCTCGCAGACAACCTGCGACGAACGCGTACGCCAAGACGACCGATCGACCAACGGTGGTCGACCGGTCGTCCGGGCGCCAGAACGATCAGCTTTTGGTAAACGCTTGGTACGCAGCGGTTTCGAAGTCGACGTACCCGGTGAACGAGGGGCCGTCGGCAAACGGGAAGATCTGCGTCGCCCAGTAGCCTCCGAACCCGTTGTCGCGGTCGATCCAGTAGAAGAGGTTGGCCAAGCCGGCCCAGCCGATGGCGCCGGCGGGTCGTCCGGTCGGGAACGGGTCCTCGGTGTACTGGAAGCTGTACGACCACGTCTTCTTCAGACCGGGGAAGAACTCGGCGTCGTTCGAGAGCCACTTGATGACGCCCGGCAGCAGCTTGACCTGGAGATTGTCGGGAAGTTGGTTGGTGAAGCCGAGGTCGACAGACGCCGGCGACAGCACCTGCTCGCCGGAGGCGCTGCGTCCCTCGTTGAGCCACATGCGGATGAACTTCAGGTAATCGGGCACGGTCGAGAACAGACCGTGCCCGCCGAAGTCGACCTCGGGCGTGGTGGGGGTCGCGAACTCGCTCGGGGTGAGCGTGCCGTCGTCCTCGCGCTGGTGGTGCCGAGCCTGTCGCGAGAGCATCTCCTCGGTCGGCGCGAAGGCTGAGGACGTCATGCCCAGAGGCGCGAAAATGCGCTCCTGGAACACCTCGCCGAGGCGCTTGCCGGTGATGCCTTCGACCACCTGGCCGGCCCAGTCGATGCTGCTGCCGTACTCCCACTGGGTGCCAGGGTCGAACAGCAGCGGAGAGTTCAACGCGGCGCGCGTCGCGGTGGCCACGCTCGGCTGGCCGTGCTCCTCGGCGAGGCGGTTGTAGGTCTCGTTGAAGAAGTCGTACCCGAAGCCCGCGGTGTGCGTCAGCAGGTGGTGGGTGGTGACGTCGCTGGCCGGCGCACGCAGGATCGGCTGACCGTCCGCGTCGAAGCCGTCGATGACCTTGACGTCGGCGAGGGCGGGCGCGTACTCCTTCGCCGGCGCCTGCAGGTCGAGGTCGCCCGACTCCACCAGCTGGAGGCAGGCGGTTGCGGTGATCGCCTTCGTCGTCGACCAGATGCTGAAGGACGTGTCGGTCGTCATTTCGGCGTCGGACGACAGGTCGCGCACGCCGGACGCGCCGAGGTAGATGTCCTTGTCCCGGTCGGTAATACCGGCGACGACGCCCGGCACTCGTCCTTCCCCGGAATTCGGGCCCTGCGAAGCGCGCTGGACGACGGCGTCGACCGCGGTAGTTAAGTTGTCGCTCACTGATCTTCCTCTCGTTCGGTGAAGCTCAACCCTCGCCCAAGTGTGACGCAGATCACAACCGACGCGGCGTCGCAAATCGACGAACCCATCCCGCCAAATGGCGGGGTGCGGTGCGAGACACCGCAATAGACTTCGAAGAATCGTCGGCACAAAGGAGGCCTCATGACGGTGAACGCGGTGCCGCGGCCCGGATTCGACGCCGAGCTACGCGCCGGATTGGCGGTCGTGGGTGGCATGTTCCCGCCGACCATCACCCCTGAACTCATCGACTTCATGCGAGTCTCGTACGCGTCCCCGCCGATGACCGACTTGTTCCGGCAGCATCGTATTGATGTGACGGACGTCGTCCTGCCCGGCTACCAGGGCGCCGACCTCACGGCCGCCGTTCTCCGACCGCGCGACGCACAGGGCCCGCGTCCGACGGTGCTTTACGCGCATTCGGGTGGGTTGATGTTCGGTGACAAGTTCAGCGGTCTCGACCTTGTGCTCGATTGGGTCAGCGAACTGGGCGCGACCGTCATCACGGTCGACTACCGGCTGGCGCCGGAGTTTCCCGACCCGTACCCGTGGGAGGACATGTACGCAGCCTTGGAATGGGTCGCCGCCGAGTCGGGAAATTTGGGCGTACGTCGCGATCGCATTCTCGTCGCCGGCGCCAGTGCCGGTGGCGGGCTCGCGGCCGGCATCGCTCTAGCCGCACGTGACCGCGGCGGCCCGCGGCCCTGCGGCCAACTGCTCGACTACCCGATGCTCGACGACCGATTGATCACCGCGTCGACCGCACAGTTCGACGGCATCGGCGTATGGGACCGGGTGAGCAATCAAACCGCGTGGCAGGCGATGCTCGGCGATCGCCGCGGTGGCGACGACGTGTCGCCTTACGCCGCACCGGCCCGGGCGGGCGACCTCAGCGCACTGCCGCCGGCGTTCATCGACGTCGGCGCTGCCGAGATCTTCCGCGACGAGGCCATCGACTATGCCGGACGCATCTGGGCGGCAGGGGGCGATGCCGAACTGCACGTGTGGTCGGGCGCCTTTCACGCGTGCGACATCTTCGCGCCGCACACCAGCGTGGGGCGATCGATGATCCGCACCCGCAACGCCTGGGTGGAGAAGACCCTTGCCGACTGATCGGCCGACCCGACCTCGCCAGGAGCCCTGAGATGCAAGAACTCCTCGGACGCATCGCGCGCCTCGACCCCAATTCGAGCCTCGGCCTGCGAGTCATCGCCTGCTTCGACGAGCTCATCGTGGGCAACGTCAACACCCGAGCACTGCTGGCCGCGGCGGCCTCGCTGGCCGGATGCACGGCCGGGTTTCGTGAAAGCGGATCGCAGGCCGCCATGCGGGTGTCGCCGCGGGGCGAGATCGACCGATCGCAGGCGCCTACGCCGCGCGATGATCTCCTCGCCCGGGCGGGAGACGACATGCTCGTCTGGCTCGAGCGAGACGAAGCGCCGTTTGCCAACGATGCGATCATCCTCGAACGGCTCGCGCTCGCCGTGCGCATCAGACACGGACGCGGTCAGCGCGAAATCGACAACCGTCGCCACCTCGGCGTGCTGACCGAGCGCAACAGCAGTGTCGAGGAACGGCTCGACGCCGCCGGGGCGCTCGGAGTGGTGGCCGCGCGCCGCTACCGCATCGTCGCCGCGCCGCTGTTCGCTGTCTGGGAGGGTCGGCCGTCCGGGCCCGAGGACGTGATCGGCACCCGCTTCGGCCCGATCCATGTCGTCGTCGTCCCGGAGATCTTCGAGCCGTTCCGCGCCGCGCCGGGCGGCATCGGGATCGCCGCTTCCGTGCACGGGCTCGACCGGTCGTTCCGCAGCGCGCTCGTCGCGCTGCGGCTGTGTGATCGGGCGCGTGAGCCGATGGTCGTGGCCGACGACTACGGCGGCCTGATCGACCTGTTGGCTGACGCCGACGACGACGTCCAGCATGGTGACGCCGACAGTCTCACCCTTGTCGCGCAACAGCATCCGTGGGCATTGGAGACCGTCGAGGCGCTGGTGACGACGCAGACGGTTCGGGAAGCGGCCCGTGAACTGAACATTCACCACAGCACACTGCAAGCCCGCTGCGACACGCTCAGGACCGGCCTCGGCTTCGATCCGTTGCAGGGTTTCGGCCGCACCCGTCTTGGCACAGCCTTCCTCATGCACCGACTCAGTCGGTCGACTGTGCTCGACCTGCCCGCCCCGGCCGCCATGACGGGGGTGAGCAGACCCGCTGTGGTTCAGGAGGATTGGCGCGGGTAGCGGCGTTTGATCGCCTGCACTCCGACTCGGGCTGACTCGCCGGGGAGTGTCCAGCCTCTCGCCTTGGCGATAAGCACCATCGGCGCACCCACGGCGGTAGCGGCGAGCACGCCCACCTCGGCGGTCACCAGACCGTTGAGCATGATCGCGACACCGCTGGCGATGATCGCACAGGTGGCATACAAGGTGTTGCCGCCGAGGAAGGCCGGACGCCGGGCGAGCACGACGTCACGAACCATCCCGCCGCCGACCGCGGTGATCGTGCCGAGCAGCAACGAGGGCAACCACCCCAGGCCCGCGCTGAGTGACTTCTGCGTACCGACCGCCGCCCAGGTGCCGAGGGCCAGACCGTCGAGCGCCGGGTAGACCCGGTTCCACACTCGTCCCTCGAACTGCAGGGTGTAACCGACGGCGGCTGCGGCGATCGCGACGACGAGGTACCAGGAGTCGGTGAGGGCGACCGGCGTCCCCTGCTGCAGGAGGGTGTCGCGGATCATTCCGCCGCCGAGGCCGGAAAGGATTGCCAGCACAGCGAATCCGACCGGGTCGAGGCGCTCGCGGCGGGCGATCTCCGCACCCAGCAGACCGTTCACGGCGACGCCGATGAGGTCGACCGTGCGGACGATGTCACCGAGGTCGGTGGTCACCCTGTCGCCTCCTCAATCGGGCCGGCACCGGCGGCCGACCGGACAAGTGTGCCGTACCCAGCCCACGGGTCCGGGACCGGTCAGCGAGCGCGGACGACCCGCGTCTCGTCCCACACCGGTGCGGGCGTCTCGTAGACCCGGCCGTCGCCGCCGAACACGAGGTACCGGTCGAATCCCTTTGCAAACCAACGGTCGTGGGTCACCGCGATGACCGTGCCTTCGAAGCCGTCCAGGCCCTCCTCGAGCGACTCGGCCGAGTGCAGGTCGAGGTTGTCGGTCGGTTCGTCGAGCAGCAGCAGCGTCGCACCGCTGAGTTCGAGCAGCAGAATCTGCAAGCGCGCCTGCTGCCCACCGGAGAGTGACCCGAAGGTCTGCTCGGCGCTGCGAGCCAACTCGTACCGGTCGAGTGCCCGCGACGCCTGCTCCCGCGGCATGCCTTCGCGGTGCTCGTCACCACGATGCAGGATGTCGAGCAGCGTCCGATCGGTCAGTGAGGCGTGCTGATGCGTCTGTGCGAACCAGCCCGGGCGCACCCTCGAGCCCAGGCGGGCAATTCCGCTGTGCTGCACCGTGTCCGGGACGAAGTCGCCCACCGGGCGGTGCTCGATGTCCGGGTCGGAACCACCGGCGGCCAACAACCGAAGGAAGTGGGACTTGCCCGACCCGTTCGAGCCCAGGACGGCGACTCGCTCGCCGTACCAGATCTCGCAGTCGAAGGGCTTCATCAATCCGGTGAGCTCCAGTCCTTCGCAGATCACCGAGCGCTTGGCCGTGCGACCACCGCGCAGCCGCATGGTCACCTTCTGCTCGAAGGGGATCGCCTGCGGCGGGCCCGCTGCCTCGAACTTGGCCAACCGGGTCTGGGCAGCGTGGTAGCGCGAGGCCATGCCGTCGTTGAAGGTCGATTTCACCTTCAGGTTCAGCACAAGCGTCTTCAGCTTGGTGTGCTCCTCGTCCCAGCGGCGCCGCAACTCCTCGAGGCGGTCGTTCCGGTCGATACGCGCCTGCTGATAGGTGTCGAACGATCCGGGATGCACCCAGCACACGGCGCCGGCCGCCTGTGGTTCCAGGGTCGCGATCCGGGTCGCGACGGTGCTCAGCAGTTCCCGGTCGTGGCTGATGAACAGGACGGTCTTGGGGGACGCGTTGAGTTCAGCTTCGAGCCAGCGCTTGGTCGGCACGTCCAGGTAGTTGTCCGGCTCGTCGAGCAACAGGACATCCTCCGGCCCGCGAAGCAGCGCCTCCAACACGAGTCGTTTCTGCTCGCCACCGCTGAGGGTGTTGACGTCGCGCCACTGTGCCTGGTCGAACGGAATCGACAGTGCCGCAACGGTGCACACATCGGCGAGCGTCTCCCAGTCGTACCCGCCGACCTCTGCCCAGTCGGCCAACGCCTGCGCGTACGCCATCTGGTCTGACTCGTCGTCGCGTTCCATGATCGCCAGTTCGGTGCGGTCGACAGTGGCGGCTGCTTCACGGATCGGCAGGGGAGCGACGGTGAGCAGCAGATCCCGGACGGTCACCTGTTTGCCCTCGCGCCCGACCTTGCCGATGAACTGCGGCATCACGCCGATCCTTCCGCTGCGGGTGATCGCCCCGTCGTGCGCGTCGAGTTCGCCGGCAATGATGCGAAGCAGCGTGGTCTTGCCGGTGCCGTTCGGACCGACGAGTGCGACCTTCGCGCCGTCGCCCACGCGCAGACTCACCCCGCCGAGCAGCGGCCTGCCGTCGGGCAGGAAGTAGTCGACGGAGTTGGCTTCGATATGTCCCACGAGGATCAAGCTTGCTGCATCGCAGGGCATCCGTCACTTCGATTTTGCGCCGGAACGACGCCGTTGTGAGTTCCCTCACCATCCGGGTGCAGGATTTGGACGGCCGTCCTGACAGGCGTAACATTTCGGTATCGAATAGTTCTACTTAGAACTTTGAGACCTGAACCACATCAAGCACTCATGCAACGGCAAAGGAGCCACCAGCCATGACCTCGCTCGCGAAGTCGATCAAGAGCCACCGTGAGAACGCCCGCGCCCGCCGCGCGTTCAACAAGGCGGTCGAGAACGCCGGCACTCCGGCCTCGCGCGACGACCTGATCATGGCCTGGCAGCGTTCCGCCGAGCGCGTCTGACGCAGAACGTACTGATACCTCCGCCCATTCGGGGCGGGGGTATTCTTTTTTGTTCGCAACCTAATTGTGTTGATGAATGTTCATTCCGCAGCGAAATTCTGCAGTCACGGGGGAGAATGCAAAGGTGTTCACGATTGATCGGGAAAGCGCGCAGCCGACGTACGAGCAGATTTGCGATCAGGTCGCCGAGGGCGTCCGGGTAGGCGACTTCGTCGTAGGCAGCAAGCTGCCCACCGTCCGCGGTCTTGCCGCCGACCTGCGGATCGCGCCGGGCACGGTCGCGAAGGCCTACACCGAACTCGAACGATCCGGTCTGATCGTCACGCGCGGACGGGCCGGCACCTTCATCTGCGCCGGTCAGGACACCGCTGCCGAGGAACTCGAGCGAGCGGCTCGCGAGCTCGTCGTGCGGGTGCGCCGGTGGAACCCCGCCCGCGCCGACGTCCTCGCCGTCGTCGAGCAAGCGCTCAAACAGGACGGAATCAACTGACCGGTACTTCGGAACCCGAAGTACCGGTCATCCGGAAATGGCCCGCCACCGAAAGTCGGTGACGGGCCATTCGCGTTGTGCGGGTCCTACTTCAGTTGCGCCGAACTCAAGCCGAGCAGGCGGCGCGCCACCACCAGCAATTGAATCTGCTGGGTGCCCTCGAAGATGTCGAGGATCTTGGAGTCGCGGGCCCACTTCTCCAGCAACTCGGTCTCTGCATAACCCGTAGCGCCACAGAGCTCGACGCAGCCGAGAGCGACGTCGACGCAGGTGCGACCGGCCTTCGCCTTCGCCATGGACGCCTCCATCGAGTTCGGCTTGCCGTTGTCGGCCATCCACGCTGCGCGCAACGCGAGCAGGTAGGCAGCCTGGTACTCAGCCTCGAACTGGATCAGCTTGGCCGCAGCGAGTGACTGACCGGCGAGTGGACGATCCGGGTCCGGCGTCACACCTGCCTTCGCCAGCAGTTCGGTGGCGGTGTCGAGGCATGCACGGGTAAGACCGACCGCCATCGCCGCGACCAGCGGACGCGTGTTGTCGAAGGTCTGCATGGCACCGCCGAAGCCGCCTTCGATCTTGATCTCCGGGTCGCCGAGGAGATCGTCGGCCGGCACTCGACAGTCCTGCAGGCTGAACGCAGCGGTGTCCGACGCGCGAATGCCGAGCTTGTGCTCCAAGCGCACCAGCTTCATGCCCGGGTTCGACCGCTCGACGACGAACGACTTGATCGCCTGCTTGCCGAGCGCGCGATCGAGCGTGGCCCACACCACGACGAGATCGGCACGTTCGCCGGCGGTGACGAAAATCTTCTCCCCGTTGAGCACGTATTCGTCGCCGTCCTTGACGGCCGTCGTCCGGATCGCACCCGAGTCGGAGCCGGTGTCGGGCTCGGTGATCGCCATTGCGGCCCAACGGTTTGCGTACCGAGCCTTCTGTTCGTCATTGGCGACGGCGGCGATCGCGGCATTGCCGAGTCCTTGGCGCGGGATCGACAGGGTCAGGCCGACGTCGCCACGGCAGGTCTCCATGATCGACAGGACGGACGAGAGGTTGGTGCCGTTGCGGTTCGCCTTGCCGGCGTTTCGTCCGGAGCCCACACCCTTCGGCTGCTCGTCGGTCTTGGCCTTGGCCGAGCCGGACGCACCCGCGCCCTGACTCGCGCCGGAGTCACTCATGCCGTCGATGAGGGCCGACAGCAGGTCGAGTTCCTGGGGGTATTCGTGCTCGGCGATGTCGTACTTGCGGCTGATCGGGCGGAACACCTCGTCGGCGAGCGCGCCGGCCTGCTTCAGCAGCGGGGTGAACTTGCGGGGGACCTCGAGGTCAATCATCGGTTGCTCCTCAGACCAGCAGCGTGCCCTCGAGCACGCCGGTCGCGCGCAGGTCACGGAACCAGCGCTCGTTGTCGAATTCTTTGACGAAGCCGTGTCCGCCGAGCAGTTGGACGCCGTCACTGCCGATCTGGGCGCCGTGCCGGGCAGCCAGCGCACGTGCCTGTGCGATGAGCGCGGATGCGTTCTTGTCCTCGTCGAGCAACGCGGCGGCGCGCCAGACCACGAGGCGTAGAGCGTCCACCTCGATCGCGATGTTCGCGACCGTGAACGCGACGGCCTGGCGGTAGGCGATCGGTTCACCGAAAGCCTTGCGCTCGACCGTGTAGGTCTTCAGGTGGTCCAGCACGGCCTGCCCGGTGCCGACGGCTGCCGCCGCCCAGGCCAGGCGGGCGCGACGGACGGCGTCCAGGTGGTCCGCAGCCGTGCCGAGCAGGTTGGCGGCCGGCACCCGGACGGACTTCAGGTGCAGAGCACTGGTGCGGGCTGCGCGCAGACCCATGGCCGGGTCGGGGGAGACCGACAGCCCGTCGGTGCCGGGCTCGACAATGACCAGGCGAGGCTCGTCGTCGACCAATGCCGACACGATGAACAGGTCGGCGTTCTCGGCCCCTGGCACGAGTGACTTCACGCCGTCGAGCACGAGGTGGTCACCATCGCGCTGCGCCGTCGTGGACGGCGCGAGCGGATCGAACAGCGGTTGCGGCTCCTGGATCGCCAGTGCCCCCGTGGCTGGTTCCTGTTCGTGGGTGAATGGCGGCAGGAACGTAGCCTGCTGATCCGAATCGCCATAGTTCGCAAGTGCATTGGCGACTGCTCCGCTGGCCATGATGGCGACGGCAAGCCCCATGTCACCGCGCGCCAGCTCCTCGATGACCAGCACGCCGGTGATCGCGGAACGCTCCTCGGCCACTCCGCCGAGCTCCGCCGGAACACTCAGCAGGGTCATGCCCATGGCGGCGGCCTGTTCGAGCACCTGCGCCGGAGCTCGACGCTCGGTGTCGGCCCCGGCAGCAGCTGGGCGTAGCACCTCGGTTGCGAGTTCGCGCGCTGCCTCCTGGATCATCTGCTGATCCTCGGTCGGGCTCAGGTCGAACTCCCGCCGCGGCTTGGTTGATGCGGCCCGCGTGGGCGAACCCGACCCGGACTTCTTCGTGAAGGCTTTACCGGCGACCGTCTGTGCCTTGAACCCCGACTTCGCACTGCGGTACAGGACCTTTTCGACCCGTCCCCGCAGTACCGGATTCTTCAGTGCTTCGAGTCCACCCGCCATGGTGATCAGGCGCATCCCGAACGCCTGACCCCGATCGGCGATGGACGTCTTGCCGTGCAGCGACATCTCAGCCTTCCCGTGCAGCTTCTCGTGCAGGTCTTCGGACGCTCGTTCAAGCATCCGCGCCGAGCCTAACTGAAAGTGATACTCGAAGTACCGGAAACCACCCGTACCGGGAAACACGCCGATTTCCCAGGATGGTCTTGTCAGCGTCCGGTGAAGGCTCGGGCGATCGCGTCGAAGAGGTGCTGGTCGAGTACGGCTCCTTCGCGCCGGACGGCGCTGGGGTCGACCCGCAGCACCCGGTTCAGGCGTACCTCGCTGGGCCGACCGCGGCGGTCCCACGGACCGGATCCGATGTCGACCCACTCGCGGCCGGCCCGACGCTCCTGGTCGGCGTCGCGATCGTGATCCTTGCTGGTGAGAGGCAGCGCAAGCAGCCACTCACCCGCCCGCCCGACCAGGAGCACCGGACGGTCCTTGCCGCGGGAGTGGTCCTCCTCGTACGGCACCCAGGTCCACACGATCTCGCCCGGGTCGGGTCTGCCGTCCGGCTTCGGGGCGTACTCGAAGTCGGGGATCCCGCAGAAGTCGCCCGGGTAAGGGTGTTGTTCGGGAGCAGGCTGGGCGGCCGGCATCCGGGTTGCAGTGTCCGAGCGTGATCGACCGGACGGCGCGGTCGCACGGGTGGCGTCGAGGATCTGCCGGGTCACCCGTAGAGCGCTGTTGACCCAGAACCGCATGCGACTACTTCAGCAGTTCGTCCGCCGACAGTCCGCGTTGCGAGTGGTCGAGCACGGTGACGATGTGGGCCGTGCCGATGCGTCCGCCCGCTCTCTCGACACCCTGGGCGATCTGCATGATGCACCCCGGGTTGGCCGTCACCAGCAACTGCGCACCCGTCGCGATCACATTGGCGGCCTTCGTGTCGCCGAGTTGCTTGGCCGGCTCGGGGTTCAGCACGTTGTAGATGCCTGCCGACCCGCAACAGATCGACGCGTCCTTGATCTCCTTCACGGTCAGCTCCGGCACCGCGCGCAGCAGCTCACGCGGCTGGTTGCGGATGCCCTGCGCATGACCGAGGTGGCAGGCGTCGTGGTAAGCCACGGTGAGGGGCAGCGGGTGATAGGTGGCGACCGGGCCGAGTTCGGCCAGCAGCTCGCTCACGTCGCGCACCTTCTCGCGGAAGCTCCGCACGCGCTCGTCGGCTTGGTGGGTTGAGTCGTCGGCGAGCAGGAATTCGTACTCCTTCATCGCGCTGCCACAGCCCGCGGAGTTGACCACGATGTAGTCGACCTCGTAGCGCTCGAAGGTGTCGATGAGCGCTCGAGCGAAGTGTTGCGCCTCGGGCTCACGGCCGGAGTGGCTCGACAGCGCACCGCAACAACCCTGGCCCTGTGGCACCACCACGTCGCAGCCCTCGGCAGCCAGCACCCGCGCGGTAGCGGCGTTGACCCCGGAGAAGAAGGCGTCCTGCACGCAGCCGGTGAGCATCGCGACGGTCGCCCGCTTGGTGCCCTTCGCCGGGATACGTTCGGGCAGCCTTTCCGGCTTGGTCAGCTCGGGGGTGAGGCTCTGCAGCATCGCCAGCGACGGCGAAATGCGTTCCAGCAGGCCGGACTTGTTGATCGCGCGGTCGAGGCCGACCTTCTGCGTCAGGCGCAATGGTCCACGCAACGCCTTGAGCCGCTTGGGGTAAGGGAACAGGCTGAAGACCGCAGCACGAAGTGCCCGTTCCGACCTGGACCTGGTCGTGTTGCGCTCGACCTGGGCCCGGGTCTGCTCGAGCAGGCGGTCGTACTGCACCCCACTCGGGCACGCCGTCACGCAGGCCATGCAGCCGAGGCAGGCGTCGATGTGGCCGACAACCGTGTCGTCGAGCGGTGCGCCCTCGGTGACGTTCTTCATCAGGTGGATCCGTCCCCGCGGGGAGTCCATTTCCTCGCCCCACAGCACATACGTCGGGCAGGTCGTCAAGCAGAAGCCACAGTGCACACAGTCGGACAGCAGGCTCGGGTCGGGTGGGTTGTGCTCGTCGAACCCAGTGATCCGCGACATCGGTTCGACACTGACGTCAACGCCTGGCGTGATAGCCGGTTCAGAGGCGGTGCGGGGGTCGGGCATCAGATTCCTCCCACGAATCGGCCTGGGGCCAAATGGTTTTCTGGATCGAACTGCTGTTTCACACGGCGCATTATGTCGATGGCCGGGATCGGACCCCACACATCGACCTGCCCGCGCATCTCCTTCGGGGCATCGAGCACGATCACGCTGCCGCCGAGGGCGACCTCACGAAAACGTGCTGCGGCGGCCTCGACATCATTCGGTTCGGCTGCGCCGGACGGAGATGCGTACAGCACTCCCGCACCGGCTGATCCCTGAATCGTCCAGCCGAGTTCGGCCGCTGCCGCAACGACATTCGGCACAGCGGACAGTTGCGCGGTGATCTTCAGTCCGATGCCTTCGCCCACGGGCCACGGGTAGGTGCCGGTCCACCCGGGTGCTGGCGCTGTCTCGCCGGCGACGGTCGCGCGGATCCGCCCGGAGCGGGCGGAAACGCCCCCCTCAGTGCCTTCGATCAGCACGGCGAGAACTACCGAATCCGCAGTCTCGCAACGGATCTCGACCGCGCTCGGTGCGTCTTGACTATGCAAAAGGTCGTTGAGTACGTGCGGCAATTCGGCGATCGGGTGTTGACCGACGACCCACTCGGACGCCTGCGGCACCGGGTGCAGCCGGAAGGTCGCCTCGGTGACGATCGCGAGCGTGCCGTACGAGCCGACCATCAACTTGCCGAGGTCGTAGCCAGCGACATTCTTGACCACTTTGCCGCCTGCGTGGGCGACGGTGCCGTCGGCCAGCACGACCGTCACCCCGATGAGCAGGTCGCGCACGGAGCCCGCGAGCACACGCAGCGGCCCGCTCGTATTGGTTGCGATGAGCCCACCGACAGTGGTGCCCGGCACCATTTCGTCGAGCGCGAGCCGCTGGCCTGCCTGAGCGACGGTGCTCTGGACGACGTTCAGCGGGCAACCGGCCTCCGCGCTGACGATGAGATCGCCGGGCTGGTGTTCGAGCACCCGGTTCATCGCCGACAGGTCGAGGACCAGGTCGAGGTGGCCGGCGGGGGAACCCCACGTCAGTTTTGTGCCGGCACCCCGCACCGCGACGACCGCGCCGTGCTCACGAGCGGCTCGGACTGTTTCGGCTACCTCTCCGGTCGAGGTCGGCCGAGCGACACAACTCGGCGCGCGTCCGTCGAACAGCGTCGCCGATGTGCCCTGCTCGACATCGATTCCACGGTGCTGCAATGTTTCTCGCAAGCTCATCAGAAGATTTCCGCCTTGCCCTCGTAGGGGTTCGGATCATTCGCCGACCGCTTGCGCGGCACCTCGCCGCACAGCCGCGGCGTCGGGTAGATCTTGCCGGGGTTCGACAGTCCGTGCGGATCGAAGGCACAGCGCACCCGCTGCATGGTGTCGAGATCGACTTCGGTGAACATCTTCGGCATGTGCTTCGCCTTGTCGAAGCCGACACCGTGCTCGCCGGTGATCGATCCGCCGTGTTCCAGGCACAGGTCGAGGATCGCTCCGGACACCTCCTCAGCGCGTTCGTTCTCGCCGGGCACGCTGCCGTCGAAGAGCACCAGGGGGTGGAGGTTCCCGTCGCCCGCATGGAACACGTTCGCGACGCGCACTCCCTTCTCGGCAGCGAGTTCACCCATCTGGCCCAGCACCTGCGACAGCTTCGTGCGCGGGATGACGCCGTCCTGGACGATGTAATCGGGCGAGATGCGACCGACCGCGGCGAATGCCGACTTGCGACCCCGCCAGATCGCCATCCGCTCGTCGGCATCGGCGGCCAACCTGATCTCGAACGCACCGGCCTCCCGGCACATCCGTTGTGCTGCAGCCGATTCGGCCTCGACTTCGGCCGTCGGACCGTCAAGTTCGACCACCAGCACCGCGCCCGCGCCGTCCGGGTAGTTGCACGCCACCGCCGCCTCCGCGGCCTCGATCGCGAGCGCGTCCATCATCTCGATCGCGGCCGGCACAATACCCGCGGCGATGATCGCCGAGGTGGCCGCGCCCGCCGCGTCCGTCGACTCGAACCCGGCCAAGAAGGTCTGAACGGACTCGGCCGAGCGCAACAGTTTCACCGTCACTTCGGTCGCGACACCGAGGGTGCCTTCCGAGCCGACGAACGCACCGAGCAGGTCGTAGCCGGGCGCGTCGGGTGCTCGCTGACCGAGCGTCACCTGCGAACCGTCGGGCATGACCACCTCAGCCGACAGCACGTGGTTGCTGGTGAAGCCGTACTTCAGGCAATGCGCGCCGCCGGAGTTCTCGGCGACATTGCCGCCGATCGTACAGATCTGCTGGCTCGACGGGTCCGGCGCGAAGTAGTAACCCTCCGGCGAACTCGCCTGAGTGACAGAAAGATTGATAACACCTGGGTCGACCACCGCACGCTGATCGGCGCGGGAGATCTCCTTGATCTCCCGGAACCCACTCATCACGATCAGGACGCCATCGGCGTGGGGGAGCGCGCCACCGGACAACCCCGTGCCCGAACCGCGCGCGACGAAGGGGACCCCGGCTTCCGCGCATGCTCGGACGGCGAGGCGCACCTGCTCAGCGTCCGAGGCGAGCACGACCACGGCCGGGGTCACCCGGTGAACCAGCAGTCCGTCACAGTCGTAGGTCGCCAGACGCGCCGGGTCGGTGATGACCGCCTCACGCGGCAGGGCCGACCGCAACCGTTCGATCACGGCTGCGATCGACCCGCTCGAAGTGGCCATCGGTTACGACATCCGCTCGTAAGCCGGCAGGGTGAGGAAGTTGGCGTAGTCGTCGGCGACGGCCACTTCCAGGAAGGTTGCCCTCGCGTCGTTCCAGTCGCTCGCCTCTCCCGGCAGTTCGGCGATGATCTCGTCGGTCAGCTGCAGCACAAGGTCTTTGGTGATGAGCTTGCCCGTGTCGGCCGTGGTGACCTCGTTCTTGATCTGCTGCCAGATTTGCGAACGGGAGATCTCCGCGGTGGCGGCGTCCTCCATCAGGTTGTGGATGGCGACCGCTCCGCGGCCGGCCAGCCACGAGTTGAGGTACTGCAGCGCAACGTCGATATTGGCCCGCAGACCCGCCTCGGTCACCTCGCCGGGCGTCGACTTCACGTCGAGCAGCTGCTGCGCGGTGACCGAAACGTCTTCACGCAGGTTGTCGAGCTGGTTGGTCTTGCCCTCGCCGAACTTTGCGGAGAAGACCTCGTCGCACGCCTGCACCATTCCCGGGTGAGCCACCCACGAACCGTCGAATCCGTCGTTGGCCTCGCGGCCCTTGTCGGCGGCCAGCTTCTCGAAGGCGTTCTTGTTGACCGCCTCGTCCTTGCTCGGGATGAACGCGGCCATACCGCCGATTGCGGAGGCGCCACGCTTGTGGCAGGTGCGCACCAGCAGCTCGGTGTAAGCGCGCATGAACGGCACGGTCATCGTGACGGTGTTTCGGTCGGGCAGAATGAAGTCGGCGCCGCGGGTGCGGTAAGTCTTGATGGCCGAGAACAGGTAGTCCCAGCGTCCGGCGTTGAGGCCGGAGGAGTGGTCGCGCAGTTCGTAGAGAATCTCCTCCATCTCGAACGCGGCTGGGAAGGTCTCGATGAGGCAGGTGGCACGGATGGTGCCCTGGGGGATGCCGAGGAAGTCCTGGCCGATGACGAACGCATCGTTCCAGAGGCGAGCCTCCAGGTGGCTTTCCATCTTCGGGCAGTAGAAGTACGGGCCTTTGCCGCGGTCGATCTGCTTCTGACCGCAGGCGGTCAAGTAGAGCGCGAAGTCGACGAGGGAACCGGAGGTCTCCTCGCCGTCGACCAGGATGTGCTTCTCCGGCAGGTGCCAGCCGCGCGGGCGCACGATGATCGTCGGCTGCTTGTCGGCCTCGACGAGCTTGTACTCCTTACCCTGCGGGCTGGTGAAATCGATGGTGCCGTCGAGTGCGTCCATCAGGTTCATCGGGCCCTCGACGACGTTGCCCCACATCGGGGTGTTGGCGTCCTCCTGGTCGGCCAGCCAGGCCTTGGCGCCGGAATTGAGCGCGTTGATCGTCATCTTGCGGTCGGTGGGCCCGGTCATCTCGACGCGGCGGTCCTCCAGCCCCGGAGCGAGCGGCGCGACCTTCCAGCTGTCGTCCTCCCTGATGTCCTTGGTCTCCGACAGGAAGTCGAGGTCCTCGCCGGCGGCGACCTTCTTCACCGTGTCCTCGCGCGCGGCGAGGAGTTCGAGGCGTCGGGCATTCAGTTCACGGTGCAGCTTGGCAACCAGTTCGAGCGCCTTGGGCGAAAGGATCTCGTCGTAACGGTCCTTCACCGGACCGGTGACTTCGACGCCATCCGGCAGGTTCAAAGTGGACATGCGACTCCTCTGTCTGTCTGACATGCAACACGGCATTCCGCATCGCGGAATGAGGCTCCTTCTGTACGGAATACCCTAGCAATAACATCGACGCTGCGGGTGGGTGAGTGCTGGCCAATCGTCGCCGCGCGGGTGGGTGAGTGCTCGCCAATCGTCGCCGCCGGTCGCCATCGCAACGGGTGATGTTGCTCACGAACCAGGCGCGCGGATTCGCCGACAACTTCCGATTGCCGGGAGACTTGATCGGTGATCCGAGCCAGCGCCCCGCAGACCATCGACGTCGACGGCGATCAGGCGGTGGCCCGCGCGCATCATGTCGGCCTCGCGCTCTTCGCATTGGCCTTGGGCGGATTCGCGATCGGCACCGCCGAATTCGTCACGATGGGTCTGCTGCCGCAGATCGCGGACGGTGTCGACATCTCGATCCCGAGGGCCGGCCACGTCGTGTCCGCGTACGCGCTGGGCGTCGTCGTCGGAGCCCCGTTGATCGCAACGCTGGCTGCCCGCGCACCCCGCAAGGCTCAGTTGATCTGGCTGATGATCGCGTTCGCCCTGGCCAACATCGGTTCGGCGCTCGCCGCTTCGTACGGCACCCTGCTGATCACCCGCTTCCTGTCCGGGCTGCCGCACGGCGCCTACTTCGGCATCGGGTCCGTCGTGGCCGCGTCCATGGTCGCTCCGCACCGACGCACCTGGGCCGTCTCGATGATGCTCGCCGGGCTCACGGTCGCGAATGTCATCGGCGTCCCGCTGTCCACCGTCCTCGGTCAACGGTTCGGCTGGGAATACCCGTACGTGTTCGTCGGAGTGATCTCGCTGGCCTGTGTCGCCGCGGTGCTCGCCTGGGTGCCGCGTCAGCAGGCTGACGAGAACGCCTCTGCCGCAAAGGAACTCAAGGCGCTCACCCGTCCTCAGGTGTGGTTGGCGCTCGGTATCGGCACCGTCGGTTTCGGCGGGATGTTCGCCACGTTCTCCTACATCACCCCGACGATGACCAACCTGGCCGGCTTCGCCGCGAGCACCGTCCCGTTGATCCTCGTCGTCTACGGCGTCGGCATGACGATCGGCGCGACCGTCGCCGGACGCGTCTCACAGTTCGGTCTGATGCGCGGCATCCTGGGGTCGCTGGTGCTCATCGCGACCCTGTTGGCCGTGTTCGGTTTCATGGCGCACCACCCGGTCACCGCCGTGATCGCGGTCTTCCTGCTCGGCTTCCTGCCCACGATCCTCGTGCCTATGCTGCAGACCCGGCTGATGGACGTCGCGCAGGAGGGTCAGTCGCTCGCTGCGGCCCTCAACCACTCCACCCTGAACATGGCGAACGCGCTCGGCGCATGGCTGGGCAGCATTGTCCTGGACCGCGGTCTGGGCTACGAATGGCCGAGCCGGATCGGCGCGCTGCTCGCCGTCGGTGGCATCCTCATCACGATCGTGTCCGCCACCCTCGGACGTCGGGACGCGGCCGCTCGCGCCTAGAACGTCGTTTCGAAGGGTTGTCGGGACACCTCGGCAGGCGTGGGAGACTGGGACGAATACCTGTCCGGCCGAGAACAACGCAAGGAACCATCTGTGGCACCCATGGCACGCACCGCGCTGCAACCAGCCGCGACGCCGCCTTCGCAGATCCGAAACTTCTGCATCATCGCGCACATCGACCACGGCAAGTCCACCCTCGCCGATCGCATGCTGGGGATCACCGGCGTCGTCGACGACCGCGCGATGCGGGCGCAGTACCTCGACCGCATGGACATCGAGCGTGAGCGCGGCATCACGATCAAGAGCCAGGCCGTGCGCATGCCGTGGGAGATGGATGGGGAGACCTTCTGCCTCAACATGATCGACACGCCCGGGCACGTCGACTTCACCTATGAGGTGTCCCGGTCGCTCGCCGCGTGTGAGGGAGCGGTGCTGCTCGTCGACGCGGCGCAGGGCATCGAGGCGCAGACGCTCGCCAACCTGTACCTGGCGATGGAGAACGACCTCACGATCATCCCGGTGCTGAACAAGATCGACCTGCCGGCGGCGCAGCCGGAGAAGTACGCCGAGGAACTCGCCGGCTTGATCGGCTGCGAGCCGGAGGACTGCCTCAGGGTGTCGGGCAAGACCGGCGTCGGCGTCGAACCGCTGCTCGACCAGATCGTCCAGCAGTTCCCGGCTCCGGTGGGCGATGCGAATGCTCCCGCCCGCGCGATGATCTTCGACTCCGTCTACGACACCTACCGCGGCGTCGTCACCTACGTTCGCGTGGTCGACGGCAATCTGAACCCGCGCGAGAAGATCCAGATGATGTCGACGAAGGCGACCCACGAACTGCTGGAGATCGGCGTCATCTCGCCGGAACCGGTGCCTGCGAAGGGGCTCGGCGTCGGCGAGGTCGGCTACCTCATCACCGGAGTGAAAGACGTCCGCCAGTCGCGGGTCGGTGACACGATCACCTCCGCGCGCGACGGCGCCACCGATGCCCTCGGTGGTTACCGCGACCCGAAGCCGATGGTCTTCTCCGGTCTGTACCCGATCGACGGTTCCGACTACCCGGTGCTGCGTGATGCCCTCGACAAGCTCAAGCTCAACGACGCCGCGCTGGTCTACGAACCCGAGACCTCGGCCGCGTTGGGCTTCGGCTTCCGCATCGGATTCCTCGGCATGCTGCATCTGGAGATCGTGCGCGAACGCCTCGAGCGCGAGTTCGACCTCGACCTCATCTCGACACTGCCGTCCGTGGTGTACGACGTGAAGTTGGACGACGGCCGCACGGTCGTGGTGACCAACCCGTCCGAGTTCCCCGAGGGCAAGGTCGACTCGATCACCGAGCCCGTCGTCCGCGCGACGATCCTGGCGCCGAGCGAGTTCATCGGCGCGATCATGGAGCTGTGCCAGAGTCGACGCGGCACGCTGCGCGGCATGGACTACCTGTCCGAGGACCGCGTCGAGATGCGGTACACGTTGCCGCTCGCCGAGATCGTCTTCGACTTCTTCGACTCGCTGAAGTCGCGCACCCGTGGGTACGCCTCGCTCGACTACGAACCCGACGGCGAGCAGCAGGCCGACCTGGTCAAGGTCGACATCCTGCTCCAGGGCGACAAGGTCGACGCGTTCAGCACCGTCGTGCACCGCGACAAGGCGTACGCGTACGGCGTAATGATGGCCGGCAAGCTCAAGGAGCTCATTCCGAGGCAGCAGTTCGAGGTGCCGATCCAGGCCGCGATCGGCGCCCGCGTCATCGCCCGCGAGAACATCCGCGCGATCCGCAAGGACGTCCTGGCCAAGTGCTACGGCGGTGACATCAGCCGTAAGCGCAAGCTGCTGGAGAAGCAGAAGGAAGGCAAGAAGCGGATGAAGATGGTCGGCTCCGTCGAGGTGCCGCAGGAAGCCTTCATCGCTGCGCTCTCCCAGGACGCCTCGGCTGAGAAGGCGAAGAAATAACGCCGTGGCACAACGCGATTCGGGCTTCGACCCGGTTGTTCCGACGAGCCCCGACGGTCGTCCGTTGGCCCGCACCCGATCGTTCACGCGCCGCGGCGGACGCATGCCCGACCGGCACGAGCGCGCGATGGAGCAGCACGGGCCGATCTACCTGCTCGATCTGCCGCTCAACGGCACCGACACCACGCTCGACCCCGACTACCGCTTCGATAAGGAAGGGGTCTTCGGGCGGTCGGCGCCGTTGATCGCCGAGATCGGGTCGGGCGCCGGCGACGCCGTCGTGCACGCTGCGGCATTGCACCCGGACGTTGACTTCCTCGCCTTCGAGGTATGGCGCCCGGGCGTCGCGCACACCATCACCAAAGCGGTCTCGGCGGGCGTCACCAACCTGCGCATCGCGATCGCCGATGCGGCCTGGTCGATGCCGCTCATGTTCGAACCAGGGACGTTGCAGGAGATCTGGACCTTCTTCCCCGACCCGTGGCCGAAGACCAAGCACCACAAGCGCCGTCTGGTGCAGCCGGCGTTCGCGACGCAGGTCGCTGAGTTGCTCGAGTCGGGCGGTGTGTGGCGGCTCGCGACCGACTGGGCCGACTACGCCTGGCAGATCCGCGACGTCGTCGAAGGGTGTGAGGAGTTCACGAACCCGTTCGCCGGGCGACTCGCCGACCCGGGCGACCCCGACGTCGACCCGGAGGGAGATCGCGGCGGATTCGCTCCGCGGTTCGAGGACCGTCCGATGACCCGCTTTGAGAAGAAGGGTCTGCGGGTCGAGCGCATCGTGCGCGATGTTGCGGTGACCCGGCGCTGACCGCGTGCCCGGGAGGGTGGCGCATCGAAGTTACCTGCGAGTAACATCTGCGTATGGCCTCGACCTTCCAGATGTATCGACAGCTCGAAAGCAAGCCGCTCGGCAAGAGCGCGTTCTCGCTCGCCTTCATGCTGAAGGCGCCGTACTTCGCAACGGTGCGCCCGAAAGTGGAGGTCATGGAGCCGCACCACGGCGTCGTCACGATCCGCAAGCGGCGCGGCGTGCAGAACCACATCGGTACCGTGCACGCGATCGCCGTCGCGAACGGTCTCGAAGCGGCGATGGGTCTGCTCTGCGAAGCGACCACCCCGAAGGGAATGCGCTGGATTCCCAGGGGAATTCAGCTCGACTACATCGCCAAGGTGCCCACCGACGTCCGGTGCGAGGCGCGCACAGACATCGCGGATTGGGACAAGCAGCCGCCGTTCCAGGTCGACGTGCGGTGCACCGCTTGTGTCGATGACGGCAGTGAGGTCGTCTCGGGCGTCATCCCGGTGTGGGTCACTGCGAAGAGCTGATTTCGCCTTCGTCGCGGGCGATCGACACCAGGTCTGCGGCGAGCCCCGAGAGACGTCGTGATCCGGTCCAGACTGCGCGCAGCGGACGCCGCAGCTGCAGCCCGAGCGGCACGGTCACCAAGGTGCCGGCCGACAGGGCGTCGGCGACCGCGAGCCGACTGAGCACCGCGGGTGCTGCGCCCGAAGCGACGCTGACCCGCACCGCGGCGTTGCTCGGGAGCTCCAGGTGCGGTCGCACCTGCTGATCGAGCGCCTCGTCGAGGGCCATGCGGGTGCCGGAGCCGGGTTCGCGGGTGATGAGTGCGGTGCGAGCCAGTTCGTCGGCGCGGACCGCGCGCGACCGGCCGGCCCAGACGTGATGCGGGGCGACCACGAGCACCATCTCGTCGTGCGCGACAACAGTGCTGTGCAGGTCGCCGGGCACCGTGGGCTCTTCGACGAATCCCAGGGCGGTGCGACCGGATCGCACATCATCGACGACATCGTGGGAGTTGTGCACGTGCACGGCCACGGCGCCGTTCGGTTGCTGGCTGCGCAGCGTCGAAAGCCATCGGGGTAGTAGGTGTTCGGCGATAGTCTGACTGGCCGCGACCGGCAGCGGACGCGTGGAGTCGCCACGCAGGGTCGCGGCCGAATCGGTGACCGCGTCCATAGCGGCCAGCGCCTGGCGAGCCTGGTCGACGAGCACGGCGCCGGCATCGGTCAGGGTCGATCCTCGGGTAGAGCGCACCACCAGGTCCAGGCCGAGTTGGCGTTCGAGCCGGGCGAGCGAGCGGGTGGCATTGGGTTGAGCCATGCCGACAGTTCGTGCGGCGGCGCCGACGCTGCCGGTTGCGGCCACCGCGACGAGCAGTTCAAGTGCGAGTGGGTCGGGGCGCGCGGTCATATGCGAAGGATATGCGGTACTGCTCAATCGCCGTCTACCGAGAAGTGTTCGCAGGGCGGATGGTTGAAGCGTGTTGCACGCTGCGCCCATCCGCACCTCTCGCCGCGGCCTTGTCGCCGGGTTGGCGGTTGTGCTGCTCATCGGCTGTGTGGCAACGGTTTTCGGCCAGTTTGTGCCCGTGCTCGGCGGTCCGGTGTGTGGCATCGTCCTTGGCCTTGCCGCGGGTGTCGCTGTGCCGCGGCTGCGGTCGCACCACCTGGATGGCGGATATGAGGTCTGCTCCAAGCAGGTGCTGCAGGCGTCCGTGGTGGTGCTCGGCACTGGGTTGTCGCTGCGCCAGGTGGCGCAGGTCGGGTCGTCCTCGCTGCCGGTGATGCTCGCCAGCCTGTCGGTCGCGCTCGGGGGCGCCGCCCTCATCGGGCGCTGGTTGCGTGTCGGGCGCGATGTGCGAACGCTCATCGGAGTCGGCACCGGCATCTGTGGTGCGTCGGCGATCGCGGCCAGCACCGCGGTGATGCGCCCCAAGAAGGCCGATGCGGCGTACGCCCTCGGCACGATCTTCGTCTTCAACGTGATCGGCGTGCTGACCTTCCCGGCGATCGGTCACCTGCTCGGCATGACCGGTGAGAGCTTCGGCCTGTGGGCGGGCACGGCGATCAACGACACGTCGTCGGTGGTGGCCGCGGCGTACGGCTTCGGTGACGGGGCCGGCGATCACGCGATCGTCGTCAAGCTCACCCGGTCGTTGATGATCATCCCGATCACGATCGTGCTGGCTTACCTGACAGCGCGTCGCGCCGCGTCGTCGTCGCCCGGCGGTCCGTCGACGGTGCGCATTCCATTGCGTCAGGTGGTGCCGTGGTTCCTCGTCGGGTTCGTGGTGGCGGCGGCGGTCAACTCGATCGGAGTCATCCCGACCGGCTGGCACCGTGGCCTGTCGAGGATCGGCACCTTCGGAATCACCCTGGCGCTCACCGCGATCGGGCTGTCCATGCGCCCGGCGCAGCTGCGCCGCACCGGCCTGCGGCCGTTGTTGTTGGGCGCGATCCTGTCGGTGCTGGTCGCCTCGACCAGCCTGGCCATGCAGGCCCTGACCGGCACCCTCTGACCCCCGCCCGCAAACGCTGCGCTACTCGCCAGCCACTGGTGGTGCACCAGCAGTGACTGGACGCAGGTGCAGCGCCTGTGGCGGTTGGTGCAGCGATTCGGCGTGCGGGTCGACGTCGGCGAGAATGGACCAATGCCCAGCGCGCTGCCCGATGGTGAACCTGTCCCGACCGACGGACACCTGCCGGCGACGGCGCTGGAGGCGTTGCCGCACAAGCCTTTCGGGGTCTACCTGCACGTGCCGTTCTGTCGGGTGCGGTGCGGCTACTGCGACTTCAACACCTACACCCTGACCGAGCTCGGCCCTGGCGCGAGCGTGGGTTCGTACGCGGACACCGCGATTCGGGAGATCGACCTCGCCGCACGGGTGCTGGGTGACCAGGCGCCGCCGATCTCGACGGTGTTCGTCGGCGGCGGCACGCCCACGATGCTCGCGGCGCACGACCTGGTGCGGATGATCGGCGCGCTGCGCGACCGGTTCGGCTTTGCCGATGGTGCCGAGATCACGACCGAAGCCAACCCCGACTCGGTGACTCCCGAATCGCTGGAGGTGCTGGCGGACGGCGGTTTCAGCCGGGTGTCGTTCGGGATGCAATCGGCGGTGCCACACGTGCTGCACACGCTCGAGCGCACCCACGACCCCGCCAATGTCGGGCGCAGCGTCGAGGCGGCGAAGGCGGCCGGGCTGGCGACCAGTGTCGACCTCATCTACGGCACACCGGGGGAGTCGCTCGCCGACTGGCGCACCTCGCTGGACGCGGCAATTGCCTTGAAAACCGGGCATATCAGTGCCTACGCGCTCGTAGTCGAACAGGGCACGAAGCTCGCAGCTCAGGTGCGTCGCGGCCAGGTGACGATGCCCGATGACGACGACGAAGCCGACAAGTACGAGCTTGCCGACTCCATGCTCGCCGTGGCCGGTTACTCCTGGTACGAGGTGTCGAACTGGGCAACCGACCCGGCGCTGCGTTGTCGGCACAACGAGCTGTATTGGTCGGACGCCAACTGGTGGGGGATCGGGCCCGGCGCGCACAGTCATGTGGGTGGGGTGCGCTGGTGGAATCGCAAGCACCCTGCGGCGTACGCCTCGGTGCTGGCCGAGGGCAACTCACCAGGCGGCGGACGCGAACTGCTCACGGACACACAGCGGTACGAGGAGCGCGTGCTCCTCGGCATCCGTCGAGACGCCGGCCTCGCCCTCGACGACCTCGAACCCGCCGGGCGCACCGCCGTCGCCGGGCTGATCGGCGACGGTCTCGTCGACGGACCGACGGCCCTGCGCGATCGGCGACTCGTGCTCACCCTGCGTGGACGGCTGCTGGCCGATACCGTCGTCCGCCGGCTGCTCGACTTCTGACCCATAACCGGTTTGTGCGAGGATCGACCCATGACCGAACCCTGTGTGGTGGCCGTCAGCCGCGACGACGTCCACCGCTTCTCGAAGACGCCGGTCGAGGAGATCGAGTTGGTCGCCGGGCTCGGAGTGCGTGGCGACGCGCACGCGGGAACCCTTGTGCAACATCGGTCCCGGGTGCGTCGCGACCCGAACCAACCCAACCTGCGGCAGGTGCATCTCGTGCCCAGCGAGGTGTTCGAGACCGCCGAGCGCATGGGTTACACCCTGGCCGCGGGTGACCTCGGCGAAAACGTGCTGACCAGCGGTGTCGACCTGCATGCGCTCCCGGTCGACACCCGCCTGCACCTCGGCGACGAGGCCGTCGTGCGGCTCACCGGCCTGCGCAACCCGTGCGCGCAGATCAACGACTTCAAGCCGGGTCTGCTCAAAGTGGTGCTCTCCAGGGCCGACGGGACCCCGACCGACGAACCCGCCCCGTCGACGGCCTCACCCGAGGTGCGGACGGTGCAGGTCATTCGCCGAGCCGGGGTGATGTCGGTCGTAGAGCGCAGTGGGACGGTGCGAGCGGGTGACCCGGTCACGGTCGAGCTGCCGGACGGCGCCCCGGTCGCGTTGGGGCCGGTCTGAGCGCGCGGCGACTCGGCAACAACCGGCGCCACCCAGCCGGTCTGCTTACAGGTCGAGGCCGATGTCGAGCGTCCGGACGCTGTGGGTCAGGGCACCGATCGAGAGGATCTGCGCACCTGCCTCGGCCAACCCGCGCACGGTCGTCTCGTCGACGCCGCCGGAGACCTCGATGACCAGCGATGCAGGGTGGTCGTCGATCAGGCCGACGGCCTCGCGGATGAGGTCGGGCGTCATGTTGTCGAGCAGCACACCGTGCACCACCGGCGGGAGGCGGCGTCCGAGCCGGTCGGCATCGAAGGCGAGCAGTTCGCGCAACTGGTCGAGAGTGTCGACCTCCACCTCGACCCGCACCAGGTGACCCGAGCGTTCGGCTAGCCTGGCGAGCACCTTGTCGAGACCGCCGCCGAGCCCGATGTGGTTGTCCTTCACCAGGATTGCGTCGTGCAGCCCGAAACGGTGGTTGATTCCGCCGCCGTCGGCGACGGCTCGCTTCTCCAACGCGCGCAGCCCCGGCGTCGTCTTGCGGGTGTCGGCGATGCGGGCCGAGGTGCCGTCGACAAGCCGCGCGAACCCGGCGGTCCGGGTGGCGATGCCGCTGAGGTGACCGAGCAGATTCAACGCGGTGCGTTCGGCGGTGAGGATCGACGCCGCGCGACCCGTCACGGTTGCGATGCGCGTGCCGGGCGCGAGGGCCACACCGTCGGCCACGAACCATTCCACGTCGAGAGTCGGGTCGACGAGGTCGAAGGCGTGCTGGGCCGCGACGATGCCGGAGAGAACGCCCGGCTCGCGCGCGACCAGGTGCGCAGTGCCCTGAGCATCCGGGGAAACCGTGGCGGCAGTGGTGAGATCGCCGGCCTGACCGAGGTCTTCGGCCAGGGCCGTGCGGACGATGCGGTCGACCTCAAGGCTGATATGGCTGTCGATCATGCCGGAACCTCCTGTGCAGCAACGGTTTCGATGGAGTCGACGCGGCGGTGCGCGCCGACGGTGTGCGGGTGCAACAGCGCCGAGCGGGCGACGAGCCAGGCGACGTAGCCGGCATCGTCGTGGCGTAGTTCGGCGAGCCGGTCGACGGCGCGCTCGAGCGTGTCACCCTCGCGCAACACTCCGCAGCTGTCGCCGAGCACGGCGCGCACCTCAGCGAGGTCGACAGCAGGTCCGGCGGACGCGGACACGACGGTGCCCGGGTCGACGGGAAGCACCCGTGGGGTCCAGCGAGTATCGGCGCCGCGAATCGAGTCGGCCGCGGCCCGGCCGGTCACGACCGCCTCGAGCAACGAGTTGGACGCCAGTCGGTTGGCGCCGTGCAGGCCGGTGCGCGACACCTCGCCGACGGCCCACAGGCCGGGCACCGAGGTGCGCGCCTGGGCGTCGACTGTGACGCCACCCATGGCGTAGTGCAGGGCCGGCCGCACCGGCAGCAGGTCGCCGGCGAGGTCGAATCCGTGCGCCCCGCACAGCTCGGCAACCGCAGCGAAACGCGTTACAACAGAAGGGATATCGCGGCAATCGAGACGAACCTGACGCCCAGCCCGCAGCTGTTCCCACACGGCGGCAGCAACCACGTCGCGCGGTTGGAGTTCGTGCACGAATCGCTCGCCGTCGGCGGTCAGGATCGCGCCGGCGCCACGCAGCGCTTCGGTCAGCAGTGGGTTGGGGAAGGCCGGCACGTCGAGAGCGGTGGGGTGGAACTGCACGAGGTGCAGATCGTCGGTGCGGGCACCCACGCGCGCAGCCATCGCGACACCCTGCCCCAGCGCGGTCGCCGGGTTCGTGGTGCACGGCCACAGCGCACCCATCCCGCCGGTCGCCAGCACGACGGCGTCGGTCTCGAGCACGAGCACCGCGCCCGAGGCGTCGAGCACCTCGACACCGCAGATCGCGCCGTCCGAATCGGTCAGCAGGCGGCGGGCGGTGTGTTGCTCCAACGCCTGCACCGACGGCAGACCCCGGACGGCGGCGGCCATCGTCCGGGTGATTGCGGCACCGGAGGAGTCGCCGGCGTGCGCGACGCGGCTGCGGCTGTGGCCGCCCTCGAGCGCGAGGTCGAGCCGTCCGTCGGCTGTGTGGTCGAACGGCACGCCGAGCTCGGCGAGCAAACCGACGACATCGGTCGCCGCGTCGGTGATGCGGCGAATGGTGCGGGTGTCGCCGACGAACGCCCCGGCACGCACCGTGTCGGCGGCGTGCAGCGTGGGGGAATCGTCGTCGGCGAGAGCCGCGGCGATGCCGCCCTGTGCCCACATGCTCGCCGCGTTGTCGGTGAGCATTCCCGGAGTCACCAGAATGCACTCGGCCGGAGCCAGTGCCCACGCGGCGCTGAGGCCGGCGAGACCCGAACCGACGATCACCGGCTTTTTGGCGGTCTCGTGCAGGGATTCGTGCATCGCGTGCTCCTACTTCACCGCGAGCATGCGCTCGATAGCGCGGCGCGCGGGGGCTTCGAGGGTGGGATCGAGGGTGATCTCGTGCTGACCGAGTTCGAGGCTGCGGCGGATCGCGGTGAGCGTGTTGCGCTTCATGTGCGGGCACAGGTTGCACGGGCGCACGAAGTCGACGTCGGGGTGCTCGGCGGCCACGTTGTCGCTCATCGAGCATTCGGTGATGAGGGCGACCTTGCGGCGTCCGCCGGCGTCGGGCACGCCCGCCCGGGACACCTGGCCGACGAAGTCGATCATCTGGGCGGTCGAACCCGAGAAGTCCGATGCGGCAACCACATTCGGCGGGCACTCGGGGTGGGCGATGACCGTCACGCCGGGGTTGCCCGAGCGGATGTCGTCGATGTCGGCGGGCGTGAAGCGCTCGTGCACCTCGCACGCACCCGGGTGGGTGATCACCTCGACGCCGGTGCGGGCAGCGATGTTCCGGGCGAGGTACTGGTCGGGGATCATGATGACCCGGTCGACCCCCAGCGACTCGATGATCTCGACGGCGTTGCCGGAGGTGCAGCAGATGTCGCTGGCGGCCTTCACCGCTGCGCTGGTGTTGACGTAGGTGACCACCGGCACACCCGGGTGTTGCCGGCGAAGCTCGGCGATGTCGTCCGGCGTGATGCTCTCGGCCAGCGAGCAACCCGAACGCAGGTCAGGCAGCAGCACCCGCTTGGCCGGGTTGAGCAGCTTTGCCGTCTCGGCCATGAAGTGCACCCCGGCGAGCACGATCGTGCCGGCCGTGACGTGCTGCGCCTCGCGGGCGAGGGCGAGGGAGTCGCCGACGATATCTGCCACGCCGTGGAAGACCTCTGGCGTCATGTAGTTGTGCGCCAGAATCACGGCGTCGTGCTCGCGCTTCAGCGCTTCGATCGCCTCGATCTCCGGCTCGAAAACCGCCCACTCGACCTCGGGGATGAGGTGGCGGACCTTCTCGTACGTGGCTGTCGACATCGTCGGCTCCATCCTATTTGCTCACATTGAGTAAATGCTTGGAGTGAGCATAACATCGCTCACTGCAAATACTGCGCGTGCGAGCACGCGCTGTGTTTGCAGTGAGAGGCGCAGTGGTTGCGGAGGGTGGGCCGTACCCGCAGCGGCGGACGCGGGTCAGCGCGATCGGGGGATCGGCACCTTGGTGCCCACCTGGCCACGGGCCGCAATGGCCTCGCGACGGAAGCGGTAGAGCCGCGCCGGTCGTCCGCCGGTGGCGCGAGAGGTGTCGTCGGTCGGCTCCACCAGCGCCTGCTGTTCGACCGAGCGGCGGAAGTTCTGTTTGTGCAGGCCGGCGCCGACCAATGCCTCGACCACCGCCTGCAGCTCGCCCAGGGTGAACGTCGGGGGCATGAGCTCGAACACGAGTGGGCGGTACTGGATCGTCGAGCGCAGCCTGGACAGACCCGTCGCGAGGATGCGGCGGTGGTCGGAGTGCATCGCGGGGCCGGTGAGGCCGTCGACGCCGTCAGCGGCGTTGGGCGAATCCGCAACCAGTCCGGCCTCCCAGAGCAACTCGTAACGTTGCAGCGCCAGCTCGGGACGCCATGGCAGTTCACCATCACCGAAGATGTGCGCGATGCGTTCGGACGCATCGGTCGACCACCTGCGCAGCTCGCTGATCAGCTTGTCGCACAACGCGATTGATCGCTCTGAACGGCGATCTTCCCACGGCAGCAGGTCGTAGACATCGCGCCAGCCGTCGTCGGCGGCCGCCCGCGTGAGCCCCAGGTAGGAGATCGACACCGCCCGACCGGCGGAACCGTCGCGGCCCAGGTCGGCAAACGTATAGAGCTGCTCCACGAAGCCCAGGGAGTGCCCCGTCTGTTCCGCAACGAACGCTCGCGCGCCGTTCTGCAGCGAGTGGTGGTCGGTGCGCAACGGGCCCGCCGGAAGGTGCAGTGGATCGCCGGCGGCGAGCACCATCGGTCCCTGATCGGGCGCGCCCGCGCAGGTGCCGACCGAGACGACGACCGCCACCAGGTCGGCATGCAGCGACGCGGCCGGGCGAGAGGTCATGACGCAGAACCTACAAGGTGAATCGGATCAGACCGGAGCGGTGACGAAGTCGATGAGCTCCTCGACGCGGCCGAGCAGCTCCGGCTGCAGATCGGCGTAGTTGTCGACCGTGCCGAGAATGCGCTTCCACCCGCGCGCGACGTCAGCCTGAGAGGCGTGCGGCCAGCCGAGCTCGGCAAGGATGCCGTGCTTCCACGAGGTGCCGCGCGGTATCACCGGCCACTTGGTCCAACCCAGCTTTTGCGGACGCACGCTCTGCCACACGTCGACGTACGGGTGGCCGAGGATCAGCACATGGTCGCGCGACTGAGGCAGCGCCCGCGCGGCGTCGACGATGCGCTGCTCCTTGGTGCCCCGCACCAGGTGGTCGACGAGGATGCCCATGCGCCGCCCCGGCCCGGGGGCGAAATCGCGGATCACGGCCGACAGGTCGTCCACGCCGTCCAGCATCTCGACGACCACGCCCTCGACCCGCAGGTCGTGGCCCCACACCTTCTCGACCAGCTCGGCGTCATGTCGGCCCTCGACGAAGATCCGGGAGCCGAGCGCGACCTTCGCCCGCTGGTCGGCCACGGCGACCGACCCACTCGCCGTACGCGTGGTGGTGGCGCGTGCGGCCGCCAGCGCGGCCGCGTCCGCCGGGCGTGGGGGAGTCAGGATCACCGGGCGTCCGTCGATGAGGAAGCCCGGGCCGAGCGGGAACGCGCGCACCTTGCCGCGTCGGTCCTCCAGGTGCACCACGTGCATCCCGCCGACCTTCTCCACCCGGACGACGGCGCCGACGAACCCGGTGTCGACCTCCTCGACGACCGTGTCGGGCTCCGCGGCGACCTCCTGGGATCGTCCACGCTTGGGCGCGCGCCAGTCGGAGGAGAGCACATCGGAGCCGTATCGGTCTGTCACGGCCGTCACGGTAGACGGCGGCGCAGGTCACGTCGTGGGTGACACGCGCGGTTCGCGCCGGGTCGTAGAATTGGCACTCGTGCCCTCGGAGTGCCAAAGTCGCGAGCGAGCCCGAACAGTGAGGAGGACCGATGAGCGAACAACGCCGTCTCGACGTGCTGCGCGCGATCGTGCAGGACTACGTCGCCACCTCCGAGCCCGTCGGGTCCAAGGCCTTGCTGGATCGTCACCAACTCGGCGTCAGCGCCGCAACGATCCGCAACGACATGGCCGCCCTGGAGGAGGAGGGGCTGATCAGTGCCCCACACACCTCCGCCGGACGTGTCCCAACCGACGCCGGATACCGCCGGTTCGTCGACCAACTCGGCCACATGAAGCCGCTGTCACGCTCCGAGCGTGTCGCCATCGAGACCTTCCTGCAGCAGGCGGTCGACCTCGACGACATCGTCGACCGCACCGTCCGGCTGCTCTCGTCGCTCACCCACCAGGTCGCGGTCATGCAGTACCCGTCGATCGGCACCGCCACCGTCCGTCACATCGAGCTCGTCAGCCTCGCCGACACCAAGGTCATGGTCGTGCTGATCATGTCGACCGGACGGGTGGAGCAGCGGGTGCTGACCATCGCCCACACCGCCGACCAACTCCTCAGCCTGCGCGACGTCGTCAACCAGGCCGCCGAAGGGCGCACCCGCGCTCACGCCGCCGACCGGCTGGACGCCTGGGCCGAGCAGCGCCGCGCCGGCGCGAAGCCTGACTCGCACCCCGACGACTCCACTCCCACGTCCGTCGGCGTGATCCGCGACTTCCTGGCCGAGGAGCGTGAGGAGCGCGTCGTCATGGCCGGCACCTCCCACCTGGTGCGCTCCGGGCAGGACTTCCCAGAGACCATCGGACCGGTGCTGGACGCCTTGGAAGAACACGTCGTTCTGTTGCGTTTGCTGCAGCAGATGGAAGGCGACGACGTCTACGTCCGGATCGGCGGCGAGAACGCCATCGACGGATTCCGGACGGCATCGATCGTCAGCGCTCCGTACACCGCCGGTGGTATCGGTGTGCTGGGTCCGACCCGCATGGACTACCTCACCACCATAGCCGCGGTTCGCGCGGTCGCCCGTTACGTCTCGGAAATTCTCGAGCAGTAAGGAACTTCGTTGAACGACTACTACGCCGATCTCGGCGTGTCCCGCGACTCCTCGGCGGAGGACATCAAGCGCGCCTACCGC
This sequence comes from Yimella sp. RIT 621, assembly GCF_004146205.1. Lineage (NCBI taxonomy): Bacteria > Bacillati > Actinomycetota > Actinomycetes > Micrococcales > Dermacoccaceae > Yimella > Yimella sp. RIT 621. The sequence goes on from NZ_SEIP01000008.1 coordinate 154,332, forward strand.
AAGCAGGCCCGCAAGTTGCACCCCGACGTCAACCCGGGGCCGGAGGCCGAGGCCGAGTTCAAGAAGATCTCGCAGGCCTACGAGGTGCTGTCCGACCCGAACAAGCGTCAGCAGTACGACATGGGCGCCGACCCGTTCGGCGGTCAGCACGCAGGGTTCGGCGGCAACTTCAGCTTCACCGACGTCATGGACGCCTTCTTCGGTGCCGGCGCGGCCGGTACGCAGGGTGGCCCGAGGTCTCGCGTCCAGCACGGACAGGACGCCCTCGTCCCGTTGCAGATCGATCTGTCGACCGCCGTTTTCGGTGGCGCCGAGGACCTCGTCTTCGACACGGCGATCCTGTGTGACACGTGCGACGGTGAAGGCTCCCGCCCGGGCACCGGACGCCGCACCTGCGACGTCTGCCAGGGCGCCGGTCAGGTGCAGCAGGTGCAGCGTTCCTTCCTCGGCCAGATCATGACCACCCGTCCGTGCGGTGCCTGTCACGGTTACGGCGAGGTCGTCGAGTCGCCGTGCCCGGACTGCTCCGGCGAGGGACGCCGTCGTGACCGCCGCACGCTGAAGATCAAGGTGCCCGCGGGGGTCGACACCGGCACCCGCATCCAACTGAGCGGCGAGGGCGAGGTGGGCCCCGGTGGTGGCCCGAACGGCGATCTCTACGTCGAGGTGCGGGTCCGCAAGCACGAGACCTTCCAACGTCGGGGCGACGATCTGCACTGCTCGGTCGAACTCCCGATGACCGCGGCCGCCCTCGGTGCCAACCTGCCCCTACAGACCCTCGACGGCCCGCGCGACGTGGAGATCAAGGCCGGCACCCAGCCGGGCGATGTCATCACGCTCAAGGGCCTCGGCGTCACGCACCTGCGCACGAACATGCGCGGCGACCTGCTGGTGCACACCAACGTCCGCACCCCGATGAACCTGTCCGACGAGCAGCGCGATCTGCTGCGTCAGCTCGCCACGGCCCGCGGCGAAGAGCGTCCGGAGGGCAACTTCCAGCGAGCCGACAAGGGACTGTTCGGCAAGCTGCGCGACGCGTTCAAGTGACCGCTGCGCTCTTCCTGATCGACGCCGGACGCCTGGACGGTGTCACTGACGGTGCCCCGCTGGTGCTCGACGGCCCGGAGGGGCGACACGCGGCCACCGTGAAGCGGATCGAGCCGGGGGAAACCGTCTTGGTCGCCGACGGTTCCGGGACGGTCGCTCAGTGCACGGTGGCGGCGGCGTACAAGGACCGGCTCGATCTGGTTGTCGTCAGCACCGAGCAACAGACTCCGCAACTCCCGCGTGTGATCCTCGTCCAGGCGCTCGCCAAGGGCGATCGCGACGACCAAGCCATCGAAGCCGCAACGGAATTGGGTGTCGACGAGGTCGTGCCATGGCAGGCCGAGCGCAGCATCGTGCAGTGGAAGGGCGAGCGCGGCGCGAAGGCTGCGCGCAAGTGGGAGCTGGTCGTTCGTGCGGCGGCCAAGCAGTCCCGCCGGGCCACCGTCCCGGTCGTCGGTCCGTTGCTCGATCGCAGGGGGCTCGCCGGCCTGGCGAACGGCCGCACCGTGTTCGTCCTGCACGAGGACGCAACGACTGCCTTGGCCGATGTCGACCTCGCCGGAGTGGAAGAACTCGCGATCGTGGTCGGACCCGAGGGCGGCATCAGCCCCGCCGAACTGTCGGTGCTCGAGGACGCCGGGGCACGGATCGTCCGTCTCGGACCGCATGTACTGCGCTCGTCGAGCGCCGGGCCGGCAGCTCTCGCGGTCGTCATGTCGGGCACCCGCTGGGCGCACCACTGACCCACTCGAAGCCGGCGTGAATTTCGGATGAGACCCATCGGACCCGCACGTAGACTGGGACGCACGATGACAGATTCGACCAACAGCACCCCGCACACCGTCCAGGCGACCCACGCCGTCGAAGTACCACCGGATGTGCCGATGGTGCAGTTGCTCGGGCCGAACGACGAGTTGCTCACCACCATCGAGCGCGCGTTCCCGAAGCTGGTGATCGCGGTCCGCGGCAATGGAATCCAGCTGCAGGGCGATCCCGGCGACATGGCTCTGGTCGAGGATCTGCTCGACGAACTCATCGCGATCGTCGACGCCGGTCACCCGCTCAATCGTGACGCCGTGGAACGCTCGATCGGCATGCTGCGCCGCAAGACCCGCGAGCGCCCGGCCGACGTGCTCACGATGAACATCGTCAGCAGTCGCGGCCGCACCGTCCGCCCGAAGACGCTGGGGCAGAAGGAGTACGTCGACGCGATCGACGAGAACACGATCGTGTTCGGCATCGGCCCGGCCGGCACCGGTAAGACCTACCTCGCGATGGCGAAAGCGGTGGCCGCCCTGCAGGCCAAGGAGGTCGACCGGATCATCCTGACCCGTCCGGCGGTCGAGGCCGGCGAGCGTCTTGGCTTCCTGCCCGGGTCGCTCAACGAGAAGATCGACCCCTATCTGCGTCCGCTGTACGACGCACTGCACGACATGGTCGACCCCGACTCGATACCGCGGCTCATGGCGTCCGGCACGGTGGAGGTCGCACCGCTGGCCTACATGCGTGGCCGCACGCTCAACGGAGCGTTCATCATCCTGGACGAGGCCCAGAACACCTCCGCCGAGCAGATGAAGATGTTCCTCACCCGCCTCGGTTTCGGCTCCAAGATGGTCGTCACCGGTGACGTCACCCAGGTCGACCTGCCCGGCGGCACCACCTCCGGGCTGCGGGTCGTCCAGGACATCCTCAAGGGGGTCGACGACGTCCACTTCGCCCACCTCACCGCGCAGGACGTCGTCCGTCACCGCCTTGTGAGCGAGATCGTCGAGGCGTACGACCGCTTCGATGCCCACCGCCGCACCCCTGACAAGCGTGACGGGCAGGGTCCGCGTCGTGCTGGAGCAGCGGGGAAGAAGGCGTGAGCATCGACGTCGCCAACGAGACCGACGTCGAGGTCGACCTCGAGGAACTGCGCGAGTGCGCGGGGTGGGTGCTGCAGGAGATGCGCGTGCACCCCGAGGCCGAACTGGCCATCACCGTCATCGACGAGGACGCGATGGAGGTGCTGCACGTGAAGTGGATGGACCTGCCCGGTCCGACGGACGTGATGAGTTTCCCCATGGACGAGCTGCGTCCCGGCCGGGACGGGGTCGATCCCGAGGAAGGCATCCTCGGCGACCTCGTGCTGTGCCCCACGGTTGCGGCGAAGCAGGCCGAGGAGGCCGGTCATACACCTGCCGAGGAGATGCTGCTGCTGACCGTGCACGGCATCCTGCACCTGCTCGGGTTCGACCACGCCGAGCCGGACGAGCGCAAGGAGATGTTCGACCTGCAGCGCACGTTGCTGCTGACCTTCCTGGCCCGCAGGCCGGCCGCGACGAGCATCACCCCACCGTCGGGAGACTGACGCGGCAGCGTCGGACATACTTCGACTGCGCCCCGGACGGACGCGAGCAGCACGCAATCGGTTGGAAATGAGTTCGGAATGAGTGAGTTCAAGGCAGGGTTCGCCTGCTTGGTCGGTCGACCGAACGCAGGCAAGTCGACGTTGACGAACGCCCTGGTCGGCCAGAAGGTCGCGATCACCTCGAGCAAGCCGCAGACCACGCGGCACACGATCCGCGGTATCCACAACACCGATGACTCGCAATTGGTGCTGGTCGACACCCCCGGTCTGCACAAGCCGCGCACGCTGCTGGGTCAGCGGCTCAACGACGTCGTCCGTGAGACGCTGATGGACGTCGACGTCATCGGCTTCTGCCTGCCGGCCGACCAGAAGATCGGCCCGGGTGACCAGTTCATCGCCAACGAACTTGCCGAGTTGCGCCGTGGACGCCGCAAGCCGGTGATCGCGATCGCCACGAAGATCGACAAGGTACCGCGCGACCGGATCACCGAGCACCTGCTCGCGATGGACAAACTCGGCGACTGGGACGAGATCGTGCCCTGTTCCGCGGTCGACGGCACCCAGGTCGACACGGTCGCGGAACTGCTGACGTCCTACCTGCCGAACTCGCCGAAGCTGTACCCGGACGACGTGCTGACCGACGAGCCCGAGATGGTGATGATCGCCGAGCTCGTGCGTGAAGCCGCCCTCGAAGGTGTGCGGGAGGAGTTGCCGCACAGCCTGGCCGTCGTCGTCGAGGAGATGACTCCACGCGAGGACCGTCCGGAAGGCAAGCCGCTGATGGACATCCGCGTCAACGTCTTCGTCGAACGTCCCTCGCAGAAGGCGATCATCATCGGACGTGGTGGCTCGCGCCTGCGTGAGGTGGGCACCAATTCTCGCGAGGCCATCGAGAAGCTGCTCGGCCAGCGGGTGTTCCTCGACCTGCACGTGAAGGTCGCCAAGGACTGGCAGACCGACCCGAACCAGTTGTCGAAGTTGGGATTCTGAGTACGCCATGACCGACGAGAACCTCGCGTGGGCCGAGTTCGGCGACACCCTGCGGTTGCCGATCGACGACAAGGACTACGTCCGCGACATCCCCTGGGAGAAGGCGGCGTTCATGCCGCAGTTCCCGATGATCGACATCGGTTCGGGAAGCGGCCTGACCACCCTGACCCTCGGTGAGCAGTACCCGGATGCCGAGATCCTGTCGGTGGAACCCGACCCGATGATGCGAGCGATCCTGATGTCCCGCATTGCAGAACGTTCCGAAATTCGTTCGCGCACAACGGTTCTGCACGAGACGATCGGTTCCACCTGGTTGCCCGAGCAATGTGGTGGAGCGTTGTTGTTCAACGTGATCTACTTCCTTGGTGGGCGCGCCCGCGACCGCTTCTGGCAGCGCATGGCCGATGTGCTCGTGCCCGGCGCACCCATCCTGATGAGCCGGTCGTACGGCGGTGTGCCGGAGCAGTCGGTCGAGCGCAAACTCCTCAGCACCGCGATGATGGGCCGCAACGAGTACCAGCGCTGGTTCGAGGCGCAACCCGGACGCGACAACCGGATGGAGATCACCAACACCTTCGTCGTCCTGCGTGACGGTCAGAAGGTGCGGGAGGAAACCACCAAGCTCGCGGCCTGGGGACTGGACGAGGACATGGTGCTGGACGAAATCCCGATCGGGAAGTTCGGCATCGAGGAGATCAACGACCGCTACTTCGCGATCCGGCGCCTGCCGGACATCAAGCGCTGAGCCGCCGCAGCGCTCAGAACACCTTCACGTCTCGCCAGGCCTGATCGACGGCCTGTTCCTGCGCGGACCCGTCGCCGTACCTGGCCGATGCCGCCTTGACTGTCGCCTGGGCGAATGCCACGAAGTCGGCGTCCTTGGGCAACCTGCCGGCGGTGAGCGCGTCGTACCAGACCGGCCCCACCGTCTCCCAGCTGTTGCCGTCGAGCGCCACGGCGGCACGGTAGAACGCGTGGTTGGGGATGCCGGAGTTGATGTGCACGCCGCCGTTGTCGCCGGAGTCGTCGTGCGGCAGGTCCTGGTAGTCGTCCATGGACGCTGGTTGCGGGTCCTTGCCCAGCTTAGGGTCGTCGTACGCGGTGCCCGGTGCCTTCATCGATCGCAACGCGATGCCCTGCACCTTGTCGGTGAACAGTCCCTCACCGATCAGCCAATCAGCCTGCGCCGCGGTCTGATTGCGCCCACGTTGCTTGACCATCGAGCCCATGACGTCGGAGACCGACTCGTTGAGCGCTCCGGACTGGCCGACATAGACCAGGCCGGCGGTGTACTGGGTGAGGCCGTGCGCGAGTTCGTGACCGATGACGTCGATGCTGTCGGTGAACGAGCTGAAGTAGACCCCGTCACCGTCGCCGAACACCATCTGCTCGCCGTCCCAATACGCGTTGTCGAAGTTGCGGTCGTAGTGCACGGTCGCGATCAACGGGAGTCCCTCGTCGTCGAGCGAATCGCGACTGAACTCATCGTGCAGCAACGACCAGGTGGCACCCAGTCCGTCGTACGCCTCGTTGACCGACTCGTCGGACGACGGACCGTCGCCTTCGCCGCGCACGAGTGTTCCTGGAAGTGTCGTGCCCTGCTCCGCGTCGTGCACCGAACGCTTCGGAGCAGCCGTAAGGCTTACCGGACGCCTGATCGACGTCTCCTCCACCCGCGCCTGCAGGTCGGGCGGAATCAACCCGCCTGCACGCGGCTGACCAGGGCGGGGACGGTTGGCCCTCGCCTCCCGCATTCCGGTGATGGTCACCCGAATCCGCAATGTGCGCTCTGCCGCGCGTGCCACCCGTTCGTCGGACGACTGCGCGAGGGCGCGCAGGATGTGCGGCGGGACGATCGTGCACAGGGCCGGCGAAGTGCTCATGCCTTCATCGTGCGTCCGATCAGGCGCCCTTGGGGTCAGGGAACAGTTTCCAGAACTGGCAAAGACTTCGTATTCAAACGGCAAAGTCGATCATGCAGGCGGCCGGTCGCGACTTGCTTCCACCGTTCAGCGACGCCGGCGGTAGCCGTTCGACGACGTCGATACCGGGTGAATGGGCTACTCAGTGGGCGACGTGGAAGCGGCGCCGTTGATGGGCGGGGCTGTCGATCTCGTCGAGAACGGCCAGGGCGAGGTCGGCGGCCGAGATCTGCGACGTGCCGTCTGGGCCGCGCAGGAGGACGTCGTCGGCGATCCGGTACTGCCCGGTCTCGGTGCTGGGCTCCCACGCACCGAACTCGGCGGCCGGGCTGACGTAGAACCAGTCCAGGTCGTCGGCGGACTGCTGCAGGGTCTCGAGCTTGTGGATGCCGAGCTCAACTTCGGGGCGCGCCTCGGGGGGCATCGGTGTCACGTCGATGAGCCGCGCCCCTCCTTCAGAGACGAGCAGGGACGAGGCGCCACCAAGGACGCCGAGCCGGACGCTGTGCTGACGGGCGAGGGTGACCAGTGCGTCGAAGACGCCCTCGACCTGACCGGCCATGTCGCCGCGAGGGGAGAGGGCCTCGAACACGACGTCGGCGCCGACCACGGCGCGCTCGAGCACGTCGGCGTCCAGTACCGAACCGGTCACGTAGGTGACCCCGGGCGTCGGGGAGTCGGGTGCGGTGCGGCTGAGCGAAAGCACTTGGTGTCCGCGGCGCGCGGCCTCGCGGACGACGGCGCTGCCGCCGTAGCCGGTCCCTCCGAGGACGGTGATGCGTGCCATGTGCGTGTTCCCTTCAGCCGTGTGGTCCCGACAACCGAAACCTGCCTGGACAACTCGGTTGCGCAGGTCAATTATTCCCAGGGAGACGCGATCCGCGCGGCCTCGACTGGTCGAGGAGGCCGACGGTGACAGAAGGCCGGCTGAACGCCTGCCGTGCCCTGCGGGACCCGGGTCCTTCCTGCAGCCGTCCGTATCGCGGACACCCGGCCCATCGGGCAGGACGCGCCCGAATGCCCGGGGCTAAACTGCTCACGTGCGGATGAGCCTCCTGCTTGGCTGCCGCGGCGAGGCCTCGTAATCGGCCTTCCTCGCCGCGGAGGTTGTGATGCCCGGGCCGAGCCCCGCTCCTACCCCAAGTGAGAGACAAATGATCTTCCCGCAGCAGCCGTCCGGAATGCCCGCCGCGAAGTACGTTCCCTTCGACCAGCAGATAAAGGTCGAACTGCCCGACCGCACCTGGCCCGACAAGCTGATCACCAAGGCGCCGCGCTGGTGCGCCGTCGATCTGCGTGACGGCAACCAGGCACTCATCGACCCGATGAACTCCGAGCGCAAGATGCGCATGTTCAAGCTGCTGGTTCGCATGGGCTACAAGGAGATCGAGGTCGGCTTCCCGTCGGCCAGCCAGACCGACTACGACTTCTGCCGCGAGCTCATCGAGGGCGGCCACATCCCCGACGACGTCACCATCCAGGTGCTGACCCAGTGCCGTGACCACCTCGTCGAGCGCACCTTCGACGCCATCAAGGGCGCCAAGACGGCGATCGTGCACTTCTACAACTCCACCTCGGTGCTGCAGCGCCGGGTCGTCTTCGGTCTCGACCAGGACGGCATCGTCGACATCGCCCTGCAAGGCGCGCGGCTGTGCAAGAAGCTGGAGGAGACCATCCCGGAGACGAAGGTCTTCTACGAGTACTCGCCCGAGTCGTACACCGGCACGGAGCTGGAGTTCGCCGTCCGGGTCTGTAACGAGGTCGTCGACGTCATCGACCCGACGCCGGACCACAAGATGATCATCAACCTGCCGGCCACCGTCGAGATGGCCACGCCGAACGTCTACGCCGACTCGATCGAGTGGATGATCCGCCACCTCGAGCGCCGCGAGTCCATCGTCGTCTCCTTGCACCCGCACAACGACCGTGGTGAAGGCGTCGCCGCAGCCGAGTTGGGCTACCTCGCCGGTGCCGACCGCATCGAAGGCTGCCTGTTCGGCAACGGCGAACGCACCGGCAACGTCTGCCTGGTCACCCTCGGCATGAACCTCTACAGCCAGGGCGTCGACCCCGAGATCGACTTCTCCGACATGGACGAGATCCGCCGCACCGTCGAGCACTGCAATCAGTTGAAGGTGCCCGAGCGTCACCCGTGGGGCGGCGACCTGGTCTACACCGCGTTCTCCGGCTCCCACCAGGACGCGATCAAGAAGGGCTTCGAGGACATGGACCGCCAGGTCTCCGAGTCCGGCAAGCAGCTCGACGAACTGGTCTGGGGCGTGCCCTACCTGCCGATCGACCCGCACGACATCGGCCGCAGCTACGAGGCCGTCGTCCGGGTGAACTCGCAGTCCGGCAAGGGTGGCTCGGCGTACATCCTGAAGTCGGAGTACGGCCTGGACATGCCCAAGCGTCTGCAGATCGAGTTCAGCGGCGTGGTGCAGAAGCGCACCGACAGTGAGGGCGGCGAGGTCAGCCCGGCCCAGCTGTACCAACTGTTCAGCGACGAGTACCTGCCCTCGCTCGATCCGAGCTCCGACGGCTGGGGACGCTTCCGTCCGATCGGGCACACGATCGAGTCGGGTTCAGAGGGGCGCGACCACATCAAGGCCCAGCTGCTCGACCGCGGCGAGGAGATCATGATCGAGGGTTGGGGCAACGGACCGATCGCCGCGTTCGTGGACGCGTTGTCGACCGTCGGTATCGACCTGCGCGTGCTCGACTATGCCGAGCACGCGATGTCGGCCGGTGGCGACGCGAAGGCCGCGTCGTACGTGGAGGTCGCGATCGGTGAGCGCGTCCTGTGGGGCGTCGGCGTGCACGGATCGATCGTCAAGGCATCGCTGACCGCGATCCTGTCGGCCGTCAACCGCGCCGAACGCGACACTGTCGCAGGCTGATTCAGTTCAGACCCTCAGCAAGCGCGTCGACGACGTGCTGGAGTGCGACGGTGTCGCCGGAGCGCTCCAGCATGTCGAAATCGCCGCGGTTCCACAGCCACAGGTCGAGCTCCCAGGCGCGACCGCTGATGGTGGCGATCGGCTCACCCGAGTCGATCGGCAGCATGCTCGTCTCGTCCACGGTTTCACCCGACTCAGGATGCGTCCCGGCGAGCCTGCCCAGATGCACGGTCCAGTTGTCACCGGTGTCGACGGCTTCGAATCGGACGATGCCGTCCTGCGCGGCGAACGTCGTCCACTCGGGGTGACCGCCGAGCATGACGCGAAGGATCTCGTCGACTCCATCGGCCGCCAGCACCGGGTCGATGTGCGAGATCGGTTGTGCAATGGTCAGTTCGGCGTCAACGCGGTGGATGAGCGCTTCGTGTGCCTGACGGCGCGCGATGTAACCGGCGGTATGCAGACCGGGGTCACGCGTCCACATCCAACGAGCGGCACCGACGTCCGTCGAACCGAGCGCATCGCAGAGCTTCGCGTGGGCGTCGTCGAACGCGGACAACAACGCATCCCGGCCGTCGGCTCGCTCGGGACGCTCGATCTCTGCAAGTTGCGACGCGTGACGGACCGGCGTGGCGAGGACCGTCGACCAGAACCACTGCACCTCGGTCAGGTGCGCCAACAGATCATCGGCGTTCCAGTCCGGGCAGGTGGGCACTCGCGCACTCGGCTCGGACGCTTCGATCGCCGTGCGGAACAGCTGCGATTGATGCTCAAGTTGGGCGCGGAAGTCGAGACTCATGCGTCGACCGTAGTGCCTGGTGGGACGGCCCGGGCCGGGTGATATGGCCGCGGCTAGGGTGAAACAGAAGCCAGGAAGACAGCAACAGGAGGTGCGCCGTGGGCGCTTTGTGGCATCCGTTCTCGGACATGGGAGTCGTCGAGCAGAACGGCGAATTCGTCATCGCGCGTGGTGAGGGTGTGCACGTCTGGGACGACACCGGCAAGGAGTATCTCGACGCGACGGCGGGCCTGTGGTTCGCCAACGTGGGACACGGACGCAAGGAGTTGGCCGCCGCCGCAGCCAAGCAGGCGGAGACCCTCGCCGCGTACAGCACCTTCGGCGACTACGCGAACCCTCCGGTGATCGAGCTCGCCGAACGCCTGGCCGGGATAGCGCCGGTGCCCGGATCCAAGATCTTCCTCACCTCCGGAGGCTCCGACTCGGTGGAGACCGCGGCCAAGATCGCGCGCCGCTACTGGTTCGAGATGGGCCGTGAGAGCAAGCGGTACATCATCGGCCGCTCCAAGGCGTACCACGGAATGCATTACGCCGGAACGTCATTGGGTGGCATCCAGGGCAACACGGAAGGCTACGGCGTCCTTGTCGACGACCAGGCGCACGTCGCCTGGGATGACGCCGAGGACCTGCGTGCGACGATCGAGCGCATCGGCCCCGAGAACATCGCGGCGTTCTTCGCCGAACCGGTGATGGGTGCCGGCGGCGTGTATCCGCCGCCCGAGGACTACCTCATGGCGGTCCGCAAGATCTGCACCGAGCACGACATCCTGTTCGTCGCAGACGAGGTCGTCACCGGGTTCGGACGCATCGGCGGCGCGTGGTTCGCTTCGGCGAAGTTCGGCCTCGAACCCGACTTCGTCACCACGGCGAAGGGCCTGACGTCCGGTTACATCCCGATGGGTGCCGTGTTCGTCGCACCGAAGATCGCCGAGCCGTTCTTCGAACAGGGCGCCGGACGCTGGCTGCGCCACGGATACACCTACTCCGGGCACGCAGTCGCGGCCGCCGTCGCGAACGCCAACCTCGACCTCATCGAGGCCGAGGGCCTGCTGGACGAGGCCGCTCGCCTCGAGGGTTCGCTGGCCGCAGCCTTGAAGCCGCTCGAGCAGCACGAGGCGGTCGCCGAGGTGCGTTGCGGGACGGCCGCCGTCGCTGCAGTTCAACTGCACGACATCGCCAAGGCCGCCCCGGTGGTGGCCAAGATGCGTGAACTCGGTGTCGCCACGCGTGCCGTCGGTGCGGGCGGCGTCCAGTACTCGCCGGCGTTCGTGATGACCGACGAGCAGGTGAACCAGCTGGCCCAGGTCACCCGACAGGCGCTGGACGTCGCGCTGTGAGCGGACAGCCGCCCGGGCACTCTCCGGGCCCTACCGGTCCGCCTCCGCCCGGCTGGGGTGGCCCCGGGCCTCAGCAGGGGCAGCATCCGCCGCAGCAAAGCCCGTATCAGGGACCGCCCCCGGGATACCTGCACCTGACCGTTCAGGGCAGCGCGATGACCTCGAACATGGTGCCGCCGGTCGTGCTGATCGACGGGCGGCAGGTGCCGTCGGGTTACGGGTCCTTCACCTTCCCGCTCCCGCCCGGCCAGCACCACCTATCGATCTACTGCCAATGGCTGCGTCGCTACGGGCAGGCCGAAATGCCGCTGAACATGGTTCCGGGGCAACAGGTTCCGGTGTTCTACCGTGGACCGTTGCACCAGTTCACCACCGGGAGCATCGGCCACGAGCCGCAGAAGGCGAAGGGCAAGGGTTGCATGTTCGGTGCACTCGGGTTCGCGGTGCTGGTGATCCTGGTGATCGTGATCGCCGCGCTGCTCGCTTGATGACGACCACCGCGGCGCACGCCGACATCCAACCGCGCATCGTCCGCACTCTGATGGGTGCGCAGGTGCTCGGCGGTGTCGGCATGGCCGCCGGCATGGCGGTCGGTGCGCTGCTGGCCGAGGACATCTCCGGCAGGCGGGGGGTCACCGGTGTCATCGTCGATCGGATGGGCTACAACCAGCTGGGATGGGTCTCGGCGGCGATCGCGTTGTTCATCGTCGTCTTGGCCGTGACGGGATTGCGGTCGCGAAAGGCGCGAGCCTCAGCGGATTCCGTGTGGCCGGAACTGGATGCTGATGCGCGGGCCGACCGGCTTGCTGGTTTTCGGAATGGCGTGTTCCCAGGTGCGCTGATGTGAACCACCCATCACGACGAGATCACCGTGGCCGAGGACGAAGCGCACCGACTCGCCGCCGCCGGCGGGTCGCATCAACAACGCTCTCGGTGAACCGACGGAGACGATCGCAACCATCGTGTCCTGTGTAGATGCGCGTCCCTCCCGGTCCCCGTGCCACGCCACCGAGTCGCGTCCGTCGCGGTACAGGCACATGCCCGCGGTGGTGAAAGGCTCTCCGAGCTCGTCGGCATAGTGCGACGAGAGTGCCGAACGAGCTTGCTGCAGGACGGGATCCGGCCAGTTCTCGGCTTCGGAATAGAACCGCAACAGGCGGGGAGTGGCCACCTCGCGGTCGTACATCATCCGTCGTTCGCCGCGCCAGTCGACGCCGCCGCTGCCACCCGGCATCAGCCTGCTGAACAACTCGTCGGCCCCGGTGAGCCAGCCCGGACGCAGGTCGACCCATGCTCCGCGAGTCAAAGGAGTACGTCGGACGGCGACACCCAGGCTGCGCAGCCCGATCTGCTCCTCCTGGTCGAGCAGCGAACCCTGAAGTGCGTAGGACATAGTCCGACGCTAGGCGATCGGACCGCCGATGTCTAGAACATATGTACGAACGTTGATCAGCGTCCGAGCACCGCCATCGCAGCCGCGTAGCCGCCGAGTCCGCTGACTCCACCACCGCGCTGCGAACCGGCGCCGGCCAGCAGGATGCCGTCGTACGCCGTCGCGACTCCCCAGCGCTGCGCAGCAGTCTCGAGGCAGGCGTCGTCCTCGGCCCATGGCCAGGTCAGCGGTGCATGGAAGATGTTGCCGCCCGGCATCGCGAGTACGTCCTGCAGATCGCGCGTGGTCTTCGTCTCGATGCAGAGGTTGCCGCCCCGATCGCGCATGACGACGTCGTCGATCGGCTCGGCGAGTACCGAGCTGAGCGAATCGAGCACCCGACGCTGCAGGTCGTCCCGCACGTCGGCGTCCGCGTCGTCCAGTAGGCGGTCGGGCGTCTGGAGCGTGAAGACCGTGAGTGTCTGGGCCCCGGACGCCTGCAGCTCGGGGGACAGGATGCTCGGATCGGTGATCGAGTGACAGTAGATCTCCGCGGGTATCGGGTCGGGAATCGATCCGGATTCTGCTGTGCTGTAGGCGGATTCGAGCTGTGAATACAGCTCGTTGATGTGGAAGGTGCCGCCGAACGCCGCCTGCGGTGCAACGTCCGTCTCCTTCAGCCGCGGCAGCCGGGACAGCAGCAGATTCACCTTCACCTGCGCACCCTCGACCCGGTCGCCGCGGGCCCCGACCAGGTCATCGAGGACGGCGGGTGCGGCAGCCCAGAGGACGGTCCCTGCGGTGGCACGGTGTTCGTCCCCGGCGGCGTCGGTCCAGCTGACGGCGCCGTGCCCGACGCCCGTGACCGTTGCGTCCGTCGTCAACGTCGCGCCTGCGGCGCGTGCAACCTCGGCCAATTGCGTTGCCAACTGGCCCATTCCGCCGATGGGCACGTCCCAGTCGCCGGTGCCGCCACCGACCACGTGGTAAAGGAAGCAGATGTTGTGGCGCAGGTCTGCCTGGTGCGCGGACGCGTACGTGGAGATCAGACCGTCGGTCAGCGCGACCCCGCGTACCAGGTCGTCGGTGAAAGTGTTCTCGATGACCTCGCCGAGCGGACGATCGATGAAGTCCCGCACCGACGTCGGGTCCCCGACCAGCTGTTCCATCTGCGACCGGCGCATCAGCGGTTCGGTCATCGTCGGCCACAACTTCCGGGCGAGTTCCGTTGTGCGGCCGTAGAACTCATTCCACCGCTCGAAGTCCTCGGCGGCGCCGATCGCGTCGAAGGATGCCTTGGTCGCGTCCGCGTCGCCGTTGTCGACGAGCAGCCCGCGGGCGGCACCGGGTACGGGTGTGTAGGAGGAGTAGCGGCGGCGGGCCAGTCGCAGATTCAGGCCGAGATCGTCGATGATCCGGCGTGGCATCATACTGACCAGGTAGGAGTACCGCGACAGCCGAGCACCCATGCCGTCGAACGCGTCCGCCGAGACAGTCGCGCCGCCGAGATCGGACTGCCGCTCCAGCAGCAGGACCGACTTGCCTGCCTTCGCGAGGTAGGCCGCGGCAGTGAGGCCGTTGTGCCCTCCACCGACGATGACGACGTCGTGCGACGTGGTGTTGTGCATGTGCCCGATCCTAGGTGTCGGTGCGGTGTCGGCTGCTCGGGTTGGGGGACAATGGACGACACCATGCCCACCTACAACGACGTCGCGATCGTGCTGCGCACCCACAAGCTGGGCGAGCACGATCGGATCGTCACGCTGTTGACCCGCGGACGCGGCAAGGTGCGTGCGGTGGCGAAGGGGATTCGCCGCACGAAGTCGAAGTTCGGGTCGCGGCTCGAGCCGGCGATGATCGTCCAGGTGCAGTGCTACGAAGGACGCAATCTGGACACCGTGACACAGGCCGAACTGGTCGCGGCGTACGGCCATCACATCGCGCAGGACTACGGTGCATACACCGCCGCTGCCGCGATGTTGGAGACGGCCGAGCGGTTGTGCGAGGACGGTGAGCAGCAGATTCAGCAGTTCAACCTGCTGGCGGGCGGCCTTGCGGCACTGGCGAGTTCGGCCCACGAGTCCGGGCTTGTGCTCGACAGCTACCTCTTGCGGGCCGTTGCGATCGCCGGCTGGGCGCCGACCTTCGACCGGTGCGCCGGCTGCGGCGACCCCGGGCCGCACCGTGCGTTCAATCTCGCCAGTGGGGGAGCGGTGTGCTCCTCGTGCCGTACCCCGGGATCCGGCGCCCCGCGTCCGGACACCTTCCTGCTGCTCGGTGCGCTGCTGGCAGCCGATTGGGACGTCGCCGACGCCAGCGCACCCGAGGTGCGCAACGAGGCGACCGGTCTGGTCGCGGCGTACGTGCAATGGCACCTCGAGCGCGGCGTGAGATCGTTGCGGCTGGTCGATCGCACCCCGACCGTGCTACCCGAAGGAGTTCGCCAGTGACCGTCCCGGACGTCCCGCCGCTGCACCTCGACGGGATCGACCCGCCGAAGATCCCGGCCGAACTCGTCCCGCAGCACGTCGCAATGGTCATGGACGGCAACGGGCGCTGGGCCAATCAGCGGGGACTGCCGCGCACCAAGGGGCACGAGGCCGGCGAGGCGCAACTCATCGACGTGATCGCCGGGTGTATCGAACTCGGCATTCCGAACCTGTCGGCGTACATGTTCTCCACCGAGAACTGGCGGCGATCGCCGGACGAGGTGCGTTTCCTGATGGGCTTCAACCGCGACGTCATCCGCCGCAGGGTCGACCTGCTGCACTCGTGGAACGTGCGCTGCCGGTGGTCCGGGCAGCGTCCGCGATTGTGGCTGTCGGTGCTCAAGGAACTCAAGCGTGCCGAGGAACTCACCGCGAACAACACCGGCATGACGCTGCAGATGTGCGTCAACTACGGCGGACGCGCGGAGATCGCGCAGGCCTGTCAGCGCATCGCCGAGCAGGTGAAGGCGGGACGGATCAAGCCCTCGTCCATCGACGAGAAGATGATCGCCCGCAACCTCACCTGGCCCGACATGCCCGACGTCGACCTCTTCGTCCGCTCGTCCGGCGAGCAGCGCACCAGCAACTTCCTGCTGTGGCAGTCGGCGTACGCCGAGATGGTCTTCCTCGACACGCTGTGGCCCGACTTCACCCGCCAGGACCTCTGGCGAGCGGTGCAGATTTACGCCGACCGTGACCGCCGCTTCGGTGGCGCCGTCGATGCTGCGTCCAACTGACCTGGTCCAAGCGAGAGTGTCATGCAGAGCGCTTCGAATGTAGCGCGCTCCGTATGACACACATGCTGGCAGCGCGCGCCCTGCATGACCTCGCTGTAAACAGAAAGGCTCAGTGCTCGGCGCAGACCCCGAAGATCTCGAGGGTGTGCTCGACGTCGCGGAAACCGTTCTCGGAGCTGACCCGGTCGGCCCACTGCTCGACGGCGGGGCCCTCCACCTCGACGGTGCGGCCGCACTGGCGGCAGACCAGGTGGTGGTGGTGGCCGGTGGTCTCGCACCGCCGGTAGATGGTCTCGCCCTCGGGGGTGATCAGCGCGTCGACGGTGCCGTCGCCGGCCATCGTCTGCAGTGTCCGGTACACCGTCGCGAGACCGACCGATGCGCCGCTGGCGGTGAGCGCGGCATGCAACTGCTGCGCCGATACGAAGTCGCCGCGGGAGGCGAGTTGCTCGGCGACGGCGGTCTGCTGGCGGGTCGGTTTGCGGCTCATCAGACGTGCTCCTCGTTGGTGGTTCTGCCGGACGTCTCACGCGTCGGCGCGTGTTCATCCCAGTGGTCGTCGTGCGCAGCGTGGTGGTGCCCGTCGTGGAGGTAATCGACATGGTCGGCGTGCAGCACTGCGTCATGTCCGCAGCCGTCGTAGTGCCGGTGTGGGTGCGTGCCGGCGCGCGCACGGCGCAGGATGATCGCTCGGCGCGCCGCGGCGACGAGCGACACCACGATGAAGATCAGGACGGCGGTGAGGACGACGGTGCCCCCGGACGGGGTGTCGAGTTGGTACGACGCCGCGACTCCTACAGCGCCGCACAGCACCCCGACGACGACAGCCCAGGTGGTGGACGCCCGGAAGCTTCGGCCGAGCAACTGGCCGGTGGCGTTGGGCAGAATCATCAGTGCACTGATCAGCAACAGACCGATCACGCGCATCGACAACACGACGGTCACCGACGTGAGCACCGACAGCAACAGGTTGGTCCGCATGACCGGCAGGCCGACCGCCCGGGCGAACTCCTCGTCGTTCGCCACCGCGAACAACCGCTTGCGCAGGACGGTCGTGGCACCGAGCGCGATCACGGCCAACACCGCGAACTGCCAGAGCTCGTCCGCCTGCGTGGTCAGGATCGAACCGAACAGGTACGTCGTCATCGATGCACCCTGGTCGGCCGGCGCCTTTGCCAGCAGCACGACACCGAGCGCGATGCCGCCGTAGAACATCACGGCGAGAGCGACGTCCGCATTCGTGTTGCCGCGCAAGCGAATTGCCTCGATCACGCAGGCAGCAAGTATCGCCGCGACCAGCGCGGTCCAGGTCGGCGCGGCGCCGGTGAGCACGCCGATCGCGACGCCGGCCAGTGCGACGTGACCGAGTCCGTCCCCGATCAACGACAGCCGTCGTTGCACCAGAAAGACACCCACGGCGGGCGCCGCGGCACCGACGAGCACAGCAGCGATGAACGCCTGGCGCATGAAGTCGAGTTCGAACATCTCAAGCACGACGGCCTCCTACGCGGCGTGACACTGCGGGCGGGGGAGTGATGCCGTCCCACGGGCCGACTGCGTACGTGGACCGCTCGGGATCGCCGGGGCCGCAGTGACCGTCGTGGGACGCGGTCGCCAGGATGCGTCCGCGCTCCTGCTCCGCCCACTCCACGGGAGTCCCGTCGAAGGCCAGTCCGCCTTGGGCGATCTCGACGATCCGGTCGACGATGCCGCGCAGTGCGACCAGTTCATGGGTGACGATCAACATGGTGGTGCCCTCGTCGGCGAGCCGGTGCAGCACCTCCGCGAGCACGGTCTGGCTGGCGGTGTCGACGCCCGCCGTGGGTTCGTCCATGATCAGCAGGTCCGGGCGCCCCGCCAGCGCACGGGCGATGAGTACCCGGCGTTGCTGTCCGCCGGACAGGTCGGACACCTCGGCGTCGACCCGATCGCCCAGCCCGACCTGAGCGAGTGCTGCGTCCACGGCGGCCCGGTCGTCGGCGCCGGCCGGTCGGTACCAGGGCCGGTGCGCGAGGCGCCCGGTCTCGACGATCTCGCGGACCGTGGCGCGTACGGACGCAGACAGGGTGTGCCGCTGTGGGACGTAACCGATACGGCGTCGCACCTCGCGGGTGCGCGGCGGATCACCGAAAACGGCGGCGTCACCACCGAGTTGGTCGGCCAGGCCGAGCAGGCCCTTGACGAAGGTGGACTTCCCGGATCCGTTCGGCCCGACGACTGCCATCACCTGTCCGGTCGGCACGTCGAAGGTCAGTCCGTCGACGACGACGCGGCCCCCGTATCCGAAGGCCGCATCGTTCAGTCGTAGCGCTGAGGGACTCATCGGCACGATTGTCCCTTCTTCAGCGCCTGAAGGTTGGCCTTCATCACCGAGACATAGTCCTTGGCGGGGGACTTGTCGGTGAGTCCTTCCAGCGGGTCGAGCAGTGCGACCTTCGCCCCGGTCTGCTTGGCGACGGTTTCAGCGACGGCCGGCGACGTCAACACCTCGGTGTAGATCGTGGTGACCTTGTGCTTGCGGACGTAATCGGCGACTGCCTTCAGGCGTCCGGGGGTCGGCTCCTGCTCAGGTGAGATCGCCGTGACCCCGACCTGGTGCAGCTTGTAACGATCGGCGAGGTAGCCGAACGCCGTGTGTGCGGTCACCAACTCGCGACTGGTGCAGGTCGCCAGCGTCGAGGAGAACGACCCGTCGAGCGACGTGAGCTCCTTGACGAAAGTCGCTGCGGACGAACGGTATCGGGACGCGTTCTTCGGGTCCTGCTTCGAGAAGCGCTCACCGATCGCAGCCACCACGGACGCGTACCGCACCGGGTCGAGCCAGAAGTGCGGGTCGTAGATGCCGTGGTCGTGGCCCTCGTGATCACCCTGTTCGTCACCCTGTTCGTCACCGTGTTCGTCACCGTGGTCATGAGCATCGACGCCGACCTTCGTCACGTCGTCCGCGTGCAGGGACAGGTTCGCCGTCGACGACACGTCGAACGACTCGGGCGCCGAGGACGCGCTCGCGTCGACGGACGGCTGGAAGCCCTTGAGGTAGATCAGCAGCGACGACTGCTGGATGGACGCGGCGTCCTTCGGCTTCAGTTCCAGGTCGTGCGCGTCGGCGCCCGGCTTGGTCAGATTGGTCACCGACACCGTGGAGCCGCCGACCCGTTCGGCCGCATGCTGCAACGGGTAGAACGTCGTCACCACGTTCAGTGTCGCGCCGTCCTTCTTCGCGGCGCCGTCCGCAGTGCTCGAGTCGGAACCGCAGGCGGCGAGGGACGTGGCGAGAGCGGCGGCGACGAGTGGGACGGCGAGACGAAGCATGAGAACGATTCTCAATCAGTTGAGAATCGTTGTCAAATCAGCAGGCCTTCGGCGGCGAAGCAGACGACGGCCAGCGCAGCGACCAGGAGCAGCACGGCGCACCGCATCACCCGTTCGGGCAGCGACAACCGCGGCCAGACGAGATAGGCCAGCCAACCGACGAATGCGGCCGCGACCACCAGGAGGATCCCGCCGAGCGCTCCCCGCAACAGCACGCCCGCGGCGACCAGAACGGCGAACAGCACGATCGGCAGCGCTCGCGGCGTCCGGCTGAGCGTCTCGACCATCGGGTTGCTGCGGTGTTCGATCTTCGCGCGCAACGGCGACACGGAAACGGAAGGGGTCTGATCCTGCACCCGACGAGCCTAACGGCGACCTGTCCGTGCGACGAACCCGCCGATTTGCACCGGCCTGAGACGATGGTGGACGCCATGACTACGACCGTTCCCGCTCCCGTGCTGCCTGCCCTGCAGATCGGCAACCAGCGCATCGAGACGCCGGTGGTGCTCGCCCCGATGGCCGGCATCACCAACCGCGCGTTCCGTCGCCTGTGCCGTCAATACGGCAATGCCGGCTCGGACGCGGCGGGTGCCAGTGGTGCGAGCAGCCTGTACGTCAGCGAGATGATCACCTCCCGCGCACTGGTCGAGCGAACCCCGATCACGATGCGATTGATCGAGCACGACCCGGACGAGTCGCCACGCTCGATCCAGCTGTACAGCGTTGACCCGGCCACGACGGCAGCTGCGGTAAGGATGCTCGTCGAGGAGGACCGCTGCGACCACATCGATCTCAACTTCGGTTGCCCGGTGCCCAAGGTCACCCGCAAGGGCGGTGGCTCAGCGCTGCCGTGGAAGACCGAACTGTTCCGCGGCATCGTCAGCAACGCCGTTCGTGAAGCCGCCAAGGCCGACATTCCGGTGACGGTCAAGATGCGCAAGGGCATCGACGACGACCACCTCACCTACCTCGAAGCCGGACGGATCGCCGAAGGCGAGGGTGCCGCCGCGGTTGCCCTGCACGCGCGCACGGCCGCACAGGCCTACTCCGGCACCGCCGACTGGTCGGCGATCCGAACACTCAAGAAGACGGTCACCTCGGTCCCTGTCCTCGGCAACGGCGACATCTGGTCGGCCGAGGACGCGGTCCGGATGGTTGCCGAGACCGGCTGCGACGGAGTCGTCGTCGGCCGCGGGTGCCTGGGCCGGCCGTGGCTGTTCACCGATCTCGCCGCCGCATTCTCCGGTTCGTCGCACCGGGTGGAGCCCACCATGCGCGAGGTCGCGCAGACGCTGCGCCTGCACACCGAGTACCTCGTCGAGTTCTACGAGTCCGAGCAGAAGGCGTGCCGCGACATCCGCAAGCACATCGCCTGGTACCTCAAGGGATTCCGGGCCGGTTCGCACATCCGCAGCAGCCTGGCGCTCGTCGACAGTCTGGCCGCGCTGGACGACCTCATCGCAACCATGGACCTCGACCAGCCGTGGCCGGGCGAGGCCGCAGAGGGCCAGCGTGGACGCGCCGGGTCCGAGCGGCGCGTGATCCTGCCGGACGGCTGGCTCGACAGCCAGGAACTCTCGCCGCAACAGCGCGCTACGATCGCGGCCGCCGAGATCGACGCCAGCGGCGGCTGAGGATCAGTCCGTCTCGACCGGACGGTCCGGGTCGGTGATCCAGTGCGACCACGACCCCACGTAGACGCCGGTGCGGGGATTGATACCACTCGCCTGCAGCGCCAGCGCCAGGTGGGACGCCTGCACGCCGGACCCGCAGTAGACGCCGACCTCGCTGTCGGGTCGCACCCCGGCCGCCGTGAAGCGCATGGCCAGATCGTCCGGGGGCAGGAAGCGTCCGTCGTGACCCACGTTGGCCAACGCGGGCATCGACACAGCACCCGGGATGTGGCCGGCGACCGGGTCGATCGTCTCGTTCTCACCGCGGAACCGGTCGGCCGGACGAGCGTCCAGCAGCACCGAACGGTAGGCCAGGTCGGCCGCCTCGTCCGCGTCGAGGACCGGCGTGCAGCCCGGGGTGGCGACGAACTCGCCGGGCACCACCGGGTCGACCTGCGAGGTCACCGGATGACCGGCTGCGACCCACGCCTCGAAACCGCCGTCCAGCACGTATACGTCGGTGTGGCCGAAGTGTTGAAGCAGCCACCAGGCGCGGCTTGCGGCAAGCGAATTCGCCTGGTCGTAGGCAATGACCGGACGGTCGTCGGTCACGCCGGCCGCGCGCATCGCCCGTTCGAAGGTTTCGTGATCGGGCATCGGGTGGCGGCCGTCGTCGCCGGGCTCACCACTGAGCACTTCCTCGAACTCGATCCACTGCGCGCCGGGCAGATGCGCCTCGTCGTACGCCGCGCGCTGCGACGGCGCGTTCAACTGCCAACGGACGTCGAGCAGCACCGGATCCAGGGATCCTTCGTCCATGACCTGCTTCAGGCGTTCGACGCTGACGAGCGGGCGGTTCCTGCGGTTCATGACACGAGCGTAGAGCGCAGGCGGGCTCGACCGGGCTCGCACCATCGGGTGGTATGGGAACCTGGGCACATGTGCCGCAACATCCGTCCGCTGAACAACTTCGAGCCGCCGGCGACCGACGACGAGGTGCAGGCTGCTGCACTGCAGTACGTGCGCAAGATCGCCGGCACCACCAAGCCGTCCGCCGCCAACCAGGCAGCGTTCGACGAAGCGGTGGAACAGATCGCACACGCCAGCCGGCACCTGCTGGACGCCCTGGTGACGACCGCGCCGCCCAAGGACCGTGAGGTCGAAGCTGCCAAGGCTCGCGCCCGCGCGCAGGCGAGGTACGGCGCCACCGCCTCATGACCGCCGATTCGCCCGCCCCGACGATCGAACAACTCGACACCCAGTCCCGCATCGTGCTGCGCGGTTGGCTCGGTGACGCCGCGCGTCTCGGGATCGACGTCGAGTCGGCCGACAGCATCGAGGCCGCGTACGAGAAGTACTTCGACGAGGTGCTCGCGACCGACGAGGATGCTCGTACCGACCCCACTGCGACGCTCACCGCGATCGGGATGGCACTCGGCGAGCACCTGCGCCGCACCACCGATGCCGACTGGCGCATCGTCACCGACGACCAGGGCCGTGACCTGGCGTTGGTGAGCGCGGACGAGGCATCCATCCTGTTCCCGGTCGACCCGATCGCCGACAACTGGGCAGCCCAGCAACGCGGGTGGTTGGTGCAGTTCATCGACGTCGTCCCGCAGATGTTCCAGGCGCAGCAGTGACCCATCCGTTGATGTCGGACCCCTTCGTGCAGGAGTTCGAGCAGGGTCGCATTGATGCGAAGAACCGCGCGAACAAGCGGAACGGATCCACTGCCTTCGGGCTCCTCGTCGCCCGGATCGGCCGGTGTCGGATCACTCGGGGGCCGCGCGGGATGTGGCTCGCCGACCGGTACCGCTTCGGATTCCCTGCCGCGGGCGCGTTCACCGTGGGTAGCGTCGCGATCACCCGCCAGGAGTGGCCGGAGATCCTCGAGCACCGCGAATGGTTGCTGCGCCATGAGGAGTGGCACTCGTTCCAGTACCAGCGGTGCGGCGGCCTGCCGTTCATCCCGCTGTACCTCGCGGCGTGCGCGTGGTCGAAGCTGCTCACCGGCGATCACTGGTCACGCAACCGGTTCGAGCGCGGCGCGGGTCTGGCGATCGGCGGCTACACCGAACACAGCATGCGCTCGCCCCTGCGCGTCTTCGCCGGCAGGAGAGGCCGATGAGTGGGTACTCGCCCCAGGATCGCGAACGCTTCGTCGGGGAGGATCCTGCGCAGAAGAGCGCCGACCGCGACGATTTCGCGCGCGACCGGGCCCGGATCCTGCATTCGGCCTCCTTGCGTCGGTTGGCTGCCAAAACACAAGTGCTACAGCCGGATTCGGACGACTTCATTCGCAACCGGTTAACCCATTCGCTCGAGGTCGCGCAGATCGGACGCGAGATCGCCTCCGCGCTCGGCTGCAACGCGGACGTCGTCGACACCGCATGTCTGGCCCACGACCTCGGTCACCCGCCGTACGGCCACAACGGTGAGACCGCACTGGATGCGATCGCGTCCGACATCGGTGGCTTCGAGGGCAATGCGCAGACCTTTCGGTTGTTGACCCGTATCGAGGCGAAACGCTCGACCCCGCAGGGACGCTCGGTGGGCCTCAACCTCACCCGCGCCAGCCTGGACGCGGCCTCGAAGTACCCGTGGACGCGCGGCGACGGGCCGGCGCAGACCCGCAAGTTCGGCTGCTATGCCGACGACCGGGAGATCTTCGGCTGGGTGCGAGCCGATGCCCCGTCGAAGGCTCGCTGTCTCGAAGCGCAGGTCATGGACTGGGCGGACGACGTCGCCTACTCGGTGCACGACGTCGAGGACGGCGTCACCTCGGGCCTCATCGACCTGCGAGTGCTGGGGTCGGCGACCGAGGTCAACGAGCTTGCCCACTTGGCGCAGCGGTTGTACGCACCACACCTGTCGGTCGCCGAGATCGAAAGTGCGGCAACGGCATTGCTCGGTAGCGGCGCGGTGCCCGCGGAGCGAGGCAGCGGCCGGGCCGCCGTCGCCTCGTTGAAGGACATGACCAGCAGGCTCATCGGATGGTTCGTGCGCGAGGCAGTGCGAGCCACCACCGACCGCCACGGCGAAGGCAGGCTGCTGCGATACGACGCCGATCTAGTGGTGCCCGACAACGTGGTCGCGGAGTGCGTCCTGCTCAAGGCGACCGCTGCGCGGTTCGTGATGTTCACCGACGAGCGCAATGAACTGATGGCTCGACAGCGCGATGAACTGACCGGACTGGTCGATCTGCTGAGCGCCCGCCCCGACCTGCTGGATCCGCTGTTCGCCGAGGAGTACGACCTGGCGACGGACGATGGCGCCCGCCTGCGGGTGATCGTCGACCAGGTGGCGTCGATGACCGACCTGCGGGCTCGGCTGCTGGCACGCACCCAACTCTGATTCACCTGTTGCTCGGGCCCTGCGGTGGGCGGTCGAGCGCAGGCAGGCAGCGACATAGACTTCGAAGTCGCGAGCGAACGACGAGAGGTGGTGAACGATGGCGGGCTTGATCAAGGAAGACGACATCGCTCTCGTCAAGGAGAAGGCGGCGATCGACGAGGTCGTCGGCGAACACGTCACGCTGCGCCGTTCCGGTCCCGGCTCGCTGAAGGGCCTGTGCCCGTTCCACGACGAGAAGACCCCGTCGTTCTACGTCCGGCCGGCCGTCGGCGCTTACAACTGCTTCGGCTGCGGCAAGGGCGGCGACGTCATCAACTTCGTGATGGAGGTCGAGCACCTCACCTTCGCCGAGACCGTCGAGCGGCTGGCCGCGAAATACAGCGTCGAACTGCACTACGAGCAGGGCGTCGGGCCACGTCCGGAATCCATCGGCCGACGGACCCGGCTGCTCGAGGCGCACCGGGTTGCGGACGAGTTCTACCAGGAGTCGCTCATCTCGTCGGGCGAGGCACGAACCGCCCGCGACTTCCTACGCGCCCGCGACTTCAACAGCGCGCAGTGCAAACCGTTTGGGGTCGGCTACGCACCGCGAAGCGGCGAGGCGCTCGCAGATCTCCTGCGCCGCAAGGGTTTCACCGCTGAGGAGATCGTCACTGCCGGGCTGGTCGGGCAGGGTCGACGGGGCTTGTACGACCGGTTCCGCGGACGCCTGGTCTGGCCGATCCGCGACATCACCGGGGACACGATCGGGTTCGGCGCGCGACGGATCTTCGACGACGACCGCATCGAGGCCAAATACCTCAACACCTCCGAGACGCCGATCTACAAGAAGACCCACGTCCTCTACGGTCTCGACCTGGCCAAGAAGTCGATCTCGTCGGACCGTCGAGCCGTGATCGTCGAGGGCTACACCGACGTGATGGCCTGTCACCTTGCCGGGGTGCCGCATGCCGTGGCCACCTGCGGCACCGCGTTCGGTACCGACCACATCAAGTCGATCCGCCGGCTGATCCGCGACGAAGCGGGACAGGCGCCCGGACGTGTGGTGTTCACTTTCGACGGCGATGCCGCCGGGCAGAAGGCGGCGATGAAGGCCTTCGACATGGACCAGCAGTGGGCTGCGCAGTCGTACGTGTCCGTCGCCCCCGACGGCATGGACCCGTGTGAGCTTCGACTGGCCGAAGGCACGCCGGGAGTGGAGTCGCTGATCGAGTCGGCGATCCCCATGTTCGAGTTCGCGGTGCGCACGACGCTCGACCGGTTCGACCTCGGCAGCGTCGAGGGCCGCGTCCGCGGAATGCGTGCAGTTGCCCCGATCATCAAGGGAATTCGCGACTCCGCTATGCGTCCGGCGTACACCCGAGAGGTCGCCGGATGGATCGGTGTGCCGCTCGACCAGCTCGAACTCGAGGTGCACAAGGCCTCCGCGATCAAGGTCGACGAACGTCCGGCCCGTAAACCCGAGCCCGAGCCCGAGCAGGAGACGCCGGGCATCGCGTTGCCCGACTTCAGGAACCCGCTCGTTGTCGCGGAGATGCAGTTGCTCTCGTGCATGCTCCAGTTCCCGTCGGCGGTGCCCGGCCCGCAGCTGATGGAACTGTCCGTCGACGACTTCCTCGCGCCGGCGCACGGCAAGATCTTCGAAGCGGTGATGCAGGTCGGCGACCCGTCGACGAAGTCGCTGCGGGCGTGGAGTGATGCGGTGCGAGCCGCCGCCCCCGAGGAGATCGGCGGCTACGTGGCGCGACTCTCGGTCACCGAACTGCCCACCCGCATCGACCGCAACACCGGGCTGCCCGAACCGCGGTTTGCCGCTTCGCTGATCGCCCGCGTGCGCGATGCGGCGATGCGGCGCCGGATCGACGACGTGATGGCTCAACTACGTCAACACTCCGGCGACGCCGAGATGGCCCGGCAGTTGTCAGCGCGCCTGCTGCAGTTGCAGGCCGCACACGCGCGCATGGCCACCGAGTGACCCATCGACCACATGCAACGACCGAGGAGAACCTGATGCGCATGTTCGGGCGCGACCCCAAAGCTCCCGCCGATCTGACCGATGCGCTCGACCTGACGCGCGGACACAAGGTGCTGGCGTATGCCGTCGACGACAACACCGGCCACACCGTCGCGGCGTGCACCGCCGAACTTGCGGTCGTCCGTGACACGGAGGTGCTTTGGCGCAAGCCCTGGTCTTGCGTCGACACCGGTCAATGGAGCCCGGACACCTGGACGTTGACCATCACCTGGATCGATCGCAGCAAAGGTGTCCAGTTCACCTTCAAGGACATCGACACCCGCCTGCCCGAGGTCTTCCACGAACGCGTGCAGGCGTCCGTCGTGCTGTCCGCGGCCTTGCCGACGACCGGTCCGGGACAGTCCGGACGAGTGGTGATTCGCAAGGATCTGCGCACGGGGGAATTGTTCGAGCAGGTCGTCCTCGGACGCCGAACCGCACCGTCCGATCCCGCCGTCGCACAGGCCGTCGAGCAGGTCAGCGCGCACTTGCGCGACCAGGTAGGACTCCCACCGGAGCGCAGCTGAATCGGTGCCTGACTCGA
>NZ_SEIP01000009.1:0-177153 GCF_004146205.1 Yimella sp. RIT 621
CCGGTTTGGTCATGTCCGGTCGCGCCGCTATTCTTGTGAAGTTCCCACGCGAGTTCCGGTCATTGCCGTGCGCCCGCATCCCGGGAACAAGAAGATTCTTATCGACCAACTTCAGGAGATCACCGTGGCTGCCACCTGCGACGTCTGCGGCAAGGGACCCGGCTTCGGTCACAACGTCTCGCACTCGCAGCGCAAGACCAAGCGCCGCTGGAACCCGAACATCCAGCGCGTTCGCGCGCTCGTGGGCGACGCCGGCGTGACCCCGAAGCGTCTCAATGTCTGCACTTCCTGCCTGAAGGCCGGCAAGGTCACCCGCTGACCCCCGCCTTCTCGCACTGAATCAGCCGACCCCTCGGGGTCGGCTTTTTCGTGCCCGTCAACTCAACCACGTGTCGTGACGGCTAACCGGCGAAGTGGTCCCAACCGCCGCCCTGCTGGGCGCGCCCGTCGAGCGTGACGTCGCCACCTTCGACCACCTCGCCGATCGGGTACCAGTCGTCCGGCACCTTTCCCCGCGGGAAGGTCGCCAGGAGGGTGTGCTCCTCTCCCCCGGTCAGCACGCACGACCACGCGTCCTCGCCGAGCGCGATCAGGTGATTGACCAACGGACGCAGCAGTGCGCTGTCGAGATCGAGCCGGACGCCGGACGCCGTGGCGATTCGTCGGCCGTCACGGACCAAGCCGTCGCTGACATCCATCATCGAGGTCGCCCCGGCTCGCGCAGCCTGGGGACCTGCGGCCAGGCGAGCGACCGGGCGACGGTGGAAGTCGACGAGTTCGGGGGCATGGTCCACATCGCCACGCTGCAACAGTCGCAGTCCGGCGTCGGACCGGCCGAGCAAGTCGCTCACCGCGACCACATCACCCACCCGTGCCCCGTCGCGGCGGACAGCCGGCACGTCCCGCAACTCCCCCAGCGCCGTGATGCTGACCATGCGGACACCGTCGGGAGCCGAGCTCAGATCGCCGCCGAGAACAGCGACATTCTCGGCGCGGCAGGCGTCCGCGATTCCTTCGTTGAGCGCGCGGCACCACTCGATCGTCGTGTCACGTCCCGCGATAAGGGAGACCACGACACCAGTGGAGGTACCGCCCATCGCGGCGATGTCGGCGAGATTCTGGACGACGACCTTGTGACCCACCTCGTGCCCGCTGCTCCAGGCGTCCAGCCAGTCACGTCCGAGCACCATGGAATCGGTGGTGACGAGTACCGACCCGGTCGGTACCCGAAGCAACGCTGTGTCATCCCCGACGCCGATCATCACCTCGTCCCGGGTGGGCAGGGTCGCAAAGATGGTGGCGAGCAGTTCCTCCTCACTCGTCTCAGCGAGCGTGCGTCCACCTGCCGGGATCATTTCGGCCCTCTCCGTCGTCGGCTCAGGTCGCACGGTAGCGTCATGGCGACAGACCGAGGCTGCCCGGTAGGGCATCGATCGAGCGGGAGAACCATGGTCCAGGCGTACATCTTGATCCAGTGCGAGGTCGGCAAGGCGCACGCGGTCGCCACCGCGGTCGCGCAGATCAACGGCGTCACGATGGCCGAGGACGTCACCGGTCCCTATGACGTCATCGCCCGGCTCGAGGCCGAGAACGTCGACGAACTCGGCAAGCTCGTCATCGCCCGCATCCAGGAAGTGCCCGGCATCACCCGCACCCTCACGTGCACCGTCGTCAAGGTCTGAGGCTCCTCGCCGCGTCGAGCGCGGCGACATTCCTGCTCACCGCCTGCGGTTCGTCCGAAGTGTCGGTCACCAAAGCCGAGAAGGCTGCGAATCCGTTGTGCGCCAAGGTTGCCCAGCACTGGCCTCAGAAGGTGGCCGGTCAGGAACAACGCGACGTCTCGACCTCCGGCGGTACCGAGGCCGCTTGGGGTGACCCCGCGATCATCGCCCGCTGTGGGGTCACCTCGCCGGGGGCCGACGAGCACTGTGTCGACGCGAACGGCGTCGACTGGGTGTACAGCGAACTGTCGGACGGTGCGGGCTTCGTCACGTTCGGACGTGAACCGGCGATCCAGGTGCTGGTGCCGTCCGACTACGCCGGGGACGCGATCGGCGCCTTCGCTGCGGCGGCGAAGCAGATCCCGCAGGGCAACAGGAAGTGCAGCTGACCGCTCAGCCGGCCAGTTGCCGGTAACGCCGCATCCACGCTCGAGCGACATCGGCCGCATCGGGAAGTTCAGCCGCTCGACGAATTCCACTGGCGCGCAGCGAATCTGCGAGAGCATCATCGGCGAGCACCCGCCCGAGAGCCTCCGCGAGCGTAGCCGCGTCACCCACCGGCACCAGGACGCCGGCGGAACCGACCAGGTCGGGAAGGCCACCGGTGTCGGTCACGACGCACGGCAAACCGCCGGCAAGTGCCTCCTGGACGACCAGCGAGCGAGCCTCCCACCGGCTCGGCAACGCGAGCACCGACGAGGCGGCGATGAAGCGCGGCACCTCGCGGCTCGCGCCGATGAGGTGCACCGGCAGACGCTCCGCCGAAATCCGTTGCGAGAGATACTCGGTCAGCTGCGTGTCGCCATCACCGACGATGACGAACGAGACGTTGTGATCCTTCATCCGGGCGGCGGCGTCGAGCAGTACCGGCAGGTCCTTCTGCGGTGCGATACGGCTGACGGTGAGCACCCACGCCCGATCGCCCGGAAGGCCGTACATCTGCGCGAGGTCCGCCTTGACCATCGCCGGGTCGCCCTGCCACGGGGTCAGATCCGGCGCCGCGACCTCGCTGAGCCGAGCGTCTGCACCGAGTGAGCGCGCACGCTCCACCAGGTCACTGCTCGCCCCGGTGACCAACTGCGCACCGGCGATCTGTAGACGCTCGACCGCGGCACCGACCGTGGCCCGAGGACCGGACCCGAGGAGTGCGTTGTGCCAGGTGATCACCAACGGTGGCCGACGTCGAAGCCCCTGCAGGGCCAATGCGGCCTGCAGTCCGGCCTGGTGACCGTGGGCGTGCACGATGTCGGCGCCCGCACACAACCGACGCAGAGCAGGCAACCCGGCCGGCAGTGAACGTCCGCTCCGCAGGACCGGCCGCAGGACAACGGAATCCGGCAACGAACCGTCGAGCCTGCCGGCACTGCCAAAAGTGGTCGCGATCGTCACCGGCGAACCCGCGGCGGAGAGTTCGCAAGCGAGGCTCGCCACGTGGCCGGCGATGCCGCCGCTCGCCTCCGCCATCACCAGCAGGACGCGCGGACCGGTCATCGGCGGATCAGCGCAGTCCGACGCGACGGTGCAGCGCGAGTTCGATCAGCTCGGTGATCAGGCTCTGGTAGTCGACACCCTCGGCGTCCCACACCCGCGGGTACATCGACGACGGCGTGAAGCCGGGCATCGTGTTGATCTCGTTGAGGGTCAACGTGCCGTCGGGCGAGTAGAACCAGTCGACGCGGGCGAGCCCCTCGCAACCGGCGGCGTCGAAGGCGCGGATCGACTGCTCGCGGATTTCCTGCGCGACGGCGTCAGGCAGGTCTGCCGGGCAGGTGAGACGAGCGGAGTCGTCGAGGTACTTGGACTCGAAGTCGTAGAAAGCGTGCGTGCCCTCCGTCACGGTGATCTCGCCGATCCGCGAGGCACGGGGCAGGTCGCTTCCGCGACCTTCGAGGATGCCGCACTCGACCTCGCGGCCGTCGATCGCGGCCTCGACGAGCACCTTCGGGTCGAACCGGCGGGCCTCCTCGATGGCGGCTTCGAGCTGTTCCTGGGAGTCGACGCGGCTGACGCCGACACTGCTACCCGCGCGGGCCGGCTTGACGAACACCGGCCGGCCGAGCGCAGCGACCGGCTCCATGCACGCCGCCTTGTCGCGTTGCCACTCCTTGTCGGTGATCAGCACGTACGGGCCGACCGGCAGCCCGGCGGCACGGAAGACGACCTTCATCAGGTGCTTGTCCATCATCACTGCGGACGCCGACACCCCTGATCCGACATAACGCATGTCGGACAGTTCCATGAGGCCCTGGATGGTTCCGTCCTCACCGAACGGGCCGTGCAGCAGCGGGAAGACGACGTCGACGTCCCCCAGTTCGCGCGGCACGTCACCGGGTTCGCGCACAGTCAGCCCGCGACTCGCCGGATCGGTGCTGATCAACACCTCACTCGTGCCTTGCACGGACGGCGTGTGAGTTGCGGTGAGCTGCAACGGTTCAGGGTCGTCCGCCATCAGCACCCAACGGCCTTCGGCGGTGATGCCGATGGGCAGCACGTCGAACTTTGCGCGGTCGATGGACCGCAGCACGCTGGCAGCTGTCGCGCACGACACGACGTGCTCGGCGGAACGACCACCGAACACGAGGGCAACGACCGGCTTGCGATCGGTGGGCGCGTCGGTCGGCTGGGCTTCGGGCGCAGGCTGGGTACTCATCGCGCAGCAGCCTAGCCCGCGGACCGCCGCTCGCACGGAAGGCGCCGTCTGGGACGCTTTCGCCCATGAGCCAGCCGCACTCCCCCGCCACTCTGGTCGTCGGTCTCGGTCGCCCCGAGCGCACGCCGGGCGCTTCGGTCGGTCCGTCCGTCGAGTTCACCTCCACCTTCGTGCGGGGAGGCGACAACGCGTACGCCCGGTTCGGCAACCCGACGTGGAGCGCCTTCGAGGAGGCCATCGGCACACTCGAGGGTGGTTCGGCCCTCGCGTTCGCCAGTGGGATGGCGGCCGTGCGTGCCGCCGTCGATCTGGTTGCTCAGGGTGGAAGCGTCCTGGTGCCGCAGCACTGCTACAACGGCACGACCTCGCTGCTGCAGCAGCTGGAGGACGCCGGACGGCTCAGCGTGCGACGAGCCGACATCGCCGACACCTCGGCATACATCGACGCGATGGACCACGTCTCCATGGTGTGGTTGGAGTCGCCGACCAACCCGATGTTGGAGGTTGCCGAGCTGCCCGCCTTGATCAAGGCAGCCCGCGAGTCGGGTGTGATCACGGTGTGCGACAACACGTTCGCCACCCCCCTGCTGCAGAAGCCGCTCGAGCTGGGCGCGGACCTCGTCGTCCACTCCGCCACGAAGTATCTGTCCGGCCACTCCGACCTACTGCTCGGCGTGACGGTCACCACGAATCCCGAACTGCAGCAACGACTCCTGACTTCCCGGACACTCGGGGGCGCCATCGCGGGCCCGATGGAGGCCTGGCTCGCGTTACGCGGTTTGCGCACCCTGCACGTGCGCTTCGAGCGCGCGTGCGACAACGCGGCGCAACTCGCGACCCGCCTCGCCGAGCACCCCGTCGTCGAACGGGTTCGCTACCCCGGCTTCGGAGCGATGATCGCCATCGAGGTACGCGGTGATGCAGCGGCAGCGGAGAAGGTCGAGCAACAGGTCGAGGTCTGGCTGCCGGCGACCAGCCTCGGCGGCGTCGAGTCGATGGTCGAACGGCGCCGCCGGCACGCGTCCGAGCCGGTCACTGTCCCTCCGCAGTTGCTCCGCCTTTCGGTCGGCATCGAGGACGTCGAGGACCTCTGGGAGGACCTGGATCAGGCACTCAGCTCGTCTCGAGCTTCCTAGCGCGCGACATCAGCGCCGCCACGACCTCGCGGGTGCTGCGTCCCTCGTAGACGACGGCTTCGACGTTCTCCACGATCGGCACCTCGACGTCGAGCGATCGGGCGAGGTCGAGGATCGACTTACACGACTTCACGCCCTCCGCGACCTGTTTGGTGGCGGCGATCGTCTCCTGCAGCGTCTTGCCCTGCCCGAGTGCGTAACCGAAGGTTCGGTTGCGGGACAACGGCGAGGCACAGGTCGCCATCAGGTCACCCACTCCGGCGAGACCCAGGAAGGTCTGGGGATCGGCGCCCAACGCCGTGCCCAGACGGGCCGTCTCGGCGAGACCGCGCGTGATGAGGCTGGCAAGAGTGTTGTCCCCCATGCCCATTCCGGACGCCATGCCGCACGCCAACGCGATGACGTTCTTCGTCGCTCCGGCGATCTCGGTGCCGATCACGTCGCCGCCGAGGTAGGGCCGGAAGTACGGCGTGGCGCAGGCTTCGGCGACGCGAGCACGCATCCGCGGACTGGTGGACGCGACCACGGACGCTGCGGGCTGCCGCTGCGCGATCTCCTTGGCGAGGTTGGGCCCGGACACGACGACGACGCGTGCCGGGTCGATGCCGGCCGCGTCGGTGATCACCTCACTCATCCGCTTGCCGGTGTCGAGCTCGATGCCCTTCATCAAGGACACGACGGCCGCGTCCTCACCGATGTGGTCACCCCACCGGCCGAGGTTCTCGCGCAGACTCTGCGACGGCACCGCGAGCACGACGATTTGCGCACCGTCCGTCGCCTCGACGACATCGCTGGTAGCCCGGATGTTCTGGGGCAGAACGAGATCCGGCAGGTAGTCGACGTTCATGCGGTCGGCGTTGATGGCCGCGGCGAGCTCGGGTCGACGAGCCCACAGCATCACGTCCTGCCCGGCTTCCGCCATCACGAGGGAGAAAGCGGTACCCCAGCTTCCACTGCCCAGAACTGCGACGCGGGTCATCAGTGTTCTCCGTTCATGTCGTTCGACCGATCAGGTGCAACCTCACCACGTGCACGCTCGAGTTGCACGGTGATCGCGTCCATCAGGCGGGCAGTCGCTTCGCGAAGCACCCCGCCGGTCATCGGAACGCCGCGCAGATCGTCGAGGTCGACGGCCGCCCCGGCATAGACCTTGATCGTCTTGCGAGGCAGCGGTTTCGGCGTGACACCGCGGTAGGGGAACAGGACGTCCTGGGTGCCCCACATCCCGATCGGGATCAGCGGGCAGCCGGTCGACAAGGCGATTCGCGCCGCCCCGGTCTTACCGGGCATCGGCCACAGATCCTCGTGCCGGGTCAGGGTGCCCTCCGGCATTACGCAGATGCAGTCGCCGCGCTCGATCGCGTCCAGTGCCGCCTCGTAGGCCTGCACCGCCTGCGCGGACCCGCGCACGACCGGAATCTGTCCGGTGCCCGTCATCACCCGCTTGACCCCGGGCATACCGAACAGCGCCGACTTCGCGAGGTAACGGGGCGCCCGACCCTGGCTGATCAGGAACTGCGCCAGGGTGAAGCCGTCCAGGTAGGAGATGTGGTTCGCGGCGGCGACGAAACCACCGCTCTTCGGGATGTGCTCGCCGCCCTGCCAGTCGTGACGCCAGGTGCGCAGGAGCACCGGCCACAGCCCCTTGACGATGTTCTCGTACATCGGCGGGATGTCCTCACTGATCGTGGGATGCGCCACCGGACCTCCTCGTCTGCGTGCCTGCTTGCGTGTGCGACCACATCTTCGTGGGCGTGGACGTCGATGTCGACCGGTTGGGGGCATGCATCAGGGGTCGACGTAACCAACGGCACCATCTGGGACGATGGGAGGCGTGAGCCCCACTTTGACATCCACCTGGTTTCTGGTCCTGCCGGTGAAGAACACCGAACGGGGCAAGAGTCGGCTCACCCCGCCGGGCGGCGTGGCCCGCCGCGACCTCGCACTGGCGATGGCACTGGACACCATCGACGTGGTGCTGCAGGTCGTTCCGGCCGCTCAGATCGTGCTGGTGACCGACGACCCGATCGTGCGCACCAACGCCGAATCGATGGCGATCAACGTCGTCGACGACCCGGGACGAGGACTCAACCCGGCCATCGAACTCGGCCTCGCCAAGGTGGGCGAGATGGCCCCGGGTGCACCGGGAGCTGTCCTGCTCGCCGACCTTCCCGCGCTAACCCCAGACGCGCTCTACGAGGCGCTACGTGCCTGTGCCGCAACAGAATCCAGCATCGTCCCCGACGAATCCGGCGACGGGACGGTGCTGCTCACCCACCACGACGCCTCACGTCTCGTCCCCCGCTTCGGCACCGGTTCGGCCGCCCGGCACAGCCGCACCGCCAGCGTCCTGCGTCCCGACCTACCGCAGCTACGCACCGACGTCGACGACACCGAGGCACTCGGACGCGCCCGTCGTCTCGGCCTGGGGCCGCGGACCCGGGGGTTGCTCGACACCGCCCCCGAGGCAGGCTGAGGAGAGCCATGCAGGCCACCGTGCACCGCTTCGACCCCGACACCGCTTCGGGCAGCGTTCTGACCGACAACGGTCGCGAGATCGACTTCGGCGCAGCCGCATTCGCCAACACCTCACTGTTGCATCTGCGTCCGGGGCAACGGGTCAACATCGAGGTCGGCGCCTCCGGTATCAGCAGGATGTGGATCGAGGGCATCGGACCCGGTCAACGCATCCGCTGACCGACCGCAGACGACGGACCGGCCCCGCTCGCTTCGCGCGGGGCCGGTCTGTCGTTCGGTGCGACTACTTCTTGGCGGTCTTGCGCGTGGTCGCCTTGGTCGCGGT
Source organism: Yimella sp. RIT 621 (assembly GCF_004146205.1). Lineage (NCBI taxonomy): Bacteria > Bacillati > Actinomycetota > Actinomycetes > Micrococcales > Dermacoccaceae > Yimella > Yimella sp. RIT 621. The sequence goes on from NZ_SEIP01000009.1 coordinate 8,311, forward strand.
CTTCTTCGCCGAAGCCTTCTTGGCCGCGGCCTTCGTGGTGGTCTTCTTCGCCGAAGCCTTCTTGGCCGCCGCCTTGGTGGTGGCCGTGGTGCCGGCGGTGCCTGCCGACGCGCGACCGGCCGCGTTACCGGTCTTCGGCAGCGAGCTCGGCTTGGCGACGACGGCCTTGAAGCCGGTGCCCGGCTTGAACTTCGGGACGGCGGTCTTCTTGATCGGCACGGTGTCGCCGGTGCGCGGGTTACGGCCGGTGCGCGCTGCTCGGGTGACCTTCTCGAAGGTGCCGAAGCCGGTGATCGTGACCTTGTTGCCACGTGCCACCTCACGGATGATCGCGTCGAGGACGGCGTCGACAGCGTCGGTGGCCGCCTTCTTGCCGCCGAGTCGGGTCTCGATGGCGGTGATGAGATCTGCCTTGTTCACTACTGACACCCCTTCGGGTTTCGGGCGCTCCGGCGAACCGGTGGGCGTTCCTGTCCGATGCGCCGTCCGTTCTCGCACGGCTCACTACAGACGTTAGGACCCGCGAGACTCGCAGGCAACCATTCAGAGCACGCAATACGTTGCGCCACAAGGACATTCGGACGTCGACCCCGCTGCACGAGCAGCACGGTCCGAATACCTGAACGATCCAACGAACTGGCGAATTCTTCTGCACGACAACGAAACACGCCCCGATCCAAACGGATCGAGGCGTGAATCGTCGTTGCTGTCAGGGCACTTCGACAGTGGGCTTCCAACCCGGACGGGATGATTCGAATTCCTCGATGGCGTGCGCGTGTCGCAGCGTGAGGCTGATGTCGTCGAGTCCCTCGAGCAAACGCCAACGGGTGTAGTCGTCCACCTCGAACGCGAACGTGTGCTCGCCGGCGGTCACTGTGCGCTCGACGAGATCCACCGTGACCTGCGTGCCCGGCTCGTTCTCCAGCAGCTTCCACAGCAGTTCGATGTCGTCCTGCGCCAGCTGTGCGGTGAGCAGTCCGGCCTTGCCGGAGTTGCCGCGGAAGATGTCGGCGAACCGTGAGCTGAGCACGACCTTGAAGCCGTAGTCCATCAACGCCCAGACCGCATGTTCACGCGACGATCCGGTGCCGAAGTCGGATCCGGCCACCAGCACCGATCCTTGCGCGAAGGACGGATTGTTCAGCACGAAGCTCTCATCGTTCCGCCACGCGGCGAACAAGCCGTCCTCGAAACCAGTACGCGTCACGCGCTTGAGGTAGACAGCCGGAATGATCTGGTCGGTGTCGACATTGCTGCGGCGCAACGGAACTCCGACGCCGGTGTGAGTCGTGAACTTGTCCATCGTCACTCCTTCAGTTCAGGTCGGCCGGGCTCGACAGGGTGCCGCGGACAGCGGTCGCGGCGGCGACCAACGGACTCACCAGGTGCGTCCGACCGCCCTTGCCCTGGCGCCCTTCGAAGTTGCGGTTCGAGGTGGAAGCGCTGCGCTCCCCGGGGCTGAGCTGGTCGGGGTTCATGCCCAGACACATCGAGCAACCCGCGAGGCGCCACTCGGCACCGGCGTCCTGGAAGACCGCGTCCAGTCCCTCGGACTCTGCCTGCAGGCGGACCCTGGCCGAGCCGGGCACCACGAGCATCCGCACACCGTCGGCGACCTTGCGACCCTTGATGACGTCGGCCGCCGCACGCAGATCCTCGATGCGCCCGTTGGTGCAGGAACCGAGGAAGACCGTGTCCACCGCGATCTGCTTCAACGGCATGCCCGGGGTCAGCCCCATGTACTCGATCGCTTTCTCCGCCGCGAAGCGCTGGTTGTCGTCGCCGATGCGATCCGGTTCCGGAACGCTCGCCGTCAACGGCAACCCCTGACCCGGGTTCGTGCCCCAGGTGACGAACGGGGCCAGGTCGGCGGCGTCCAGATCCACGACCGCGTCGAACTCGGCGTCGTCGTCGGTGCGCAGTTCACGCCAGGCCTCGACCGCGGCGTCCCAGTCGTCACCCGACGGTGCCTTGTCCCGACCCTTGAGGTACTCGAACGTGATCTCGTCCGGCGCGATCATGCCGGCGCGTGCACCGGCCTCGATCGACATGTTGCACATGGTCATTCGCGCTTCCATCGACAACGAGCGGATTGCCGAGCCGCGGTACTCCAGCACATATCCCTGCCCGCCGCCGGTGCCGATTTTTGCGATGACGGCGAGAATGACGTCCTTGGCGGTGACGCCTTCGGTGAGTTCACCCTCGACGTTGATGGCCATCGTCTTGAAGGGTTTCAGCGGGAGGGTCTGTGTGGCCAGCACGTGCTCGACCTCACTGGTGCCGATGCCGAACGCGAGAGCACCGAACGCGCCGTGTGTCGAGGTGTGGCTGTCACCGCAGACGATCGTCATACCCGGCTGAGTCAGGCCCAGTTGCGGGCCGATGATGTGGACGATGCCCTGCTCGGCCGAACCCATCGGGTAGAGCTTGACGCCGAACTCCTCGCAGTTCGTGCGCAGAGTCTCGACCTGGGTGCGGCTGACGAGGTCGGTGATCGGGCCGGGGGTCGTCGGGACGTTGTGGTCCTCGGTCGCCAGCGAGAGGTCAGGCCGACGCACCGGACGGCCGGCGAGGCGAAGTCCGTCGAAGGCCTGCGGGCTGGTGACCTCGTGCAGGAGGTGCAGGTCGATGTAGAGCAGATCCGGCTCTCCTTCGGCACGTCGCACGACGTGCTGCTCCCACACCTTCTCAGCGAGTGTGCGCCCCATGACCCATCCTTCCTACCGACTTCGCGTCAGACTCGTACCAGTTGTGATCAGCACAATCGCCGACCGATTTTGCAAATGAACTTGCGTCTCGCTCAATGAGACGGCAATATCATTACATGGACAACTCTAGCGGTGTCGGTGTCCTTGACAAGGCCGCCGTCGTTCTTGCGGCTCTCGAGGCAGGTCCCTCGACCCTCGCGCAACTTGTTGCGCACACCGGACTCGCCCGCCCGACGGCGCATCGACTCGCCGTCGCGCTCGAGCATCACCGTCTCGTCGCCCGCGACCTGCAGGGACGCTTCATCCTCGGACCGCGCCTGGGTGAACTTGCCTCTGCCGCAGGTGAGGACCGCCTGCTCGCCGCAGCCGGACCTGTGCTCGGCGCCCTGCGCGACCACACCCACGAGAGCGCGCAGCTCTTTCGCCGCCAGGGCGACCAGCGTATCTGCGTCGCGGCCGCCGACCGCCCGATGGGTCTGCGCGACTCGATCCCGGTCGGAGCCACCTTGTCGATGGCCGCCGGCTCGGCCGCCCAGGTACTGCTCGCCTGGGAGGAGCCGGACCGGTTGCACCGAGGCCTGCAGGGCGCGAAGTTCTCGGCGACGATGCTCTCCGGGGTCCGCCGGCGCGGCTGGGCCCAGAGCGTCGGCGAACGCGAGCCGGGGGTCGCGTCCGTGTCGGCCCCGGTGCGCAGCCCGTCCGGACGCGTCATCGCGGCCGTGTCCATCTCGGGTCCGATCGAGCGCGTGTCCCGCCAGCCAGGACGCCTGCACGCGGCGACCGTCGTGGCCGGCGCGAACAAGCTGACCGAGATCCTCGCCCGGGCACACGCCGCACAGCGTCCGCGTCCGTCGTCCGACGTGGGCTGATTCGCGTCGCCCGGCGATCAGTCCTCGCCGGGTGCGCGCTGCGGGTTCTTCGGCGCAAGACTGGCCAGGTACGCAGCGATCGCAGCGTCGTCCAGGTGATGCGTCTCGCGCAGACCACGGGCGATGGTGTCGAGGTAACCCTGGCTCGGCGGGTTCAGCGGCGGCCGGTGGTCGACCGGGCAGGTGAAGGTGACGATCGGGAGATCGTCGAGTTCGTCGACGACCAGGAGCCGCTCGTAGCGATCCATACCGAGTTCGTGCACCCGGTGCTGCCACAGCGGTTCGAGATCGAGATCGTCGCCGACGGTCCGGTGCATCTCCTGTGCCACGAGGTCGGAGAACTGGGTGTGCGTGATCAGATAGGCGGTGGCCAGAGCACGTCCGACGACCTCCGGGTCGTAGAACGCCACTCCCCCGCCCCAGGTCGGCGACTCCCAGGCGAAGAACACCGATCCCGGTAGCTCGATCGGGCGGACATCGCGCGGCGGCGCGCAATCGCGGGAGCCTTCGTGTACGCGCTGCGCGTCACGTGGCCGGCCGCCTTCGAGATAGTGCGAGAAACGCTCGGCGGACAGGTTGGAACCGTACGCCGCGTACCAGACGAGTTCATCGTTCACGACCGACGAGGTTACCGAGACAAATCCGCGGAAATGGCGAAACCCCCTGCAATGCAGGGGGTTTCGGCTACTTGTAGCCCCGACGGGATTCGAACCCGCGCTACCGCCTTGAGAGGGCGGCGTGCTAGGCCGCTACACAACGGGGCCGCACTTCGCGCCACTTGGCACGTGGAGGAACTTTACCGGAACGGCGCCGTTTCTCCGAATCGAGAACTGCTTCTCGAAAGCTGGGGTACCAGGACTCGAACCTAGACTAACTGAACCAGAATCAGTCGTGCTGCCAATTACACCATACCCCAAGGGGGTATCGACCTACTCGCACGTCCGGGCATTCAGCACGAACCTTCGAGTGGGGCGAACCGAGGAGCAACAGTACCGGAGCAGCGCGCCTTGCCCAAATCCGGGACGTCCCACATGCCTTCGGATCGCCACACCACTTCCCGCCGGCCGCACCGCGACCATCAGCTCGTGCGAAGCGCACCCGACGGAGTCGCACGACCACATACCCACCGGCTGGTCCTAGCGATCTGCACAGGGCTCGCCGACGCCGCCATTCCTAGCGTTTGAGCATGGAAACCGACGTGTCCTCGCGCCCTCTGCCCGGCAAGGTGCGCGGCACCACACCGAACGGCCGCCGTCGTCACCCCCACACATTCGCTCGGACGTGGGACTGGGCAGGTGTCCACTCAAACGCACGCAGGGAAAGTGACTCAGAGCTCGTCGCGCAACAGCTTCAACCGGTTCATCGTCGAGGCCTTGCCGAGGATCTCCATCGACTCGAACAGCGGCGGCGAGATCTTCTGGCCCGAGACAGCGGTACGCAGCGGCCCGAAAGCCAGGCGCGGCTTCACCCCGAGCCCCTCGACGATTGCCTCACGCAGTTCCTTCTCGATGCGCTCAGCGGTCCACTCGACGCCGTCGCCGAGCGCATCGCCGAGCGAACCACTGATCGGCTCCAGTGCATCGATCGCGGCGGACAGCACCTCCTTGGCGTTGTCCTTGAGGTCCTTGCGCGCGTCCTCGGAGATCTCAAGGTCGTCGTCCGGCACGTAGAACGGCTTCACCAGAGGCGTCGCCTCCGATAGCAGGACGATGCGCGTCTGGACGAGTTCGGCGACCCGCTGCAGGCGTCCGAGTTCGGGCAGCGACGGGTGCGCGTCGAGCACCCCGTCGGCGTGCAGGAACGGCAGCAGACGCGACGCGAAGTCGCCCACCTCGAGTTCGCGGATGTAGTGACCGTTCAACCAGTTCAACTTCTCCAGGTTGAAGATCGCGCCGGCCGGGTTGATCTTGCTCCAGTCGAAGCGCTCGACGAATTCCTCGAAGGTGAAGATCTCGCGCTCCGTGCCGTCTGCCTCGATGACCGGCGGGTGACCCTGCAACGCAAGGAAATTGACGAGCGCCTCGGGCAGGTAACCCTGCTCCTTGAACCAGGTGAGGCGAGCCCACGGGTTCTTCCGCTTGGAGATCTTGGCCTTCTTCTCGTCCCGCAGCAGCGGCATGTGCGCAAACTTCGGTGCCTCCCATCCCAGCCACTTGAACAGCAGCAGGTGCTTGGGGGTGCTGGAGATCCATTCCTGGCCGCGCACCACGTGCGTGATCTTCATCAGGTGGTCGTCGACGACCACGGCCAAGTGGTACGTGGGGAATCCGTCGGCCTTGAGGATCACCTGGTCGTCGGGCTTGGGCGCACTGGTGCGGCCCAGGATGAGGTCGTCGAAGGTGAGCTCGACATCATCGGGCACGAACATCCGGACGACCGGCGTCGAGTTGAAGCCCGGCAGTTCGGCGCGCTCTTCCTCGGTCTTGCCGTAGCAGAGGCGGTCGTAGCCGGTGGGCTGCTTCAGCTTCTGCTGACGCTCGCGCATCTCGGCGAGCCGCTCGGAGGAGCACCAGCAGTAGTACGCCTTGCCGTCGGCGAGCAGCTGCTCGACGTACGGCTTGTAGGTGTCCAGGCGCTCGGACTGGCGGTAGGGCCCGTAGGGGCCGCCCTTGTCGGGGCCTTCGTCCCAGGTGAGGTCGAGCCAGTGCAGCGTGTCGTACAACTGCTGCTCGCTGTCCTCACGGAAGCGGGCGCGGTCGGTGTCCTCGATCCGCAGGATGAACTGGCCGCCCTGCCGGCGCGCGAACGCGAGGTCGAACATCGCCATGTAGGCGGTGCCGACGTGCGGGTCACCGGTGGGCGACGGGGCCACACGCAGGCGGACAGGACCGGTTTCGGAATGCTTCGTCATGGTGAGCGCCATTCTAGGCGGCTACCCGCCCCTTCGACCTCAGCCGGCGGTGCGCGCTGCTTCGAACATCGAGTCGGGCGCGAGCACGGCGATGACGGTGCCGGTCGCGCACATCTCGCCGTCCGCGGCGAGGGTGATGTCGACGACCACCTTGCGCTCCTTCACCTGCGTCGGGGTACCACGCAGTTCGAGCTCGACCCCCATCGGTGTCGGTCCGCTCGCACATGGTGCTCCTTGGGTCAGTCGACGAGCGCGAGCGAGATGGTCTCCTGCAACCAGGTGAGAAACTCGTAGTAGTACATAAGGGTCAGCCTCGGTTCTTCCAACGCCTGCTCGGAATCGAGGTCGGCGTGCAGTTTGAGGCTGTCCTCGTCGGTGCGCAGACCGAGCCGCTCCCCCAGCGCAAGGCGGACGTCCGCGAGCGCCATCATCAACGTGACCGCGTCGCCCTCGGTGAGTTCGATGCGTGACTCGCGCTCGCAGACACCGGAGAGCAGGTCGATGGCGGCGGTCAGCTTTCGGGTCTTCTGCTCGCGCAGGTTGCGTTCGGTCGCGGCACGGAACTCGGCGCTGGCCTCGGGGTCGTCCCGGTGCCCGTCGGGCAGGATGCGGCGGACGACGGGGTCCCGTCCGGCCACCTCTCGAGGGTCGTACTCGTCACCGAGACCGGCCACCAGGTCGGTGAACGGGTCGCCCGTCTTCTCTGTCTCCTCGGGGGCGACCAGTTCGCGGGTCTGGTCGAGCAGGTCGATGACGACGCTGCGCTCGATGCGGTCCAGGACGCCGACGAACTTCTTCCCCTTGCGGACGAACGCCTGTGCCATCACTCGTCCTTCTGGAAGGTCGCCCACAGCGAATACCCGTGCATCGCAGCGGTATCGGTCTCCATCCGCTCACGCGTGCCGTGCGAGACGACGGCGCGGCCCTCGTGGTGCACGGCCATCATCAGTTGCTCGGACTTCTCCTTGGAGTAGCCGAAGTAGGTCTGGAACACCCAGGTCACGTAGGACATCAGGTTGACCGGGTCGTTCCAGACGATGGTCACCCAGGGTTTGTCGATTTCTGTGCCGAAGTCGATCTCGACGACCTCTTCGACCTCGGGAGGAGCCACGGACACGCCTACCACCATAGGGTGAACCGCGTGACCACGGAAAAGGATGTCGCCGCTGCTGCGAGCACGGCCCTGCTGACCGACCACTACGAGCTCACGATGCTTCAGGCCACCCTGAAGAGCGGTGCCGCACACCGTCGGAGCATCTTCGAGGTGTTCGCCCGACGCCTGCCGGACGGTCGCCGTTACGGCGTCGTCGGCGGCACCGGTCGCGTCCTGGACGTCATCGAGCAGTTCCGGTTCGGGGATGCCGAACTCGAGCACCTGCGCCGCACGAAGGTCGTCGACGAGCCGACGTTGGAGTGGTTGGCGAACTACCAGTTCAAGGGCAACACCTGGGGCTATGCCGAGGGCGAGACCTTCTTCCCCGGCTCTCCTGTCTTCGTCGTGGAATCGACCTTCGCCGAGGGCGTCATCCTCGAGACACTCGTGTTGTCGATCATGAATCACGACAGTGCAATTGCCGCTGCAGCCTCCCGCATGACCGCTGCGGCCGACGGACGCCCTTGCATCGAGATGGGCTCTCGCCGCACCCACGAATGGTCTGCCGTCGCTGCTGCCCGCGCGGCGTACATCGCAGGGTTCGGCACCACCTCCAACCTCGAGGCCGGACGCAGTTACGGCGTTCCCACCAAGGGCACCGCCGCACACGCGTTCACCCTCGTGCACGACAACGAACGTGAGGCCTTCCAGGCGCAGGTCGACTCCCTCGGCAAGGACACCACGCTATTGGTCGACACCTACGACGTCACCAACGCGGTGAACATCGCCGTGCAGGTGGCCGGCACCGAGCTCGGCGGTGTCCGCCTCGACTCCGGCGACCTGCTCGTGCAGGCCCGCGAGGTACGCAAGCAGCTCGACGACCTCGGCGCGACCGACACCAAGATCGTGGTCACCTCCGACCTGGACGAGTACGCGATCTCCGCGTTGCAGGCGGGGCCCGTGGACGCGTACGGCGTCGGCACCTCGCTGGTCACCGGATCGGGCGCACCGACGGCGAGCATGGTCTACAAGTTGGTGCAGCGTGAGGACGACAACGGCCAGATGGTCGGCGTCGCCAAGGCCAGCAAGGACAAGAAGTCGGTCGCGGGTCGCAAGTACGCGATGCGCCGGCTGAACACGTCCGGGATCGCGGAGGCCGAGATCATCGGCATCGGTGAGATCCCCGACGGCGACTCCAACGACCGGCACCTGATGGTGGAGTTGTTCAAGGACGGTAGGCGCGTCGACCACTCCGGGATCGAGGAGGCTCGCAAGCGGCACGAGCAGTCACGGGCCGAGCTGCCCGCCAAAGCGCTGCAGATGTCTCGCGGCGAGGCCGTCATCCCGACGATCTATCAGGACGAGTCCGCACGCTCCTGAGATCGGCCGCACCGACGTCGGATGCGTTCGGCAGCAGAGGCGAATCCCAGCCAGGAGTACCGGTTGTTCGCGCAGCACCAACCGAGCTTCGGTGCGTCGCGGCGCTCGCGTCCGCCGAGGTGTTCCCGCGCACGCGGCGATGACGCAATACCCTCGTTGTCATGACTCGCGCGCTGATCATCGTCGACGTCCAGAACGACTTCTGTGAGGGTGGTTCGCTCGCCGTGGCGGGCGGCACCCAGGTCGCGTCCGAGATTGCCGAGTACGTCAGAGCTCAGGGCGACGACTACACGACGATCGTGGCGACGGCCGACTGGCACATCGACCCTGGCACCCATTGGTCCGACTCCCCCGACTTCGTCGACAGTTGGCCGGTGCACTGCGAGGTGGGCACGGCAGGAGCCGACTTCAGGCCGGAGGTGCTGCCCGCGATCGAGCGCACCGACCGCACGTTCCGCAAGGGAGAGTACGAAGCGGCCTACAGCGGGTTCGAGGGCAAGAGCGAGGACGACGGGGCACTTGTCGACTGGCTGCGTTCGCGCGAGGTCACATCCGTGGACGTATGCGGCATTGCCACCGACTTCTGCGTCAAGGCAACCGCACTGGATGCCAAGGCCGCCGGCTTCGACACCACCGTGCTGCTCGACCTCACCGCCGGCGTTTCATCCAGCACTACTGCGGACGCCTTGAGAGCGTTGCGCGACAACGAAGTCGGCCTGACCGGCACCCCCGTCGTCCGAAGCTGAACCCACCCGCCCCGGCCGCTGGTTCGGACAACCCGACACCACGTGGTCCCGTCCTCGTGTTTGTCACCGTGGTTTCGGCGCGGGCAACCTCGTCCCTCGGTTGTCCGGCTCAACCAGCGCGCGTTCGAACGAGAACACAACCGAGGACTAGCGCCCGATGGGTCCCCGGCGGCTCACCACGAAGGCCGCACCCGAACGGGTGCGGCCTTCGTGCTCACCGAGAATCGCTGCTATTCGGTGACGGTGATCGCGGTCGAGCCTGAGACCAGGCGCCAGTCGTCCGAGGCGAACAGCGCCGGGTCGATGACCTTGTTCGCGGTGACCCAGTCGATGAGCAACTGTCGGATCTCGACCTGCTGGTTGTAGATCACCGGCGCCGTGGTGACCCCCGGGAAGCTGCCGCCGCCGGAGGCGCGGTAGTTGTTGATCGCGATGACGAAGGTCGCTTCGTCGACCAACGGTTCTGCGCCGTACTCGAGGTTGCGGATGCGGTTGCCGGGAGCGGACGCGATGTCGATGTCGTAGGTGAGGCGCTCGTCCAGGCCGGCCATGATGTCGTAGTTGTAGTCGGGCGTGCCGCTCGGAGCCTGCGGCGTGGACGCGTTCGTGACCTGGTCGGCGGTGAACGGACCGGCGCCCGAGACCTGCTTGAAGTACTGAGCCGACGTCTCGAGATAGGCCCGAATCTGCTTGCCGGTCAACGTGATCGCCATCAGGGTGTTGTCGAAGATGTACAGGCCCGCGACGTCGCGGACGGTGACCTCACCGGCCGGAATGGCCGCAGCCTTGTTGAACGGGGCGGCGATCGACAGCACCGGCAGGTTCATGTAAGGCGTACCGACGAGCGCATCCTGCACCGCCTTTGCCTGCACGTAGTTGACGAAGTCGATCGCCGGTGTGTCCTCGTAGCGCGAGGTTGCCGCGGACATCGCGACCTTGCTGGTGCCGATCACACCGTTGACGTAGGCGAGCACCTTCTGGTGGGCTGGGCCGACGAGGGCAGCGACCTTCGGGTCTTCGGGAACAGTGTTGGCATTCAACAGAGTTGCCGACGACGACTGCACCTGCCACTGGCCGCGCACCTTCACCAGGTCAAGGTCCATGACCGTCACCCGCATGCCCCAGTACAGCGGCTCGGAGAGCAGGACCTGCTTGCCGGTCGCCTTGTTGGTGACGTACCGCTGCGGGATCTCCTTGTGTGCGTGCCCGACGAGGATCGCGTCGATGTCCGGCACTTCTTCGGCCAACACCGAGGACGCGTTCTCCAGGTAGGGCAACGCGTCACCCCAGGAGGACGAGGTGTCGGCACCGGAGTGGGCCGACACGATGACGACGTCCGCACCCGCACGCTTCACCTGCGGGATGACGACTTTGGCCTGCTCGACGATCCCGTTGAACCGCAGTTTGCCGTCGACGATCGCCTTGTCCCAGATAGACACACCGGGCGTCACCAGGCCGACGATGCCGACACGAATCGGCTTGTGCCCCTTCAGCTTCACCGTCTTGATGACATAACTTGGGTACACCGGACGACGGGTGTTCCAGTCGAGGGCGTTCGCGCAGAGCATCGGGAAGTTCACCTGGCGACGGAACTCGTCCAACGTGTCGAGTCCGTAGTTGAACTCGTGGTTACCCATCGCCGCGGCGTCGTACCCGATCTCGTTCATCGCCAACGCCATCGGGTGGGTCGACCCCTTGGTGATCGGGTCGATCTTCGCGTAGTAATACGCGAGCGGCGTTCCCTGGATCGTGTCACCCGCGTCGAGCGTGATGCAGGAGTCGGCGCCCCGCTCCTGCCGCATCGCCTTGATCAACGTCGAGCACTTGGCGGCGCCGATGTCGTTGTGGGTGCGGTCGTCGTACTCGGCGTTCTTGAAGTAGTCCCAGTTGAAGATGTTGCCGTGCAGGTCGGTGGTGCCGAGCACGGTGAGGCGGGCGCCGTTCGGCTTGGCCTGAGCGGACGGCGCGGACGCGGCGAACAAGCCGGCACCGCCGACCACCGCCACTCCGAGCATCTGACGGCGGGTGGTCTGCAACTTGTCGGACATGGTGCTCCAGGGTGTGCGGGCAGGGGTACCCATCGACGCTAGCCGCGCCTCACCGCCGGGAGAAGACCGGTCGGCAAAGCATGACGAACTGTTTACCTGCCGTTCGGACAAGAGTTGACCGGTCGGCGGTCGCACCTCATGGGGTCTCGATCGCGGCACTCGCCCCAGGGGGCTCGCACCTACTCGACCGGCGTATTGATCCGTCCGCCGATCCAACTCCAGGCATATTTGCCGTCGTCGACCGCCTGGCCGGCTTCTCCGAGTTCGAGCGGACGGAACGTGTCGACCATGACAGCGAGTTCGTCGAACGCTTCGACCCCGATCGACTTCTCGGTTGCACCCGGCTGCGGGCCGTGCGCGTGACCACCCGGGTGCAGCGAGATCGAACCCCTGCGGATCCCCGATCCCTTGCGCGCTTCGTAGTCGCCGTCGACGTAGAACATGACCTCGTCGCTGTCGACGTTCGAGTGGTAGTACGGCACCGGGATCGCCAAGGGGTGGTAGTCGACCTTGCGCGGCACGAAGTTGCAGATGACGAAGTTGTAGCCCTCGAACACCTGGTGGACGGGCGGCGGCTGGTGGACGCGTCCGGTGATCGGTTCGAAGTCGTCGACATTGAACGCGTACGGGTAGAGGCAGCCGTCCCAGCCGACGACGTCGAGCGGGTGGAAGGGATAGGTGTAGACGGTGCCGACGATGCCGGTCGAGCCGCGGTGCTTGATGTAGACCTCGGTGGACTCGGACGGTTCGGCGCCGAGGTCCTCGGCGAGCAGCGGCCCCTGCGGCCCGCGCAGGTCCCGCTCACAGAACGGCGCGTGCTCCAGCAGCTGACCGAACTTGGACAGGTAGCGCTTGGGCGGCGCGATGTGGGAGTTGGCTTCGATCGGGTAGGCGCGCAGCGGTTCGACGAAACCTTCGTCGCCCTCGGCCAGCGGGATCCAGCGGTGTGTGGTCGCCCGCGGGATCAGCATGTAGTCGCCCTGGCCGACCGTGAAAGCACCGAACACGGTCTCGACGCGGGCGCCACCGCGCTCGATGTACACGCATTCGTCACCGATGCCGTTGCGGTACCAGGGGCTCGGTGCATCGGCGACGACGTAGGAGATGCGCACGTCGGCGTTGCCGAGCACGAGCCGGCGACCGGTGACGACGTCGACGCCCTCCTGGTCGGGACCGAACAGGTCGTGCAGCTTGAGATGCCTCGGCAACAGCGGATGGTTCGGTGTGGTGCGCAGCGCGTCGGTCAGTGGCCAGTCGCGGGCATCGCTGATCGCCGACGGGATGTAGCGGTGATACAGCAACGAGGAATCGGAGGAGAACCCCTCCTCACCCATCAACTCCTCGTAGTAGAGGTCGCCGTCGGCGTTGCGGTGCTGGGTGTGCCGCTTCGGGGGCACCGAGCCCTGGGACCGGTAGAAAGCCACGTTGCTTCTCCCCTTCACTTCTCGCGAGGCCACAACACCGGAGCGAGGCCCGACCATGCGACCGATAATCGGACGCGACTGTTCTACTTTTCGCTACGAGCATTCAGTACGGTGTGACTCATGTCAACGCCGTCCCGCCGGTCGCAGTCTGCGTCGCCCCTCGCGTTGTTCGCCGGCCTCTTCGACGACGCCGCCGTCTTCCCGCCCGGTAGCTACCCCGTCGACGTCGCTCTGCAGCGCCGGTTCGAGCGCGCCGCGACGGTCGACGCGCGATACGTCGGCTCGTTCCTTGCACCACCGGCGCTGATCGACCGCATCCTGCAGGAGGTGCACCCGGTCACCGTCGTGGTCATCGGACGTCCGGGCGCCGACCTCGATGAGGTCCTTGGGTCGGCGGACGCCGTCGCGGAGGACTCGACGCACGCCCTCGCCGGCGTGCAGCTGGCCCGACAGGGCGGCTGGGAGAAGATCATCGGACTGGGCGTCCCGGTCGCCGTCGAACTACCCGCCGGCGATTATGAGCGCGGCCTGGATTCGCTTGTGCCGCACCGCTTTCAAGTGCTGGCCAAACTGCGCACCGGCGCGACGCCGAACAACGACGTCCCCTCCTGCGCCCAACTGGCGGCGTTCATTGTCGCCTGCCATGAGCGAGAGGTCTCGTTCAAGCTGACCGGCGGGATGCATCACGCGATCAGCCACGGCGCCGGCGACGAACGCGAGTTCGGTTTCCTCAACGTGCTCGCCGCCGTGAACGCCGTGCTCGACGGCGTCACCGCCGTCGACCTCGAAGCGATCCTCGACGAACGCGAGGCCGCCCGCGTGCTCGAACACGTCGGCCGGATCGACGATGGCCGCGCCCATGACGTCCGCAACCTGTTCCAGTCGTACGGCTGCTGCGACGTCGACGACCCCATCCGTGACCTTCGCACGCTCGGACTCATCGAGGAGAACCTGTGACCGACCTGCCCACCACCGAACTCTTCGGCCTGGACAACCTCCCCTACGGTGTCGCCACCAAGGCGTGCCACGCACCCCACGTGGTCGCCCGGCTGGGAGATCACGCCGTCGACCTGGCGGGCCTTGCGACCGACGCCGACGGAGCCGCCTGGATAGATGCGTGGTCGCAGCCGAACCTCAATGCCTTTGTTGCACAAGGACCTTCTTCCTGGGCGGCGGCACGAACCTGGTTGCAGGAAACGTTGCATGACCAGAGCCGGCGTGATGCCGTGCTGGCTCGGCTCCACCCCCTCGACGACCTGACCATGCAGTTGCCGATCGCGGTCGCCGACTACGTCGACTTCTACGCCAGCGAGAACCACGCCACGAATGTCGGACGCATCTTCCGACCCGACGGTGACGCGTTGACGCCCAACTGGAAGCACTTGCCGATCGGATATCACGGCCGCTCCGGAACCGTCGTGGTCAGCGGCACCGACATCGTCCGGCCGTGCGGTCAGCGCAAAGCCCCCACCGACACCGAACCGACGTTCGGCCCGAGCATCAGGCTCGACATCGAAGCCGAGCTCGGGTTCGTCGTCGGCGGCGACACGGCGGTCGGCAGCCCGGTGTCCATCGACGAGGCGAGCGACCACCTGTTCGGAGTCGGCTTGTTCAACGACTGGTCGGCACGCGACATCCAGGCCTGGGAGTACGTGCCGCTCGGCCCGTTCCTCGGCAAGTCGTTCGCGTCCTCGCTCGCTGCCTGGATCACCCCGATGGCGGCGCTCCGGGCGGCGAAAACGGCTCTGCCGAAACAGGATCCGCAACCGCTGCCGTACCTGCAGGGCGACGACCTCTTCGGACTCGACATCGCGATCGAGGTCGAGATCAACGGTCAGGTCGTGAGCCGTCCTCCGTACTCCACGATGTACTGGTCACCGACCCAGATGCTCGCGCACATGACGGTCAACGGCGCCGGCCTGCGCACCGGCGACTTGTTCGCCTCGGGCACGGTGTCGGGCGATGAGAAGGACGAGCGCGGCAGCTTCCTCGAACTTTCCTGGAGCGGCAAGGAGCCGTTCGCGCTCGCCGACGGATCGACCCGATCATTCCTCGAGGACGGCGACATCGTCACTTTGCGCGCGACCGCCCCGGGCACCGACGGCGCACGCATCGGCCTGGGCGAGGTCACCGGCAGGATCCTCCCGGCGCGCACCTGACCTCCCGACCGGCGGGCGTCGTGCCCGCGAGCCGAGAGCCGAGATCATGTGTCCGACAAACCGGTAACCCTGCATGGCGGTCGCGCGGGCGGGGGCGGCATCGGGATCCCCGGACTCTACGTGACCGGCGACCCCGGTGCTGTCGACGACAACGCCAAGGAAGGCACGCTCGGCGTCCGGCTCGGCCTGGGTTGGGCGAAGTCGCACTCCTTCTACACCGGCCAGTGCCCGGTGAGAAGTACAACCGCGGTCTGATGAAGATGATCCTCGCGGGCAAGGCCGATGTCGCGAAGGCCGTCAACGCGACGGTCATCTCCCTGGACGACGCCCCGCAGGGCTACTCCGATTTCGACCAAGGAGCCGCGAAGAAGTACGTCATCGACCCGCACGGTATGACGAAGTCCGCCTGATCGGCGGCAGGAACAGAGTCGGCGCACCCGGAGTGGGTGCGCCGATTCTGTTGCTGCTCAGTGATTTTCAGTACATGCGGTCGCCGGGTGGTGTCTGCTCCTCACTCGCACCACCGCGCTGCTTGCGCACCACATAGGTGCCGGGCCACGAGTCGTGGAAGGCCTGGTTCATGCGGTCGCTCAGCGGGCGCAGGTAGTCGACGATCTGGAAGATCGTCACCAGGAAGCTCAGCAACGGAACAGGGCCGACGATCGAGGTGAGTTGTTTGACCGCGAACCGGTAGACGGCGGCACCGAAGGTGGGCGGTTTGTCGTTCTCCTCCCGGCGCACCTTGATGCCCAGCAGCATCTTGCCGACGGTCTGCCCACGCCATACTGTCAGGGCCACCTCGTACACGAAGTAGACCGCGACGGCGACGAGTCCGACCTGCCAGGGGAAGTTGTAGAGCGCGTCCGGGGCGTCGGGTGTACCCCGGCCTTCGCGGGCAGCGTCCAGACTCTCGTTGAAGTAGGTGCGGACCACGTGCACCCAGTCCGACAACCAGGGCCAAGCCAGCGGCGCGGCGATCGCGGAGGTCAGGATGTTGTCGACAATGAATGCCAGCGCTCGACGCCAGAACGGTGCGAGTTCGGCGCCGTCCGGTGTGCGTGCCGTGGCGGACGCCGGCTGGAACCGGCCACGATACGGACCGTTCGGACTGCTCTGCTGCTGACCGGGCCGGTGCTGGCCCGGATGCGGGAGGTGCGGGTGCTGGTGGTGCTGGGGCACCTGCGGCGCCGCGCTGATGTGGGACTTCTCCAGGCCCGGCTTGACGCGGGGCATCGTCCGGTCGGTCCACAGGATTCCGTCCCAGTACCGCAGGGTGTCCGGGTCGTTCGGATCCGGATACCAGCCGGACGCACGTTCGCTCATGTCCGCATTGTGTCAACCGCCTCGGGCGGCGGCGACCACCGACCGCGTACCTCCCCCTGGGGAGGAGGCGAACAGCCGTGCTCAGTTGTCCCGCTGACGCGCTACGGCCAGGGCGATCTCGTCGTGGGTACGCAGCAGTTCCAGCGCGCTTCCCCAACGTTGCATCAGTTGGCGCGACTGCTCGCGAGTGGTGTCGTGCGGCGATTCGAACGCCATCACCCAGTGACGGCCGTGTTCGCGCAGGTGGTCGCCGACGTGTGCCCGCAGCGTCCGGCTGGTCAGCCCCGGAAAGCGGGCGGGGTCGGCCACGAGCGCCGCGGGGAGTGCGGGATTCACCGACGCGGGAGTGATGACATGTCGTTCGGTCGCCCAGCGGTACCCGATCATCGCGAACTGGACGCCCGTGTCGGCCACTCGCTGCCCGAGCGCGAACAGACCGTTCGCGTCCATCGGCTCGGCGCCGGCGTCGAGCAGCAACTCGCAACGCTCCATCACCCCGCCGGGCTCGGGCTGAATGGTGAGCGATCCGTGCCAGCCCTGGCCCTCGACGCAAAGGCTGGTCGACCCCTGCGACATCACCCGGGCGAGTTCGGTGACCGCCGCGACGTCCCATTCCGATTCCGGTGGCTCCATCAGTCCCGCGAACTCCGGCTTGCCGCGATCGAAGGCCGCGACCACCGACTCCGTCATCGTTCCGGGCGTGGCCCGGTCATAGGGGTGCAGCACCTCGGCGTCGAGCGCGAACACCCAGGCGCAGTCGCGTGGTTCACGCCACCCGGACGGCTTCTCCTCCTGCGTCTGGCCAACAGAGTGGACGGTTGGTCACACCTCAACCGAGGGCCTGATCAACCTTGGATGGGATACCAGGAGCAGATCACCGGCGCGCAGCGAACCGCCAACGGGCATCTGTCAGAGTACGTGCGCCATGACCCGACCTCGGGCCGGCCGGTTGCCTTCGACGGACGGACGTTCCGCGGGGACCCACCTGTCGAAACCTTCCTCGATGCAAAGCACGGCTACGCCCAGCTCGCTCACCAGCCTCGAAGCGACTGGTCGACCGGCACCAGTGATCGACTGGTCAGCGAGGCAGAACGTCAGGTGCGTGCGTTGCCGGACGGCGCGCGTCTGGAGTGGCACGCGTCCGACCCTGCCGGTGCTGCCGCCATCAAGGATCTGCTGGATTCCCGAGGTATCTTCGAGATCGACGTCATTCACACATCGAAGGTCTGAACAGATGAACACGACTAACACCACGTCGGTTGGAGAGGTCAGCGTCCGCGTTGTATGGGCGCGGCCGCAGGAGACCCCCGAGGAGATCGCGCACCAGGTCGATCTGTTCATGCACGGAATGCGAGAACGTACCGGTATCTCGGTGTGGACCCTGGGCACCGAACGCACGCGGTGGCCCAAGGACCAGGCAGAACAAGCGGAACTGGTCTCGCAGATGAAGTCGACCGAAGGGCTGGCGCGGCAGGGCGATTGGGACGGTTACTCGTTCTGGGTGCGAGGCTTCACCAGTGAGGCGATGGCAGTCGCACATGTCAGCGCGGGTCAGGATCGCACGGGGGGACGCATCCCGGCTCAACGCGCTGACATCGAGGTCACCGCGGTCGACGGTGAACATCTCCCGCGGGCCTTCACCGATGCTGTCGTCAGTTCAGCGGTCGAGGGGTGGGATCCCCTGATGGTTCGGCTCGGAACGAGCGAAATGCAGCGTCTGGCGCGCCGTAGAAACTGGAAGATCACTCCCGGGTATCGGCTCTGGCTTGCTGACGCCGTCGGCAGAATCGATCACGTCGCCGACGGGGTTCAGGCAGAGCGAGTAGAGACCGGCACTCTGCTGACCCTGCCCGACGACTGGTCCGCCCAACAGGTTGTCGATGCCACGCAGAAAACGCTCGAGCTGAACGGGCTCGACGAGCTACCTCATTGACGGTGCGGTCCATCTGGAAGTCGATTCCGGTCGATGAAGCGCTCGACATGCTGCAGTTCTGGGTGGACGCGAACTGGCCGATGACCGAGCGGGAGGCCGCGGAGTTGTCCAGCGAGATCGGCTGGACCCAGGACGAGGACGGATGGGTTTCCAACGACCGCTTCGGACTGAGCTTTCCCGACGTCGAGGGCATCGGACCGGCAGATGACCCCGTGAAGAGGATCATGCTGACCCTCACCGATCACGAGAAGAACATCACCGACGACTTTGCTCGATTCATCGCCGACCGCTTCGCCGATTACGTCGCCGGTGCCGAAAAGCGTTGGGGTAAAGGCGCATTGCGTCGCGGCGAGGTCGATCGCGCCTACTTCGATCTGGAACCACGGGGCGGTGTCATGATCGTCCGCTCGAAAGTTGTGGAAGCGCTGTACCTCACTCAACCCGAGGTCGACCTGCGGAAGGCGAACAAGGAGTGGGCCGCGTGAGCGTGCAGCAGGCGGGACTGGGCTGGGAGGAGTTCACGACACAACTGGCGCGTGCCATTCGTGAACTTCCGGATCGAGGATTCCTCGTCGTCCAGGACGGAGCGACTCATGCCTATGTGCAGTTCGCGGCCGACCACGACGCAGTCGCAGCGGAGTGCACCAGTAACAGCAATCAACAACTCACTCACCCTGCCGACGACAACGGTGAGCAGCTGCTCGCAGAATCAGGTTGGACGCTGTACTCCGATGCCCAGCCGAACTGGACGTTTCGCCTCGACCTTCCGGCGATCACAGCACGGTTCGACCAGCTCGCGCACAGCTGTGTCGTCGCGTTGCGCGATGTGTACGGAACCTCGACCCCCGAGCAACTCAGCTACACCGCATGGCGTGAGCCCGAAGTCATGCACTCAGGCCGGACCTACACCGACGAGGAGATCTCTTCCCTCGATGCGGGGCAGAACCCCCTGCCGGTCGAGAGCCTCACCATCCCGATGACGCGTAGGTGACGAAGTCGTCCCGAAGTCGGTGTCGTTCAACACTGAAGGTCTGAGCAGATGAACACGACCACCACCGCGCCGGTCGCAGAGGTCAGCGTCCGCGTCGTCTGGGCGCGGCCGCAGGAAACCCCCGCGGAGATCGCCCGCCAGGTCGACCTGTTCATGCACGGAATGCGAGAACGTACCGGTATCTCGGTGTGGACCCTGGGAACCGAATGCAGGCCGTGGCCGAAGGGCCAGGCAGAACAAGCGGAACTGGTCTCGCAGATGAAGTCGACCGAAGGGCTGGCGTGGCAGGGCGATTTGGGACGGTTACGCGTCCTGGGTGCGAGGCTTCACCAGTGAGGCGATGGCAGTCGCACATGTCAGCGCGGGTCAGGGTCACACGGGGGGACGCATCCCGGCTCAACGCGCTGATATCAGGGTCACCGCGGTCGACGGTGGGGACCGCGTAGTCAGCGAGCGAATCCGTGGCCGGCGAGAGCTTCGTCAGCAGCGTCCCGAAACCCGCCGCGCCGCCTGACCGGCGGGAGATCAACACGTTGAGGTTCACCTCGGAAACAACGCGATGTACAGAACCAGAGCGTCGAGCATCTCGGTCGCCAACGTCATCTCGTTCAGGCCGAGCGGAACCAGCCCCGGTGCCGGTGATCCCGCCAACTGATCGTGCGGCACCACAGGCGGCAACACTCGGATGCGCGGAGCCGTGTCGACCGCGCTCGAGCGCACCCGGGCGACGAGATCGGCGAGCCCCTCCGCCACGGTCAGTCGGTCGGCTTCACCGTCGACGCGCGGCAATGCGCGGCAATGCGATCTGCGCGAAAAGGCCCGTCGACAACAGCGCACGTCCCGGCGGTGCGTCCTTCAACGTGGGCGATGTCGTCTGCGAACCGGTGGGCGCCTGGTTACGTTTGAGGGCCGGGTCGTTGGCCAACAGATTGCTGACGAAGCTCACCGCGATACACACCGCGCAGACCAGGCCGGCGGTGAACGCAGAGGCCAGGTGGGTGCCGATCCGGTTGGTCCATCGACGCAACAAACGGTCGGGGCCGTACATCAACGCTTGCGCGAGTCGCTGCCGGCGAGCGCCCATCGCCTCGATGAGTTGCTCGTCATAGTCGTACGCCATCGGTCCTGCTCCCCCGGGGTTCCCCTGGTTTTACGCCCACAGCACCGTACGCGAAGCGGGCCGTGGCCTGGGACGCCGGAACCCGCGTCCTGGTTTCCGCGACCTGTGGATCCATTGTGTTGTGCGGCTGTGACACCCCGCATCGTCGGCGCCTGGTGTCACACTGAGCCGGTGAACGTGCTCGGGCTACAGGCCCTCTCCGATCGCTGGTCCGCCTCGCGGATCGGCCGGATTCATCGCGAGTCGAACGAACTCGAACTCGGCATGCACTCCCTGGCGCTCGCCGCACAACACGTCCTGTGCGCGGCGCCGTTCCTCGTTGCGATGTCTGCGATCACGCGCACCCTGCACATGGGCGACGTGGCGTTGCTGTTGTCCGACACGATGGGACTGCGGGGCGACGCACAACACGAGATCATGCAGTTGTTCCGGGTTCGTACGCACGACGGCGCCGGAGCCTTCATCACCGGTTTCCTGATCTCGTTCGTGTTCGCGACCGGAGTCTCGTTGACGATGCAGCGCACCTTCGAACGCATCTGGCGTCTGCCGCACGCCGACCTGCTCAGTGCCTGGCGGCATCTGGTGTGGGCTCTGATGACCTCCGTGCTGTTCGCCTCGGCGCTGTGGGTCAACACCGCAACCCGCAACTGGAACGTCTCGGCCACGGTCGAGGGCTGGGTCGAAGCACTCACCACGGGTTTCGCGGCGTTCGGCTACTACTGGTGGACGCAACGAATCCTGTTGCGCGGTAAGGCACGCTGGGGGCAATTGTTGCCCGGTGCGGTCCTGATCGGTCTCGGCACGACCGTTCTGATCCTCGCCGTGCAGGTGCTCGCGCCGAACGAGATCACCGAACAGGTCGCCGACTACGGACTGGTGGGGGCCGCATTCATCCTGGCGCTGGTACTCGTGGCGTTCAGCACCATCCTGTTGTGGGGCGTCTTCCTCGGCCGCGACCTCAGCAGGTGGCTGGTGGCCCGCCGGTTCGACGCCGCGCACTCGAGTGACAACCCGGACGCCACCACCGCCACCGCCACCGCCACTGCTATCGACACCGGTGCAGCGCCGGCTGTCCTCGAAGGTCCGGTGACGCAGCCGACCGCTGCGCTCTGACCGAGCCGAGTCAACTCCCCGAGCCCTGCGTGCGGGGTCCACGTAATGCAAGGATCACCGCAGCGAGCAGTGCCGTGGCGCCACAGATCGCCCACACCGTCAGGTAACCGCCCAGCGAGGCGTGGTTCGCCGCGGCGTCAGCGTCGATGCTGCCGGTGGTCGCCAGCGCGATCGCGAACACACTGCTGGCGACCGCGCCGCCGACGGTCTTGGTCATGTTGGTCATCCCTGTCACGAAGCCGGTATGGGTGTCCGGTGCCTCCGCGGCCGCAGCCGCCGGGAGCGCCGCCGCCAGCAGTCCGGAACCGAGGCCGGCCACAGCCATGTTGATCATCAACTGCGCGAGCCCGTCATGGAGCGGCAGGAACATCAGATACCCGACCCCGACCAGCGTCGCTCCAAGTACGAGTGCGCCGTTCGGTGACAGCAGCCGCGCCAGCCAGGGCAGAGCCAGGGCGCCGATCGCAAGCGTGATCACGTAGAGCCCGATGATCGTCGAGACGCTCGCCGCGGTCGCCCCCAGTCCGTAGCCGGTGACGTCCGGGTCGGTGCGAGCGAAGGTCGACAGCGGGATCTGGGCGCCGAGCACGGAGACTCCCAACAGGAACGCGGTCAGCTGGATCGGCCACTGGCGGCCGGCACCGAGCACCCGCAGATCGACCAGCGGTTCGTGGTGACCCAACTCGTACCGCCCGAACACGACGAACGCCGCGACCGCGGCGACGAGCAGCATCAACGGCCAGACGCTGAGCGGGCCGTGCAGACGTACCAGGATCAGACCGCTCATCATCAGCGACAACGCAATGGTGATCAGCGCGAACCCGCCGAGGTCGAGCGACGCTCTGCGCAGCACCGGCAGTTCCGGAACCCCGAACCAGATCGCCGGGATCGCGAGGGTAACCACGACGGCGGGGATCGACAACAACGCGGTCATCGACCAGGTTTGTGCGAACGCCCCGGCGAACACCGCAGCCGCGATGACCGATGCCTCGAGTCCGAAGACCAGCAGCGCGGCCGCAAGGCGGGTGCGTTTCGGGTCGCCCTCCGTGCGGCGGTGGATGATCGCCACCTCCAACGGCAGCCACACCACGTAGAAACCGGCGAACGCCCAGGCGATGAGGAAGGTCCAGAAGGTCGGCGCGAACGCAACCGCCCACGTCGCGACCGCGGTGACGACCGTCGACAGCAGCAGCACCTTGCGATGCCCGATCACGTCTCCCAGTCGAGCGAGAATGGGTACGACCAGCGCAGAGACCGTCAACTGTGCCGCCTCGAACCAGTTGACGTCGGCGTCCCGGATGCGCAGTTCACGAGCGATGTCGGTGAACAACGGCGTGTAGAAACCCTGCAGGAAACCGCTGGCGATCTCGACGCAGACCAGGAACCCGACGACAGCGCCGATGCCCTTGAGCCCGGTCTTGCTCAGATCTGCGTCAGAAGTGTTGTGTACCAACGGATTCCCTCCTCGAAGGACGACACTTCCAGGCGCTCGTCGACGTTGTGCAGGCTCTCGCGCTGGCTCGCGGTCATCCGGAAAGGATTGAACCGGTAGCAGTCGGGCCACTCCCGCTGGAAGTGGCGAGCATCGGTGGCTGCCATCACCACGTACGGCGTCGGGACGACGTCCGGCATGACCTGTTCGGTGACCGATGCGATGAGTTCGTACGCGTCGCCGGTCGCTGCGACCGGGCTCGGGTCGTACGAGGTCAGCACGGCCACCTCGATGTCGTCACCCAGGATGCGTCGGATCCGGGCAACAGCCTCCTCGGCGCTCTCGTCGATCGACACCCGGACGTTGACCGTGGCGGACGCGTCCGTCGCCAGGACATTCTGCGCCGGGGACCCTTCCAGCTGGGTGACCGCGTAGGTGGTCCGCACCATGGCCGCGGTCGCCGGTCCCGTGCGAGCGAGCAGTTGGGTCAGCGGTTTCCGCATCGAACCCGCGCGGGACAGCAGCTGACGGACCGGCGCTCTCGCATGAGGCGCGATGGTCTCCAGCATGCGCAGACTCGGTTCGGTCAGGTTCGACGGTGCGGGGTGTTTCTCCAACGCCAGGATCGCCTTCGCGAGGACCGCCGGCGCACTCCTGCGAGGCGGCATCGAGGCATGCCCACCTTCCGCGCGCGCAGTCAGACGGACGACGACCAGCCCCTTCTCTGCGAGACCGATCACGGCGAGCGGAGCATCGACGCCCGGGAAGACGCCCGTGACCGCCATGCCGCCCTCGTCCAGCACGAACCACGGGTCGACCCCGCGCTGCTTCAACTTTGTGACGGCCGCGGGCGCGGTGTGCCCGGCGATCTCCTCGTCCGACGAGAAGGACAACCAGACGTCCCGGCTGGGAGTGACCCCCTCGACGATGAGCTGTTCGACCGCGGCGCAGATTGCGATCAACGACCCCTTGCAATCGAGGGTGCCTCTCCCCCAGAGGAATCCGTCGGCGGCCACTGCCTCGTAGGCCGGGTGCGTCCAGTCGTCGCAGCTGTTGACAGGCACGACGTCCTGGTGGGCCATGAGAACCACCGGCCGTTCATCACCGGATCCGCGCCAGCGCAGCAGCAGTGCATGGTCGGGAAGTTCGACGCTTTCGCACGCCTCGAACAGCCGCGGGAAGTGTGCCCGAAGGTCGCCGTGCAACCCCTCGAACTGAGCTGGGTCCTTGTCCGGCCCGGCGACCGTGCGCCACCGGACGGCGGCCTGCAGTGCGGCGAGCGCGGGAGAGATCTGCGACATGTCGGCGAGCCTAACCAGCGAACGCCCCACCCATACCCAGGTTTCGAGGAACCAGGTTTCGAAGAACGAAGAGCCCCGACGGCGGGCCGTCGTCGGGGCTCTTCGAGTGCCGAAGGTTTCGGCACTCAGCGGCGGTCAGAGGTTGCCGCGGCGGTCCTGCTCACGCTCGATCGCCTCGAACAGGGCCTTGAAGTTGCCCTTGCCGAACCCGAGCGAGCCGTGCCGCTCGATCAGTTCGAAGAACACCGTCGGGCGGTCACCCAGCGGCTTGGTGAAGATCTGGAGCAGGTAGCCGTCTTCGTCGCGGTCGACCAGAATGCCGCGCTTCTGCAGTTCTTCGACCGGCACGCGAACGTTGCCGATGCGGGCCCGCAGCTCCGGGTCCTCATAGTAGGAGTCAGGGGTGTCGAGGAACTCGACTCCGTTGGCGCGCAACGCATCCACCGAGTTGAGGATGTCGTTGGTGGCCACGGCGAGGTGCTGTGCGCCGGGGCCGCAGTAGAACTCGAGGTACTCATCGATCTGCGACTTCTTCTTGGCGACGGCCGGCTCGTTGAGCGGGAACTTCACCCGGTGGTTGCCGTTCGCGACAACCTTGCTCATCAGCGCGGAGTAGTCGGTGGCGATGTCGTCACCGATGAACTCGGCCATGTTCACAAAGCCCATGACCTTGTTGTAGAAGGTGACCCAATCGTCCATCTTGCCGAGCTCGACGTTGCCCACGATGTGGTCCAGGGCCTGGAACAGACGCTTGGGCTGACCCTCGCGCTTGACGAACGTCGAGGACGCCTCGCAGTAGCCGGGCAGGTACGGACCCTCGTACTTGGAGCGATCGACCAGCGTGTGGACGGTGTCGCCGTACGTGGCGATCGAGGCGATGCGGACGGTGCCGTGCTCGTCGGTGATGTCCTCCGGCTCACGCACGATCTTCGCGCCGACCGAGCGGGCCCGATCGATGCACTTGTCGACGTCAGGCACCTCGAGCGCGATGTCGACGACGCCGTCGCCGTGCTTGCGGTGGTGCTCGACCAGTTCGCTGTTGGGGTCGACCGCGCCCTTGATGACGAATTTGATGGAGCCGGACTTCAGCACGAACGACTTGTGGTCGCGGTTGCCGTTCTCCGGGCCGCTGTATGCAACGAGGTCCATGCCCCAGACGCTCTGGTAATACTGCGCCGACTGGGTGGCGTTTCCGGACACGAAGACGATGGCGTCCCAACCGGTGACAGGGAAGGGGTCGTTCTTGGCGTCGTACTCGACGAGGCCGACCAACTGCTTCAACTGGTCGAAGTCGAGGTTGGCTTCGCGCTCCTGCGGAGTGAGGTCAGGGGTGTCAGTCATGGACACACTGTGACCCAAGCCACAGAGACTGTTCAACCGGGCCTTCCAAGCTTGATCATCATGTACAAACTGACACCTGCGGGCGCGTGAACTCTGTACAGTTCGACCATGTTGGACCATCTCGACCGCCGCCTGCTGCACCTCCTGGACGCTCAGCCGCAGATCGGAGTGCTCGGCGCCGCCCGTGAACTCGGCGTCGCCCGCGGCACGGTGCAAGCCCGCCTGGACAAACTGCGCTCGCGCGGCGTGATCGCCTCGGAGAGCCCTTCCCTCTCCCCTGCCGCCATGGGCTTCCCGGTCACCGCGTTCTGCACCCTGTCGATCGCCCAGCGGCACGGACACGACCCGGCCATCGCACATCTGGCCGGTGTCCCGGAGGTGTTGGAGGTACACACGATCACCGGTGAGGGCGACCTGTGGATCCGGATCGTCGGTCGGGACAACGGCGATCTACAACGCGTGATCGACGAGGTGCTCGCGACGGACGTGGTCGTGCGCAGTTCGACGGTGATCGCGCTCGCCGAGCTCGTCCCCTATCGCACTCAGCCGCTGGTGGAGGTCAGTGGTTGAGCGCGATGGCGAGATCGGATGCCGCTGATTGGACCGCGGCACCGACACGGTCGCCGTCGAACGGCGCCATCGCGACCAGGCCGATGGAGGCGTCCAGCCCGTGCGCGCCTATGACCGGGGCGGCCAATCCGTGTGCACCCGGCTGGAGTTCGCCGTCGCTGGTCACCCACGAGTCGTTCCCGTCGCGCCCGCCGAGGATCGCCCGGCCGGCGGCGCCCACCTCCAGCGGGTGGCGAGTACCCTCGCGGTAGGAGACGTGCAGACCCGTCCAGCGCGGCTCGACGACAGCGATCGCGAGCGCCTCGGAGCGGTCGGCGACGGTGAGGTGCGCGGTGAGTCCGGTGTTCTCAGCGAGCTCCCGCAGGATCGGTGAAGCGACATCGCGCAGGCCCGGCCAAACCGCGTTGGCGAGGTGAATGAGCCCCACTCCCAACGAGATTCGTCCGTCGATGCGGCGAATCACGATGTCGCGACGTGCCAATGAGGCGACCAGACGGTAGATCACCGGACGCCCGACACTCAGCTTCTGGGCCATCTCGGTGACCGTGAGCCCACCTGCGTGCGCCGGGTCGGCGAGCAAGGCGATGACCGCGAGGCCACGATCCATCGTCTGCGAGGTCTCACCGCCCAGGTCGTTCTCATTCACCATGCGATGCACCGTACCTGCCGGCACGCGGAGGATAGGGTCGTTCGGCCATGACCGATCGACTCGCAGTCCTCACCGATACCGGCAGCATCAAGGATGTGCCGGGGGTGCGCGTCGGGCACCGCACGATCGTGCGCGACGACGTCCGCACCGGCGTGACCGCCATCGTCCCCACGCCTGTGCCGACACCGGAACGACCGCTGCCATGCGGGTTGTTCGTCGGCAACGGACACGGCAAGCTCATCGGTTCGACCCAGGTGGCCGAGATGGGCACGTTGGAGACCCCGATCGTTCTCACCAACACCCTCAGCGCGTTCGGTGCTGCGGACGCGCTGGTGGGATGGATGCTCGACCGTCCCGACTGTGCCGACGTGGTCACTCTCAACCCGTTGGTCGCAGAGTGCAACGACTCGTGGCTGTCCGACATCCGGCAACGGGCGGTCACGGCTGCGGACGTCCGCGCAGCCCTGGACGACGCGAGCGACGACTTCGCGCTCGGTGCCGTCGGAGCGGGCACCGGAATGCGCGCCCTCGGGTTCAAGGGCGGCATCGGCACCGCGTCCCGTGCGGTCGGAGACCAGCGACTCGGCGTGCTGGCTCTGACCAATTTCACGGGCCATCTCCGACTCGACGGACGGCCCGTCGAACCGGCCAACACGGCTGATCCGGAAGGAAATTCGTGCGTGGTTGTCGTCGCGACCGATGCCCCGCTCGATGCACGCCAACTCGGCCGCATCGCCCGTCGCGGGGTGTACGCGATGGGCACGGTCGGTGCCGCGTACAGCCACGGGTCGGGTGACTACGCAATCGCGTTCAGCACACGCCGCGCGGACGACGCCCGCTCGGGCTGCGTTCGCGAGAAGGATCTCGATCCGTTCTTCAGCGCGACGCTCGAGGCGTCTGCGGAGGCGATCGTCTCCTCGCTCTGGCACGCCGAGACCACACACGGTCGTGCGGGCCATGTGGCGTACGGGCTACGCGAGACCCTGCGCGAGCGCGGCCTGCTCGACCGTTGAGTTCAGCGCTTGCCCACGAACCAGCGTCGGATGAGATCGATGCGAGCGCCGACCTCGTCGTTGGAGGCGCGGTCCAGCGTCGGTCCGCCGCACTGCCCACGCAGATCGTTGTGGATGACCGCGTGCGGCTGCCCCGTCTTCTTGGCGTAGGCGGCGACGAGTGAGTTGAGTTCCTTGCGCCGGGCCGCGAGCGCCCGGTGAGCGGCGAGCGGGGCGTCCTGTTCCTGCTTCTTCTTGGTGCTCTTGCTCTGCTGCTTGGCTTGCCGTTCACGCAGCAGATGAGTCATCTGGTCGGGTTCGAGCAGACCGGGAAGTCCGAGGTACTCCTGCTCGTCCTCACCACCGGTCTCGCTGCCCAGACCCCACTGCTGCTTGTCGAACAGCACATGGTCGAACTCCGCCTCGGACTCCAGCGCCTCGAACGACATCTGCTCGTCGGCCAGCGCTTTCTCCTGCTGGTTCGCCTCCTGGAGCAAGCCGTCCTCCTCGGCCCACAGCGGCTCCTCCCCCTCGGGCTTGGGGCGGTCGAGCGCATGGTCGCGCTGCTCCTCCAGTCGGGCGGCGTGTTCGAGGATCAGCGGGACGGTGGGCAGGAACACCGACGCCGTCTCACCGCGTCGCCGGGCACGGACGAAGCGCCCGACCGCCTGGGCGAAGAACAGTGGCGTCGAGGTGGAGGTGGCGTAGACGCCGACGCACAGACGCGGGACGTCGACGCCCTCGGACACCATGCGCACCGCGACCATCCACCGGTCGTCGGACGCGGCGAACTGCTCGATGCGGGCCGAGGCCCCGGCGTCGTCGGACAGCACGACGGTCGGCTTGACACCGGTCAACTCCTCCAGCGTGCGCGCATACGACCGCGCGGCCGTCTGGTTGGAGGCGATGACCAGGCCTGCGGCGTCCGGGACGTGCCGACGCACCTCGGACAGTCGCTTGTCGGCGGCGCGTAGCACGGCAGGGATCCACTCGCCCTTGGGGTCGAGTGCGGTGCGCCAGGCGGCAGCCGTGACGTCCTTGGTCATGGGTTCGCCGAGGCGGGCCGCGATCTCGTCGCCCGCGCGGGTACGCCACCGCATCGCCCCGCCGTACGCCATGAACAGCACCGGCCGGACGACGCCGTCGCGCAGCGCCTCGGAGTACCCGTAGCTGTAGTCGCTGGCCGAACGACGGATGCCGTCGGCGCCCTCCTCGTACCGCACGAACGGGATCGGGCTGGTGTCGGAACGGAACGGCGTACCGGTCAGCGCCAGCCGGCGGGTCGCGGGCTCGAAGGCCTCGCGGATCGCGTCACCCCACGACTTGTTGTCGCCGCCGTGGTGGATCTCGTCGAGGATCACCAGCGTGCGGCGGGCGAGGGTGCGAGCGCGGTGCAGTGCCGGACGGCTGGCGACGCCCGCGTAGGTCACCGCGACGCCGTCGTAGTCGGCGGCGTGCTCCTCCTGGGCGTTGGTGAAGCGCGGGTCGATGTTGATCCCGACCCGTGAAGCGGCGTCGGCCCACTGCACCTTGAGGTGTTCGGTCGGCGCGACGATCGTGACCTGGTCGATGACACCGCGGTCGATGAGCTCGGTCGCCAGCCGCAATGCATACGTCGTCTTGCCGGCACCGGGGGTCGCGACTGCCAGGAAATCGCGGGGCTCATGTTCGAAATAGGTGTGCATCGCCCCGGCCTGCCAGGCACGCAATTTGCCGGCGGTGCCCCACGCTGCGCGTTCGGGGAAGGCCGGCGACAGATGGGAAGCGGCCGAGGTACTCACGATGGCAAACCCTAACCGCCCACGGTGACAACGATCGAATGCGCAGGTCAGCGCCGTGAGGCGGAACGAGCTCGCCAGGCCGCCCAGGACGCACCGCGGCGGCCGACCCCACTTTCGAGGGATTCGGCCGCCGCGACGCGCTGGTTCAGATGCGCCTCACAACCAAGGACGGTGGGTCAGGCGCGGTAGGTCGTCCACTGGTTCTGCATGCGGGTGACCTGCCCCGGGGTGAACTTGTTCATGCACACGTCGCTCGTGTAGTCCATGAAGTTGGTGATCGGGTCGAGTCCGGCAGACGACGGGCAGGAGTCGCGGCCGGTCGGGCAACCGGATGCCGGTGAAGCCTCCGCGGGGGTGTCGCTCACCTGGTCGCCCTGACCCTTACAGCCGCCCTGGAAGGTGTGGTACAGGCCCAGCCAGTGACCGACCTCGTGGGTGCCGGTGTCCCCCTGGTTGTACGGCGCGGCACTGCCGCCGGGCAGGCTCTCGTCGAGCAGTACGACGCCGTCACGAGAGCTCAGGCTGCTGGTCGGGAAGGTCGCCCAGCCGAGCAGGTCCTGGCCGAGGTCGGCGGTGTAGACGTTGAGGTCGCCCATGTCGCCCTTGCGCAACTTGGACTTCATCTGCGACTCGGCGGTCGAGCCGTGCACCAAGCCGTTGTACCAGGTGGCGTTGTTGGTGCGGTCGGTCGAGACCAGGCGGAAGGAGAAGCCCGAACCGCTGTAGGCCTGGTTGAGCACGGAGATCTGGCTCGACACCTCGGAGTCGGTCAGCGCACCCTTGGTGCCGTCGGTGATCACGTGGAAGTACACGTCGATGACCGCGGCACTGAACGTGCCGGTACCCGGCTTTGCTGCCTTTGCGCCGGTCTTGGTCAGCTTGCCGTCGGCGTTCTTCGTCAACCCCTTGCGAGCGGCGTCCGCCTGGAATTTCTTCTCTGCGGCCGCCACCTGTGCCGGGGTCAGCTCGTTCGGGTCGTGCTTGCCGGAACCGTGCTTCACCCGGGCGGTCGCTCCGGCGCCGTCGTGGTCATGGCTGTCGGGAACACACACCGACGCGGAGTCGATCTTGGCCTGGGCGAGCGAAAGGCTCGCGTTCGCGCCGGGGGCGAGGCTGAACGCGGCGCTACCGGCGAGAGCGACGGAGGCGAGCACGGTGGTGGAACGGCGGATCATGAGCGTCCTTTCCAAGACGTCAGCCGGACGGCGGGGCGTCCGGCTCAGGGGAACCCGCTCAGGCTAGAAACAACTCGGTCAAGACGAGGTCAAGAGACGACAAAGATCGCTCCAGACTTCTGCGACTCCGGCGACGGAAGGGACGACGAAGGCCCGGCGTGGTGCTTGCACCGGGCCTTGGTCTGATCTCGTGAGGTCAGTCGCCGGAGTCGTCGCCGCCGGCGCCGAACTTCTCGTACACCTCTTTGCAGGCCGGGCAGACCGGGAACTTCTGCGGGTCACGACCGGGCACCCAGACCTTGCCGCACAACGCCGTGACGGGGTCTCCGGACAGCGCGCTCTCGAGGATCTTCTCCTTCTTCACGTAGTGGCTGAACCGTTCGTGATCGCCCGGTTCCTGCAACTGCGGTTGGACCTCTTCACGCTCGAGGACACCCGTCGAGGTGCTCGGCGACGAGAGGCGTTCGTTCTCCAACGGTTCGGTACTCATGCGTCCAGCATAGGTCGGCGCTGACAAAATGACCGGCAATGAGTCGTCCCCCGCAACGCACCGGCGGTGATAGCCGTCGCGGTCGGGGCGTTCGGTGGTCACCTGCCACAACACGTCGACCAGGGAGGGTTTCCGGATCGCCGGGTCGATGTACCGCTCGACCCCGTGAACCGGGTCAGTTCATCGTCGGGTCGTCCGGGAAGGTGATCGACCAGGCGGCGACTCCCCCGACTCGACGCAGCACGTCCTCCCACAAACGCAGGGGCGATTCGGAGAAGGCGTCGGCAGCTTCGGCGTCCACCACGAACCAGTGACCTTCGCGGATCTCGGTCTCCAATTGGCCTGGACCCCAACCGGAGTGACCCGCATAGATACGCAGTGCCGCGATCTCGGGAAGCACGACCGAGGGCGGGGCGTCCAGGTCGACCAACCCGACTCCACGGAACAGTCTCTTCAGACCGAGCGACTCCCCGTCACCGGGCATCGAGACGAGCCCGAGCGCGGAATCGAGTCCGAGCGGACCGCCCTGAAAGAGGTGGTCCGGGTCGGTGACGTGCTCCTGCCAACCCGGCAGGACGGCGTCCACGACGGCTTCGAGCGGGCGGTTCAGCACAATGCCGTGGGCACCCTCGCTGCTGTGGTTGAGCAGCAACACCACCGAGCGGTCGAACAGGTCGTCGTCGGCGACGTCCTGTTCTTCGCGCGGGACTGCGACCAGCAGTCGTCCGGTGAGGTTGTCCACCGTCCCATTCTGACGCGAGCCGATCCTGCTGTGGACGACTGCCCCGGCGCGGATGCGATGTCGCCGAGCCAGAACTGCTCAAACCGCGGATCAGCCCCCCAGATGCGCAAACCGCGGCCGATCGGCCGCGGTTTGCACCACCAGGACGTTTCAAACCGCGGTTTGCGCAGTCCCGCTATGACTCAGTAACGCGGACGACGTCCACCGTCACGGCCGCCACGACCCTCGCGGTCACCGCGGTAGCCGCCGCCCCCGCCGCCACGGCGCGGACCACCCCGGTGGCCACCACCGGCGTAACCGCGTCCACGACCCTGGCCGCGTCCACCGCGACCTGGCTGCAACACCTGCTGCAGGTCGTCGTCGCTCACCGGTGCACCCTGCGGGGTGCTGCCCCCGGTGGCCGCGATGACCTCGTCGCCCGGACGGGTCTTCTTCAGTTCGGTGTCGACTCCCGCCTGGTCGAGCAGACGCTCGACGGTACGGCGCTGGTGCGGCAGCACCAAGGACACCACGACACCCTGCTCACCGGCGCGAGCGGTACGCCCGGAACGGTGCAGGTAGTCCTTGTGGTCGGCCGGCGGGTCGACCTGCAGGACGACGCCCACGTCGTCGACGTGGATGCCGCGAGCTGCGACGTCGGTGGCGACGAGAACCGGCAGGCGTCCGTCGCGGAAGGCCGACAGTGCGCGGTTGCGCTGGCTCTGGTTGAGGCCGCCGTGCAAGGCAGCTGCGACGACGCCGCACTCGCGCAGTTCGGAGGCGATGCGGTCGGCACCGAGCTTGGTGCGGGCGAAGACGACCGTGCGTCCGGGTCGGTTGACGACCTCGGCGGTGACGATCTTCTTGTCCTTGGGCTCGATCAGCAGCGCGTGGTGCGCCATCGTGGTGACGGTGGCGGTGCCGTCGTCCGTCGAGTGCTCCGCCGGATCGGTGAGGTACTTCTCGACCACACCGTCGATGCCGCGGTCGAGGGTCGCTGAGAACATCAGGCGCTGGCCGTCGGCCGGCACCAGGTCGAGGATCTCCTCGATCGCTTCGAGGAAGCCCATCTCCGCCATGTGGTCGGCCTCGTCGAGGATCGTGATCTCGACGCGCGACAGGTCGGCGGCGCCGCGCTCGATGAGGTCCTTCAGACGACCCGGGGTGGCGATGAGGACGTCGACGCCGCGCTCGAGAGCCGACAGCTGCGGCTCGTAGGGCATCCCGCCGGCAACCAGCTTGTGGCGCAGGCCGATGACGTGCACCAGCGGCTGCAACGCATCACTTACCTGCATGGCGAGCTCACGGGTCGGGACGAGGATGACCGAACGCGGCTGGTGTGCGCGCGCCTTGCCGCCCTTGGCCAGACGGGTCAGCGTCGGCAGACCGAACGCGAGCGTCTTGCCGGAGCCGGTACGGCCACGGCCGAGGACGTCGCGCCCGGCGAGGGCGTCCGGGATGGACGCGGTCTGGATGGGGAACGGCTGGGTGATGCCGTCACGGGCCAAGCGCGCGACCAGCAACTCGGGAAGACCGAGATCGGCAAAGCCATTGCCCTCCAACTCGATCGGCTCGGTCGTTGTGACCTCGTCGACCTCGTTGCGCTCGGACCAGCCGAACGCCTCGTTGGTCGGCTCGAGTTCCTCGAGGTGACCTGCGGGCTTCTCGGCCTCTTCGAAACGGGGACGCTCGTCCCGGCGGTCGAACGAACGACGGTCATCGCGGCCCTGGTAGCCACCACGGTTGCCCTGCGGACGGTCGTCACGACGCTGGAAGCCGCGGTCGTCGCGGCGGCCGAAGTCGCGTCCGCCATCGCGGTCCCAGCGACGCTGACCACGGTTTTCGGAGCGGTTCTCGGAGCGGTTGTCGGAGCCACCGCGGGGACGGTCGTCACGGCGGTCGAAGGAACGTCCGCCCTGGTAGCCACCACGGTCGTTGCTGCGGTCAGCCTGAGGACGGTCGTCACGACGGTCGAACGAACGACGGTCATCGCGGCCCTGATAGCCACCGCGGTCGCCCTGCGAACGGTCGTCACGACGCTGGTAGCCGCCCCGGTCACCCGTGCGGTCACTGATGCGGTCGTCGCGACGGTCGAAGGAACGTCCGCCCTGGTAGCCGCCACGGTCGTTGCTGCGGTTCCCCTGAGGGCGGTCGTCACGACGGTCGAACGAACGACGGTCATCGCGGCCCTGATAGCCGCCGCGGTTACCCTGCGGACGGTCGTCGCGCCGGTCGTACGAGCGACCCTCACGGTTTTCGGAGCGACCCTGGTAACCACCACGGTTACCCTGCGGACGGTCGTCGCGCCGGTCGTACGAGCGACCCTCACGGTTTTCGGAGCGACCCTGGTACCCACCACGGTCGTTGCTCCGGTCATTGTTTCGGTCGTCGCGGCGGTCGAAGGACCGGCGGTCGTCGCGGTCGAACCGGCGAGCGCCGGAACGCTCCGGACGGTCCTCGCGGCGGGCGGGCTTGCCGCGTTCGGCGGACGTGCGACGAACTTCGCCGCGCTTGGCCTCGACCTTCTGGCTACGGCTCCAGCGGGCCTTCTTGGTTCCGTCGTTCTTCTTGGGCGTCATCGTGCAGTACCTCTTGTCGGGTTACGGGCACCGCAAGAGAACCCCTACAAGGGCCGATTGTCGGCCGAAAGTGACTGCGTTTCAGGCGTATTCGCCACGCTGTGGATGGGGTGATCCGGGTGCCTCAGATCTCGGCGCCCACAAGAAAATTCACACAGATGAACGCAAGACCGCGAAAATGGATTCCCCCAGTCTAACGGCTCCCGCGCGAACTTCCGACCACGCAGGGGTTGCTGGGCGGTGACGTCGGGCACACCGTGGCGCTCCTCGCCGCGAGACACCTGGAAGTGCACGAGGGAACTGCGCCTACGCAGTTCCCTCGTGCATTTCGCGCTACCTCGCCCGAACGTCGGTCAGTCCTCGAACGGCTCGTCCTGCTTGGTGCTGTGCCGCTCCCCTTCGAGTTCGGCGCGGGCAGCCTTCTCGACGGCGCGGGCCACGACCATCGAGATGTCGGGCTGGAACACCGACGGGATGATGTAGGCCGGGTTGAGTTCGTCGGGGCTGACGACGTCGGCGAGCGCTTCGGCCGCAGCCAGCATGATGTTGTCGTCGATGCCGTCCGCTACTGCGTCGAGCAGGCCGCGGAACACACCCGGGAACACCAGGACATTGTTGATCTGGTTCGCGAAGTCGCTGCGGCCGGTCGCCACCACGGTCGCGTGCTGAGCGGCGGCGGTCGGATCGACCTCGGGCATCGGGTTGGCGAGCGCGAAGACGATCGCGTCCTCGTTCATGGTCGCGATGTCGTCACCGGTGAGGATGTTGGGCCCGGAGACCCCGATGAACACGTCCGCGTCGCGCAGCGAGTCGCGCAGCGAGTCGCGCAGCGTGCCCGAGATGCCGTCGGGGTTGGTGTGGTCGGCGACCCAGCGCAGGAACGGGTCCTTGCCCTCGACGATGTCCTCACGGTCGCGGGAGACGACCCCCTTGATGTCGGACACCACGACGTGGGTGGCGCCGGCGGCGAGCAGCAGTCGGGTGATCGCCGTACCGGCCGCGCCGGCTCCGGACTGAACGACCTTGACGTCCTTGAGCTCCTTGCCGACCACGCGCAGCGCGTTGCGCAGTGCGGCCAGCACGACGATCGCGGTGCCGTGCTGATCGTCGTGGAAGACCGGAATGTCGAGTTCGTCGCGCAGGCGGCGCTCGATGTCGAAGCAGCGCGGGGCGGAAATGTCCTCGAGGTTGATCCCCGCGAAGACCGGCGCGATGGCCTTCACCGTGGCGATGATCTCCTCGGTGTCCTTGGTGTCGAGGCAGATCGGGAACGCGTCGATGTCGGCGAACCGCTTGAACAGCGCCGCCTTTCCTTCCATGACCGGCATGGCCGCGAGCGGGCCGATGTCGCCGAGCCCGAGGACTGCGGTGCCGTCGGTGACCACCGCGATCGTGTTGCGCTTGATGGTCAGGCGGCGGGCGTCCTCGGGGTTGTCGTGGATCGCCATGCAGACTCGTGCGACGCCCGGGGTGTAGACCATCGACAGGTCGTCACGGTTACGGATCGGGTGCTTGGACTTGATCTCGATCTTGCCGCCCAGGTGCGCCAGGAAGGTGCGGTCGCTGACCTTGTGGACGACGACGCCGGCGACGGTACGCATGGCCTCGACGATCTCGTTCGCGTGGTCGCCGTCGCGCGCGGCGACGGTGACGTCGATCTTGATGCTCTCGGCGTCGGACGAGGTGATGTCGAGGCCGGTGATGAGGCCGCCCGTGCGCTCGATCGCGCCGGTCAACTCACTGATCGCGGTGGCCCGGCCGGGCACCTCGAGTCGGACGGTGATCGAGTTGGAGACGGAAGGCATCGCAGTCATGACTCCTTTCTTACCGTGTCCACGCCTGCCGTGCGGACGGGGTCACGTGTCAGGGTGGGTTCATGCGACAGACACAGAGCGGAATCACCGTCATCGGGTCGTCCACCGTGAGCACCGCGGCCGACCGCGTCCGCCTCCGGATCGCAGTCGAGCAGTTCGCGGCCGGTGCCGCCGAAGCACTCACCCGGTCGTCGGAGAACGCCCGGACGTTGCGTGCCGGACTGCGCGGAGCCGGCATCGCCGAGCGGTCCATCCAGACCACCGGACTCTCGGTCGACGTCCAGTGGGGTGAGCGCCAGAAGGTCGTGGGATACGTTGCACGACAACGCTTTTCAGCAGTCGCAGAGAACGTAGAACAGGCCGGAGAGCTGCTCGAGACGCTCGGCGCACAGCTGGGTGACGCGTTCCGTGTGGAGGGCGTCGAGGTGTTCGCGCACGACACGTCGACGGCTGCTGCGGCCGCTCGCGCCGCCGCGTACGACGACGCCGTGGAGCAAGCACGAGCCCTCGCTCAGAGGTCCGGACGAACCCTGGGTGAGGTGCGTTCGGTGACCACTGTGATGCCCGCGGACCGCCCGGAAATATATAAGGGGCAGACCATGGCGATGGCCAAGGCGGGCTCGTTCGCACCCGGCGAGATCGAGGTCGCCGAACAGGTGCAGGTGAGTTGGGGCTGGGCCGACTCCACAGCGTGACGTGCCCATTCGGTGGTGGTGGAGGTGGCGGGAATCGAACCCGCGTCCGCTCACCGCGAGAAGGGACTTCTCCGGGTGCAGTGCGCTGTGGATTTTCTCGGCCCCAGGGCTCGCGCGCACACGTTCC
Source organism: Yimella sp. RIT 621 (assembly GCF_004146205.1). NCBI lineage: Bacteria > Bacillati > Actinomycetota > Actinomycetes > Micrococcales > Dermacoccaceae > Yimella > Yimella sp. RIT 621. The sequence goes on from NZ_SEIP01000009.1 coordinate 45,736, forward strand.
CTGACAGGCCCAGTCGAGTAAGAGTCCCGCGTCGTCCCTCGACATGACGACGCAGCAAGTTCTCTAGCTGACGCCAGACACTGAGGCGAGAACTAACTCAGGCTGACGGACTTCGAGGCTCGCTCAGGCGGCGAGGGCGAAGTCGGTGCGCTTGTTGTTGGCACCTATTGGTTTTGCACGGAGCGTTTACGAGATAACCGTGCCTCCTCGACCCGCTTCTCCCTCGTCGGCGATCAACGTCGAAACCGATCACCCCCGAGTTCGTGTGGTGGCACACCTGAAAGTTCAGGGGTGACACCGGCGAGCACGTCACGCTGTGGAGTTGTAAGGCTTGGCCAGCCTAACGGTGTAACGGCGCCGGACGCGAACCAATTCCCGTCGGGTGTATCGGGATCACCAGCTTCCGGTGCCTCCACCGCCCCCACCGCCGCCGGAGAACCCGCCACCTCCGGAAAAGCCTCCACCACCGAACGCCGATCCACCCGAGGATCCGGGGGTGGACACGAAGGTGCCGGCCGAGACGGTGCCGAAGTCGTCGATCCCGCCGGCGATGCTGCCGAAGTCACCGAAACCGCCGCCCAGCGGGATGTACCACATCGGCATGACCAGCGGCCGGCCCGCGGCTTCGGCCGCTCGCGCCACCTGGGCGAACTTGTCGGCCCACTGCTGGGCGATACCGAAGACGACGGCGTACGGCATGTACCGGCTGAAGATCTGCTCCGCCTCGTCGAACTTGATCTGCTGCGCCTCGGCGGTGACGAGGTACTCGCGGAAACCGAGCGACTGGTCGGTGACCGCCGAGCCGCGAGCGGTACGCGATGCCATCTTGCGGCCCATCAGCATGACGATGACGCCTGCGATCGCCAGCCCGATCGGCAGGCCGATGGCGGCTGCGCTGATGCCCGGGAGCAGGAAGAATCCGAAGAACGCCGCCCCGATGAGGGCCATGCCGCCCATCTGGAAACCGGTGCGAACCGCCTCCGGCGATCGCCGGAACCAGCCGCGCTGCACGACCTCGGTGTACATCTGGCTCTGCGCCTTGGTCAGCGTGGACTTGAAGTGGTTACGCAGTTGCGACAGCAGGACCGGCGAACCCAGTTGGAACAGCCCATAGAGCAAGGTCTCCTCGTACGGCAGCAGTTGTTCGCCGTCCGGCGGGTCGAGAAGGGTGAGCTGCCAGTCGTTCTTGGTGAACAGACCGCCGCGCTCGACCTCCTCCATCCGTAAGAAGCCGCGCACCGCGAGGTCGACCACCGTGGCCGAGACGTCGACGGTGCCGGCTTCTTCATCGATCACCGTGCCCATGAGTCCAGGGCGCACACCGGCCGGCGGCTGGAACTGCACCACCACGGTGCGGCGCCCGCCCCGGACCACCGAGTCGTCCTGGCCGTCCGCCGGTTCGAGCCCGGGCGCAACAGCGGCATAGCGCTCGTCGCGGCCCCGCTTCCAGACGGCCAGACCCATGACCGCCGCAGCCAGGGCCGGCAGACCCACCGCCGCACCGGAACCCACCGCTCGCAGCGTGTCCTGCTGCTGCGGGGTCAGCGACGAGTTTTCAGCGCCGCCCTTGGAATCGTCGACCGTGCCTTGTTCGAGATCGGGTGCGGTGCTGGTGAAAGGCGCCGCAGGGAACGCTGCTCCGATCGTCACCTGCTGAAACGGCTGGAGGGACGAGGCGCTGAACGTGGCCTTCTGCCCGGCGGACGATTCACACTTGTCGGACGTCTTCGTGACTCCGTAGTAACACACCGCGTTCGTGACGGCGGCCGGCCCGGTGACCGAGACCCGCACCTCGTCGGTGGGCACTCCGGTCTGGGATCCTGTTGCGTTCCAATAGAGTTCGACGGTCCCGTCGGGTTGTTTGTTGACGACGGAACCGAGTTTGTACTTCACGATGTAGGTGTGGGTGCCACGGACCGTCTCGTTGGCGGATCCGACCCGGATGACGGTCATCGCACCGAAGTCGGACAGGTCGACATCGTCCGGTGCGCCGGTCGGGCTGCTCACCCGGACGTCGGTCATCGGGTAGACGCGGTACTTGTCGGGCTCGGGGTCGTAGCCCTGCGAGGTGATGATCGATCGCTTGATGCCATGCGACTGGTCGCCGGCGAACTGGTACCTGATCGTCTCTGTCACCTCGGCCGAGCCATTCGGCTGCACGTCGTAGTCGGCGGTGAACGACAGGATCCGTTCCCCACCTGCCGCTCTCGCGCTCGAGACGGGCAGGAACACAACCGCTGCCGACCAGAGGAGTACGGCCAACACGGCCCAGAACCTTCGCATGACTGAACCCTACGAGGCGGGCGCCTGGATCCGGTGGATCAGTCCTGGCCGTCGCGCGCGGCGACTTCGTGCGGGCGCGCAAGAACGGTGGCGACGAAGGTGAGGACGGCGACGGCGATGATCAGCCATCCGGCCCATGGAGCCCCGCCGTCACCGACCGTGAAGCCGATCGGCAGGAGCAGCGCGTTCCACAGTAGGGTCGGCGTGCGCGCCGCGGACCGTCCCGCGTTCAGTAGCCAGGCGAGGGCGGCGACACATCCGGCGAGCACCACCAGCGTTGCAGCGAACGACCACGAACGCGCTGAGCCGCCGTCGAACCCCGACCAGATTCCCACCCCGAACAGAGCCACTGCCTGCACGACCATGAGGGCGGCGGCCACCCGCCATGGGGTGGTCACTCCCGGGGTCGCCTCGCGCAGCGGTGAAGATGTCTGATCGGACACACGGCATCCTTCCTCCGGGGCACGGACAGAACAGGTGAAACGCTGAAAAGCGCGAGTTACGGGGCAGGTCGAGGGCGTGGTGTGACCAAGGACTCACCTTCGAAAGGAAAAGATTCGGTCAAACCCCTTGTGCAACACAGCCAGCATCTGTGAGCCTAGACAGTCGGCACGCCCAACCACAGCGTAGCCACTCGAAACGAACCGACGAACGATGGGTGCCCCGTCGGTTTCACGCGCACGACGCATGGCCCGGCACCGGGAACATCTACTCAAGGAGCAGGACGACTATGGATTGGCGCGACCGCGCTGCATGCCTGGAAGAGGACCCGGAGCTTTTCTTCCCCATCGGGAACACGGGCCCTGCCTTGCAGCAGATCGAGGACGCCAAGGCTGTCTGTCGACGCTGCGAGGTCATCGACACTTGTCTGAAGTGGGCCATCGAGAGCGGGCAGGACGCCGGCGTCTGGGGTGGACTGTCGGAGGACGAACGACGCGCCATGAAGCGGCGCAATGCACGCGCCCGCCGTGCCGGTTGAACGTACCGGCTGAACGCGCAGGCTGAGTCCGCCGAAGTCAACGCTCCACCGGGATATCCCGCAGCACCGCCGTGAACTTCACGGCGGTGCCGTTTTCTGTCCGTTCCCAGTCGATGTCGCCGCTCAGGTCGGCGACCAGCGACCGGACGATCTGCACCCCGAGTCCGCCGCTGCCCTGCGCGAAATCGTCCGGTAACCCGGCACCGTCGTCGGCCACCTCCACCCGCAACAGGTCGCCGTCACGAGTCTGCTCCCGACGCACTGTCACCTGCACGTGACCGTCCTGCTGCGCGAGGCCGTGCTCGACGGCGTTCTGGACGAGTTCGGCGAGCACCATCGCGATCGAGGTCGCGTCCTCGGAACACAGCGTCCCGAAGCTGCCGTCGATCGCGCCGCTGACCCGCATGCCCGAGCGGTTGCCCAGGTCGAGGGCTGCCTGCACTCCGCGCTGCGCGACCTCGTCGAAATCCAGGTGGTCGTCCAGCCGGGATGAGAGTGTCTCGTGCACCGAGGCGATCGTCGCCACCCGACGGACCGCGTCGTCCAAGGCTGCGCGGCCGGCCGGATCGTCGACCCGCCGTGCCTGGAGTCGAAGCACAGCGGCGACGGTCTGCAGATTGTTCTTCACCCGGTGATGGATCTCGCGGATCGTGACGTCCTTGGTGGCGAGTTCACGCTCACGACGACGCAGCTCACTCACATCGCGCACAAGAAGCACGGCACCGATGCGACGACCGTTCTCCTGCAACAGAATGGAACGAACCATCACGCTCGCCGACCGGGTGCGTACCTCACCGCGGTGCGCGACGCGTCCGCGCAGCACCTGGGTGAGGTCCTCGTCGGCCGGTGAACGCGCGGGCAGCAGGTCGTAGACGGCCGAGGCCAGCGGCATCCCGATGACATCGGCTTCGTACCCGAGGCGGTGCACCGCAGACACCGCATTCGGGCTGGCGTAGGTGACCAGGCCGTCGACGTCCAGGCGCAGCACCCCGTCGCCCACCCGCGGGGTGCCGCGCCGGACGTGGGTGGCCGGCTCGTGTTGCGGAAAGGTACCGGCAGCGATCATCCGGGCGAGCGCGTCGGCGGTCGCCAGGTAGGTGACCTCGAGTCGGCTCGGCGTGCGCATCGAGGCGAGATTGGTGTGCCGGGTGAGCACCGCGACCGCACGTCCGTCGCGGACAACCGGGATCGCCTCCTCGCGGATCGGCATGTCGTCGCGCCAGACGGTCTGGCCGGCTCGGACGATCTCCTGCTGATCCCGTGCGGCCTGGACCATCCGGGCTCGAGGCACCGCCACCGGCTGACCGACGAGGTCCTCGGTGAAGACGCCGACGCCGGTGGTCGGACGGGCATGCGCCGCGGCGAACCACTCCCCCGCCTGCGACTGCACCCAGAGGACCAGATCGGCGAACGACAGGTCTGCGATCAGCTGCCAGTCACCGACGAGACGGTGCAGCCAGTCCGAATCGGCCGCGGTCACCTCGTGCCGGCTCAGCACGTCGCTCAATGTGGGCACGGCGGGAGCCTATGCGGTGGATGACCCCGGTACGGCCGAGCCCCGGGACGCGACGGCGTTCCCGGGCCCGGTGACGTGATCGGCTCAGCTGGCGGTGCCGCTACGGATCGCCCCGCGCAGCGTCCGCAGCGCTACCGACAATGGGGCGAGCCCCGGGTGCGGCAGCGTCTTGATCGCGTCCAGCGAGGCGAGGGCCCTACCGACCGAGTCGGGGTTCTGCTCCAGCCAGCTCGCGACACGGTCGGCCGGAGCCGCCGAGTCCGGCGTGCCGGCCAGGACAGCCGCGGTGAACGACTCCAGCACCAGGTACAGGTCGTCGCGGATCGCGCCACGAGCCAAGGAGTCCCAGCGGTTCTCGCGCGGCAGTGCCGAGACCGCACCGAGCATGGTGTCGATCCCTACCCGCTCGGACACCGCAAAGTACGCACCGGCCACCGTCTCGATGTCGTGGTCGCTGTTGACCGCGAGTTCGGTGATGTCGAGCACCGAGAACAGGTCGAGCAGCGCGGCAGCACGGCCGGCCAGTTCGTCCGGAATGCCCTGGTCCACCAACGACGCCTTGTTGGTCTCCCACCGCTTGCGCTCGGTACCGCGCAACAGATCGGGCACCTTCGGCGCGAGCGCGGTCACGTCGGCCGAGAACCGGTCGATCTCGCTGCCGACATCGAGCGCTGTCGGCCGGTTGTTGAGCAACCAGCGAACCGCACGGTCGAGCAACCGCCGGAACTCCAGGTACAGCGTCGTCTGGGCATCGGTCGAGGCGATGTTGTCCAGCGCCTCCACCTGGGCCACGAAGCCGGTCAGGTCGAAGACCTCGCGGGCCACGACGTACGCCCGAGCGATCTGTGGGGCCGAGGCCTGCGTCTCCTCCATCACCCGGAACGCGAACGTGATGCCGCCCCGGTTGATCATCGAGTTGACGACGGAGTTGATGACGATCTCGCGACGTAGCGGGTGCTGCGCGATAGCGTCCCCGAAGCTGTCGCGGACCCGCTGCGGGAAGTACTCGCGGAGGGTCCGGGTGAACCACGGGTCGTCGGTGAGGTCGCTGCCGGTGAGGTCGTTCTTCAGCGCGAGCTTGGCGTAGGCGACCAGCACCGAGAACTCCGGCGAGGTCAAACCACCCTCGTCGTCGAGCCGGCGCTCGATCTCCTCATCGCTCGGCAGGAACTCCAGGCCGCGGTCGAGTTCCTTGCGTGCCTCGAGCCACTTGATCAGACGCTGGTGGACGGTGACCATCACACCGGTCTGGGCGCGCGCGTTGCCGAGCAGAGTGTTCTGCTCGTAGTTGTCACGCAGCACCTGGTGAGCGACCTCGTCGGTCATCGAGGACAGGATCTCGTTGCGCTCCTCGAGATCGAACTGACCACGCTTGACCAGGTCGGTCAGCAGGATCTTGATGTTGACCTCGTGGTCGGAGGTGTCGACGCCGGCGGAGTTGTCGATCGCGTCGGTATTCACGCGGACGCCGTTTCGCGCGGCCTCGATGCGTCCGAGCTGGCTGGCGCCGAGGTTGCCGCCCTCACCGATGACCTTGACGCGCATCTGCTTTCCGTCGACCCGGATCGTGTCGTTCGCACGGTCGCCGATCCTGGAGTTCGACTCGGTACTCGCCTTGATGTACGTGCCGATGCCGCCGTTCCAGAACAGGTCGACGGGCGCCTTGAGGATGGCGTTCATCAGGTCGGACGGCGCCATCTCGGTGATGCCCTCGTCGATGCCGAGGCGCTCGCGCACCTCGTCGGTCAGCGGGATCGACTTGGCCGTTCGCGGGTACACCCCTCCACCCGCGCTGATCAGCGAGCTGTCGTAGTCCTCCCACGACGAACGCGCCAGGTCGAACAACCGACGGCGCTCGGCGTACGAGGTCGCAGCGTCCGGGTCGGGGTCGAGGAAGATGTGCCGGTGGTCGAACGCGGCCACCAACCGGATGTGCTCAGACAGGAGCATGCCGTTGCCGAACACGTCGCCGCTCATGTCGCCGACGCCGACGACCGTGAAGTCCTGCGTCTGCGTGTCGTGGCCCATCTCGCGGAAATGCCGCTTGACCGACTCCCACGCGCCTCGGGCGGTGATGCCCATGCCTTTGTGGTCGTAGCCCGCCGAGCCACCGGACGCGAACGCGTCGTCCAGCCAGAACCCACGATGCTGCGCGACGCCGTTGGCGATGTCGGAGAAGGATGCGGTGCCCTTGTCGGCCGCGACCACGAGGTAGGTGTCATCCGGGTCGTGACGGACGATGTCCTGCGGGGGCACGACCTCACCGTCGAGGAGGTTGTCGGTCAGATCGAGCAGCCCGCCGATGAACAGTTTGTAGGACTCGATGCCCTCGGCCATCCACGCATCGCGGTCGCTCGGGCTCGGCAACTGCTTGGCGTAGAAGCCGCCCTTGGAACCGGTCGGGACGATGACCGCGTTCTTGACCATCTGCGCCTTGACCAGCCCGAGCACCTCGGTGCGGAAGTCCTCGCGCCGGTCGCTCCAGCGCAGACCGCCGCGGGCGACCTTGCCGAAGCGCAGGTGCACGCCTTCGACGCGCGGACTGTAGACCCAGATCTCGAACATCGGCCGCGGGTGCGGCATGCCGGGTACCGACGCACAGTCGATCTTGAAGCTGATCACCGGACGGTGTCCGCCGTCCTGGAAGGCGTTGGTGCGCAGGATCGCCATGATCGCTCCGCGGAAGGAACGCAGGATGCGGTCCTGGTCGAGGCTGGCGACCTGGGTGAGCCCGGCGTCGATGCGCTCGTTCACCTCGGCCTGAGCGGCTTCACGGTCCTGCTCGGCGGTCGGGTCGAACCGGGCGTCGAACAGCGCGATGAGATCACGGGTGAGTTCGACGTTGGTGACCAACGCCTGCTCGACGTACTCCTGGCTGAACGGCAGTCCGACCTGGCGCATGTAACGGGCGATCGCACGAAGCACCGTCACCTGCCGGGCGGTCAAACCACCTTGCAACACAAGCGCATTGAGCCCGTCGGACTCGCTGTGCTTGTTCCACACCGCCGCGAACGCGTCCTGGAAGCGCTCGCGCACCTGAGCGAGTTCGGCATCGGTGCCCCACACGTCCGCGTCATCGGCGCGTAGGCCGAAGTCGTAGATGTGGATGAGTTCGCCGTCGGCTCGGTTCATCGAGTACGGACGCTCGTCGGTGACCCGGACGCCGAGATCGGTGAAGATCGGCATGACGTCCGACAGCAGCACCCCGTTGCGGCGGAACAGCTTGAACCGGCGCTCCCGCGCGTCACCGGAAGGATCGCGGTAGAGCGTCAGACTGGTGTCGTCGCCGTCCTTCAGCGACTCGATGTGGCGCAGGTCGGCGACGCCCTGACGCGGACCGAAGTCCTCCTTGTACGCCTCGGGAAAAGCGTTGGCGTACAACGACATCACCCGCGCGGACGCGTCCTCACCGTCTTCGTCGCGGGCATGCATTCCGAGCTGCTCGGACCACGTCTGGGTGGAGCGCAGCAGTTCCTCGCGCAGTGCCTCGTCATCGACCTGCGGCACACCGGTGCCGGGGTCGACACGGACGACGAAATGGATGCGTGCCATCTCGGCGTCGGTCACGTGGGTCGTGTAGTCGATCGCCGTGGCGTCGAAGGCGTGCTTGAGGATGTTCGACATCGCCAGCCGTACACGGGTGTTGTAGCGGTCGCGCGGGATGTAGACGACGACGCTGGCGAATCGGCCGAACTCGTCGTCGCGGCGCAGCACCGCCGGGGTGCGTCGCTCCTGGACGCGCATGACCTGGCTCGCGATGGACTTCAGTTCCTCGGTGCGGATCTGGAACAACTCGTCACGCGGGTAGGTCTCCAGCACCTGCATGAGGTCCTTGCCGGAGTGGCTGTCGGGGGCGTACCCGGAGTTGGCCACGACCGCAGCCACCCGCTCGCGCAGGATCGGCACGCGACGCACCGACTCGACATAGGCGCTGGAGGAGAACAGCCCGAGAAAGCGGCGCTCACCGATGACATTGCCGGCAGCATCGAAGGTGCGCAGGCCGATGTAGTCGAGGTAGACGGGCCGGTGCACCGTGGAGCGGGAGTTCGCCTTGGTGACCGTCAACAGGTGCGGGTCGCGGGCAGTGCGTCGCGCGTGCGGGGTGAGGCGCGAGAACGCCTCGGACGCCGGGACGTCGTAGCGCAACAGACCGAGGCCGCTACCGGCGACGCCGCGCAGGACGTCCTCGCCGTCGACCTCGTCCAAAACGTACTCGCGGTAACCGAGGAAGGTGAAGTGTTCGTCGGCGAGCCACCGCAGGAAACCTTGGGTGCGCTCCACGATGTCCTTGCCGACCGAACTCGGCGGGTCGGCCTCCAGGTCGCGGATGATGACATCGCACTGTGCGCGCATGCGTTCCCAGTCGGTCACGGCATCGCGGACGTCGTCGAGCACCTCGTGGAGAACAGCGATCAGGTCGGCGTCGCCGGACTCGTCGGCGGCCAGATCGATCTGCAGGTTCATCCACGACTCGGCGATGGGATCGGCCGCGCCCGAACGGTGCTGGGGCTGGTCATCGGTGTCGAGGATCTCGCGCAGTTCGCCGTAGGCGTCCCGCTCCACCCAGAGCTGCGGGTGGATCAGCAGGTGGACGCGGCGACCCAGACGAGCGAGCGCCGCGGTGACCGAATCGACCAGGAACGGCATGTCGTCGGTGACGATCTGCAGGACCGCGTACGACGAGCTCCAGCCGTCGGCGTCCTTGTTGGGGTGCAACACCTGGATATTGGCTCGACCCGGCGGACGCTGCTTGGCCAGTTGCTGATGCGCGTGCAGGAAGCCGTGAAGATTCGCCGATCCCAGGGCGTTGATGTCCTCGTCGGCGACATGCCGGAAGTAACGCTCGGTGAGCGGGTCGGTGCACCCCCCGTCGCCGCAGTCGTGCGAAGCGCTCTCGCGCAGGACTTCCTGCCGGTGGTGACCGGACAAGTCAGCAGACAAAGCCAACAAACCTCATGGGTGCGTAGCGTGGCGGCGCACGTCGTTGTGTGCCGCCCGTCGACTGTATCGCCCCTGTGAAGTACGCCACAGTCGGGTTGGGCGGGTTAGCGTGGCCCGCATGCCTTCCTCGACCCAGGTCCGCGACGACGCCCTTCGCAGACTCGCGGCGACGGTTCCACAGCTGTTGTCGGTGCGGGTCGAGACCGCCACCGACACAGCCACGGCGACGATCGGGCAGGCCATCGAACATGTCGCCGAAGCGCTGCTGGCGTGGCACGACTGGCTGGTCGGCGGGTCGGCCGTGCAACTGCGTCTGAGTGACGGTTTGACACCCACCGGACCCTTCCGTCCGCGCGCAGGTTCGAGTGTCGATCCGGCCGCGCTGGCGTCGGCCGCGTACGACCTGCGCCGTTGTGCCGCAACGCTGCAGACTGTCGTGGACGAGGTACCCGGCGAGGCGTCGCGCGCCACCGGACAGGAGTTGACCGATGTGCTGCGCGGGCTCGCCGAGGTGCTGCAGGATCACGTGGCGCAGGTACGCGAACTGCTGCCGGGGGGTGGTGGAGCAGCCGACACCCGACAGGCGCGACTGAGTGTCGCCGAACGCGTCCTGCACCGCAGGGTGCTCGATACGCTGCGCGCATGAAGATCAAGCGTTCCTGGACCTACCCCGCCCCCGTGGCCGACGTGTACGCGATGGTGACCGACGAGGCCTATCAGCGACGCAAATCGGCGGCGACCAGCACCGACGGCGGCACGGTCGAACTCGCCCAGACCGCCGACGGAGGACACCTCATCACCGTTGCCCGGGTGCTGCCCACCGATGCGTTTCCCGAGAACATCAGGGCGATGGTCGGCAACACCATCACGGTGGTCGAGACCCAGACCTGGGGTCTCGCCGGCGACGACGGTTCGCGGGTCGCCGACCTGGCGGTCGACGTGAAGGGCACGCCGGCGTCGATGAAGGGCACGGTGAGGTTGACCCCGGTGTCGGACACACAGACCCGACTGGACGTCGACGGAGACCTCAAGGGCGGCATCCCGATCATCGGCGGCAAGATTGAAAAAGCTGCCGCACCGTCCTTCATCCACGCACTCGAGCAGGAAGAACGCATCGGCACCGAATACCTCGCCGGCAACTGAGCGTAGACAGATCGGTCTGGGAATCACGTTGGTTCCCAGACCGACTCGCGTTGTTGTCAGTTGTAGTTGAGCACCACGCTGGCTTCGGTGGTGTTCACCCGGAAGGCGAAAGTCCCCTGCAGGTGCAGTGATCGGGTGTGCCCGCCGAACCTCCGGGCCCAGGACTGCGCATGTTGTGCTGCAGGTCAGCCCATGTGCGGGTACTCGTAGGAGGTCGGCGCCACGAACGTCTCCTTGATGGAGCGCGGGCTCGTCCAGCGCATCAGGTTCGCGGGTGAGCCGGCCTTGTCGTTGGTGCCCGATGCACGCCCCCCGCCGAACGGCTGCTGGCCGACGACGGCGCCCGTCGGCTTGTCGTTGATGTAGAAGTTGCCAGCAGCGAACCGCAGACGGCGGGTGGCGTCCGCGATCACCACCCGGTCGGTGGCGATGATCGAACCGGTGAGCGCGTACGGCGCGACCGACTCCATCTGGTCGAGCACCTTGTCGAACTGGCGGTCGGGGTAGACGTGCACCGCGAGGATCGGACCGAAGTACTCGGTGGAGAACATCTCGTTGTCGGCGTCGCCGATCTCCAGCACGGTCGGGCGCACGAAGTAGCCGACCGAGTCGTCGTAGGTGCCGCCGGCCAGCACCTTGATGTCCTTGTGCGCATGTGCCATGTCGATGGCGTCCTTGTGCTTGGCGAACGCACGCTCGTCGATGACCGCACCCATGAAGTTGGAGAAGTCGGTGACATCGCCCTGGGTGAGCGAGTCGGTGATCGAGACGAGGTCGGCCTTGATCTTCTTCCACAGGCTCGCCGGCACGTACGCGCGGCTGGCGGCCGAGCACTTCTGGCCCTGGTACTCGAAAGCGCCACGGATCATCGCGGTCCGCAACACGTCCGGGTCGGCGGACGGGTGGGCCAAAATGAAGTCCTTGCCGCCGGTCTCCCCCACCAGGCGCGGGTAGGTGCGGTAGTCGGACAGGTTGGCACCGACCTGGCTCCACAGATGCTGGAAGGTCGGGGTGGATCCGGTGAAGTGGATACCTGCGAGGTCGCGGTCGGCCAGTGCGACCTTGCTCAGGTTGAGTCCGTCGCCGGTGACCAGGTTGATCACACCCGGGGGCATGCCGGCCTCTTCGAGCAGTTCCATCGTCAGCTGCGCGGCGCGGTTCTGCGTCGGGCTCGGCTTCCAGACGACCGTGTTGCCCATCAACGCAGGAGCGGTCGGCAGGTTGCCGGCGATCGCGGTGAAGTTGAACGGCGTGATCGCGTAGACGAAGCCCTCGAGCGGACGGTGGTCGGTGCGGTTCCACACGCCGCGCGCGTTGGCCGGCGGCTGCTCGGCGAGGATCTGTCGGGCGAAGTGGACGTTGAAGCGCCAGAAGTCGATCAGTTCGCAGGCGGCGTCGATCTCGGCCTGGTAGCAGGTCTTGCTCTGCCCGAGCATGGTCGCTGCATTCATGCGGGAGCGGTACGGGCCGGCCAGCAGGTCGGCAGCCTTGAGCAGGATCGCTGCGCGGTCGTCGAAGCTCAGCTCTCGCCAACCCGGAGCGGCGTCCTTGGCCGCCTGCACCGCCGCCTCCGCGTCGGCCACGGTCGCGTTCTTGAGAGTGCCGAGCACCTTCTTGTGGGCGTGCGGCTGACGGACGGCAATCGTCTTGCCACCGCCCATGACTCGCCTGCCACCGATGGTGTGGGGCAGCTCGACCTGCTCGCCGCCGATCTGCACGAGGGCGAGTTCGAGCGAGGCGCGCTCCGGACTTCCGGGTGCGTAATCGAGAACCGGCTCGTTGACCGGTGCGGGCGGAGTGGTCGCTGCGTCCATGAAGGGTGGCTCCTGTCGTGCTCGGAAGTGTCCGGCAAAGATGCGGACGTTCGTCCGGCCATCGTCTCAGACGCTCGGCGACCGCAGTCTTTCGACGTCGAACTGTCCGGTTACTCGTGAACGCCATGGCCCGGATAGTCGGCCTGCTCGATCACCAGCGTCCATACCCCTCGCAGACCGGGCAACGAACTCGTCAAGCACCAGCCCTTTCCCGCGTGTCCCGATCGATCAGGACGACCGATTCGCCCACCAGCCGCTGCATCGTCGGCTGTCTACGATCCTGATCCGTGGCCCGGTAAAACGCCAACGATTCGGTATGGACGAACACGTTCGACCGGAACGCCGTCGGCTCGCAGCGACTCCCGCATCGGTGCAGGTGTCCCGTCCAGCGGGACAGTGATGTCCAGGTCCGACAGGGCGGTGGCCGTTCCTCGAACGACGCTCCCGCCGAGCCAGGCCGCGACTGGGGAGGAAAACCGTTGTGCCACGACCTGCGTCGCGAGACGGACAGATTCGTCCGGGGCGAGTGGGAAGGGTTCGGTCACTGGTTGTCGATCACGTCGAGAAGCAGTCCCAACTCCGTGGCGTCGAACCAGGACAGTTCGATGTCCTCGTCCGGATGCTCGGCGGCGTTGCCGTCGATCAGGTGAAAGCTGGCAAAACGCTTTAGCGGCAACGGTCCACAGGCGACCACCTTCGCGTCGGCATTACCGTCCGTCACCGAGCCTTCGGCGACGTCAGCAGCGGCGACGACCTGCGCCCCCAGCGCGATCGCGGCCAGCGCGGCGTCCTGGCTCGCGGCGTACTCGTGCACCTCGTCGTCGTCGACACCAGGGCGTCCGGTGCGAGCTGCGTCCGTCACCGCGAATGCGTCGAAGCGCTCGTCGGTGAGTTCACGTCCGTCGCGCAGCGCGAGGAGTTGCTCGGTGGTCAGCGGAAGGTAGATCCGGCGCATGGTGGTCACGGGTGCCTCCTCAGCTCTCGGACACGAGTTCGGCAAGTGCTTCCTCGACACATTGGCCGAGCATCTCGACGTCAGGCATCGAGTCGCGGTCTGCGGTGAGGCCGAAGAACACCTTGCCGTTGTACGACGTGAGACCGATGGCGAGCGCCTGACCTTTGGCGATGGGGATCACCGGATAGGAACCGATCATCTCGGCGTCCGCGGCGTACAGCTCGTGCTGCGGCCCGGGGACGTTGGTGATGACCAGGTTGAACATCCGGCGGGACATCACACCACCGAGGCGAGCCCCGAGAGAGTGCAGGGTGGGCGGCGCGAACCCGGACAGGCCCGACAGCGACCGCGCTCCGACGGCGGTGCGCGAATCAACCTGCTGTTGCATCGCGTACGCGACCTGGTGCAGTCGCATCCGTGCATTCGGCTCCCCGACGGGGAGGTCGATGAAGCATGCGGTCACCTGGTCCTGGTCCGGGTCGTCGTCGACGGAGTGCGTGCTCACCGGCACCATTGCGCGGATCGTCGCACCGGTGTCGACTGCCTGCCCACGCGACATCAACCACGCCCGCAGACCGCCCGCTACCGCAGCAAGCACGACGTCATGGACAGTGACGTGCTCATTGGAGCTGTCGGCCGTGATGCGGGTACGCACCTTCTGGTAATCGGCGAGCTCACTCTCCAGCATCACGTACCGCCGGTACCCGCTGACCTGTGCATTGAGCGGGCTGCTCGGCGCCCGCAGCGCGGTGCTCCGCGCCAGCACACCCAACAGATCGGTTGCCGTGCCCGCGACTCGCCGACCCAGAGTGTGAACGTCGGTCAGTACCTCGACTCCCTCGCGGATCACTCGCCCCGGGCTGCGCAGCATCGAGAAGATGCTGTCGGCGACGAGTTCGATCGCCGACGGCTCCGGACGCGCCCGCCAGGTGTGCGGGATCTGGTCCTCGCGGCCCGCGTCGGAGTCGACGATCACCTGGCCGATGTCGATCGCGTTCACACCGTCGACGAGTGCCTGGTGGGTCTTGGTGACGATCGCGAAGCGTCCGCGCTCAAGCCCTTCGACGAGGTACAGCTCCCACAGCGGACGATCCCGATCCAGCGCGCGCGACTGGATACGTCCGACGAACTCCTCCAGCTGGGCGGTGTTGCCCGGTTTCGGCAGCGCGGAGCGACGTACGTGATACGTGATGTCGAAGTCCTGGTCGTCGACCCAGACCGGGTTGCTGATGCGTCCAGGGGTGTGCCGAACCCGCTGGCGGTACCGCGGCACGTAGGCGATGCGGTTGCTGACAAGGTCGATGATGTTGTCGTACTCGAACCCCTCCGCCGGCGGGTCGAACACCATCACCGAACCGACGTGCATAGGCGTGGTGGCGTCCTCCAGGTACAGGAAGGACGCGTCGAGTGAGGTCAGTCGATCAGCCACGCGGCTATGTTCTCATCCCTGGTGGTCAGCCCGCTCGCCTACGCAGACCTCGTCCCCGGCGCGCGGGACGGCCCTGCGCCAGACCCATCCGTTCGTGCGCGAGTGCGCGGATCGCTGCTGCCGCCGGCGACGACGGTGCGGTTTCGGCAAGTGCCCTGCCGGCGAGCAGCGCAGCGTCCAACGCGTCGCGGTCGTCCGGGATCAACACCGGTTCGACGCCGGCGAACCGCTGCAGCGCGTGCTCGATCTCCTGACGCGGGTTGCGACCGGCGGCCGATGCGCGAACCTTGGTGACCACCACCGTCGACCGAGCGACGGTGAGTTCCTTGACCTCGTCGATCGCGCGCACGAGCCTTCCGATTCCGATCGGGTCACCGGCAGCCACGACCAACACCTCGTCCACGTTGTCGAGCACTGCACGAGTGGCCATGTTCCGTTGCGGCGCAACGGTGTCGAAGCTCAACTCCTCGTCCAGATCGGTCGGTGCCGCAATGTCGACGATGGTCCATCGATGCATCCGTTTCGAGGTTTCCAGTACCGATTGCAGTGCAGCAGAACGAACTTCCGGCCAACGGTCCGGGCGCGGCAGGCCGGTCAGGATGCGCAACCTGTCCCCCACCATCGGCGCCAGCCCGGCGAGCGAGACGGTGTCGAGGCGTCCGGCTTCAGCCAGTCGTGTCGCAGCGGCGACGCCCGGTGCTTCATCCAGCACGCCGAACAGTTGGGCCTGGCACGCACCATAGGTGTCGGCGTCGATCAGCATCGTGGGTTCTCCGGCAGACGCGAACTCGACGGCGAGGTTGGCTGCGAGGACCGAACGTCCGGGTGCGCCCCCGGTGCCCCAGACCGCGATGACCTTGCCGTCCTCGTCCTGCTCGTTGGGTGCCGGAGAACCGGCATCCTCCTCGGGCAGGACTGCCACACGCGGTACGTCGGTCGTCGCCGCCGCGTGCACCTGCTCGAGGAGTTCGTCCTGGGCAGCTCGATCACCGATCAGCCAGCTGACACCCCACTCACGCAGTGTGCGCTCCTGCGACTCGTCGGCGAACACGCCGATGACCCGTACGCCCTGGTCGCGTAGTTCGCGTACGGACGACAGATCGAGACCGGGCAGGTCCGCCGAGACCAGCGCCACCTCCGCACGACCGGCGGCAGCGACGGCGAGCACCTCGGCGAGATCTGCACAGCGTCGGACCAGATCTACCCCGTTCGCCGCGCCGAGCACCGCAGCGATCTCCGCCTCGGCGTGCGCACTGACCCCGGTGATGACCGCGATCGCCATCAGTTGCCCTTCATCGGTGAACCCGCGGCGGGGATCAGCGTGACCTTCGCACCACCGTTCACCGATTCGATGATCGTGGCGACCTTCGCATCGGGCACCAGGACGTAGACCTGGTCCCCACCGGACGACACTCCGAGACCCGATCCTGACGTGGGCACACGATGCACGGTCGCCCGTTGTACCTCTTTGGTCGGACGCTGGAAGTCGTTGGTACCGGTCGAACCCGGCGTGCGTCGCGCGACCCACACGTCGACGACCGAGCCGCGCACCAGTGCGGTCGCCTGCGAGCCGGCGACCGGCAGACCGATGCTCTTCGCGTTCACCTCGCCGGCCGACCCGATGGCGCTCGTCGGCACCAGTTCCCCTTCGCGGACCTCCCGCAGCACGGTGCCTGTCGGCTTCTTGCCGGTGCCGAAGTAACCCTTTCGCCCGTTGTCGATCCGCACCTTGACCACTTCGAGATCGGATGCCGCCACGGAGTCGCCCGGAAGGAGCGTCCGCTTTGCACGGAGCACCTCGACGGACGAGTCGAACTGCTTGAGGGTCAGCGCGCCCGCGAGCATCGCCAGGATCACCAGCAGCACCCCGGCGATGAGGCGACCGTCCTTCCATGACGGTTTCTGCAGGCGTTGGGCCGGACGCCCGTCGGCGGCCGACTGCGACGTCGCGCGAGGCGTCATGCGAGACGTCGTGGTGTGGGTGTCGCCCATCGGTCGTTCTCCCGTCGATACGTGTTATCCGCTTCATCTTGCGTTCGGATCCACGCCAGGGCGAGTTGTCCACAGGTAAAAACTTGTTCAAACCTGCGATGCGCCACAATGGCCACAGCACGTGCTCAGCCCGATGACCACCACTTCGGCCGACCGGAAAGGACGCCTCGGTGCCTGCCCGCTTTCTGCAGATCTCGGACGTCGCGGAGACATTGAACATCTCTGCGCGAGCCGTGTACGGCCTGATCAGTTCAGGGGATCTACCGGCGATCAAGGTGGGCAAGTCGTGGCGTATCGAAGCCGATCAACTCGAGGCCTACATCCAACGGGCGTACGCCGACACCCGCTCGAAGGTCGAGTCGGGCACCGTGACCGAGTGATCAGCCGATCCGCCGGATGACCGCGATCGCCGCCCATGGCAGAACCCGGCGGCCGGTCACCGCGCCGCCTCGGCGCACCGCATCCGCTGGGTGCAGCACCACCTCGACGTGGTCACTTCCGACGAAGTCGATCGTGCCCACCCACACCGATCCGGCCGTGTCGTGGACAGCCACCGCTGAACGGTCTCGGGAGATTCCGCGCAGCGCGACGCCGAGCCCGAACCGGCGGGTCACCGAAGGTGCCTGATCACTGCGGCGGCCCAGCCCGCCGATGCTGACGATCGCCGTCGCCGGAACGATCGCACTCGAACGGCCCGGCTCCTCGACGACCACCCAGTCGCGGCCCAGGTCGGTGAGTTCTCCCTCGACCGGACCGGCCACCGTCGACAGGACGATCTTCGTGCCGACCCCCGCTGCCACCCGGTCGAACCACGAGACCTGAGCCCGCTCATGGCGGGTGCGATCGGGTACCTGGGCCAGTACTTCCTGGCGTTCGCGCTGCGCGAACTGTGCTTCGAGGTCATCGAACAAGTGGTCCCACCGCATGCCGGGAGAGTACCCGCGCAGAACTTTACTCACTTCTTACTTTTGCAGACTGTTGATGACGTTTTACTACGTTTACTGTCATCTCATGATCGATGAGTCCACCCGCAGGAGAGCACGAGCTCTCGCACTCCTGCTCGCCGCTGTCGCGGCTTCCGCGTCGTCCTGGTGCGTGCTGACACTCCTGGAGCAGGGTCGCGAACCGTTCGTGTCCTTCGATTCCCTGTGGTCGACCGCGCTGTTGACCGCGCTGGCCATCACGTGCGCGTGGGCAGGCGCCGTCGCGCTCGTGGCGCGGACCGAGATCGCCCGTCCGCGGATGCGCGTCGACGGCGCCACCCGCCTCGTTGCCACGGCGCTCATCGCGATCGCCGGCTGGACGGTGTCCTTCTCAGGAGTACCGGCGTCGGCATCACCGAAGGGCCCGGACGCAGTGGCCACGGCACCGGCAACTGCGTTGTCCACGAACGGTTCTCCTTTTCCGACCCCCGACTTCCGGACGGCTCCGAGTGCAATGTCCGACGACCCGGCACCGGACCCCGGATGGCTGCCGACCGCACCGAAGGCGGTCGACCCGGCCGACCGGAGCGCGCTCGTAATGCCCGGTGCTGCGAACGATCACTCGGTCGTCGTGCACCGGGGCGACACACTCTGGGCGATCGTCGGACGAGCTCTCGGCCCTGACGCGTCCGCCGCGCAGATCGCGCGGGCTGTTCCTGCCTGGCACGAGGCCAACCGAACGGTCATCGGCGACAACCCGGACCTACTGCTCGCGGGCCAGATCCTTCACCCGCCCACTGATACCGATTTCACTGCCAGACAAGGGAGTTCCCGATGAGCGCCGCACCCGTCCACGTACCCACGCCGGTCCACTCCCGTCCGGCGCCGAGCCTGCTGCCGGCTGCTCGACCGCGCCGCCATCTGCAGTCGGTCTCGTTGGACCAGTCATCGCTCGCCGTCGATTTCCGGTCGGGACGGCACGACGTCGAGTTCGGTCCGCAGCACTCCAGTACCAGTGACCTGCCCGACCCGACGGCGTGGGGTACGCGGCTGGTGCACGGCCTGCTCGAGGTGATGAGCGGGGTCCGTCCACCGTCGCAGATCGAGCGCTGTCTGACTCTCGAACTGCGCGAACGGGTCCGCCGTGCGTACGCGACCGCGGTTCGTCGCGGCGCACGACCGGGACGCCCTAGTCGCGTACTACGCGTGCGCGTGTGTGATGCCGTTGACGGAATCGCCGAGGTGAGTGCGGTCGTCTACGACCGCGGTCGTGTCCGCGCTGTCGCGATGCGGCTCAGCGGATGCGACGGACGCTGGTTGCTCACCGAGCTCGAAATGGGTTGACGTGCAACGAAAGACGAAGGCGGCCGCCCGGAGGGACGGCCGCCTTCATCGTGCAGGTCACTTCTGGGAAGAGGCCTTCGCCTTCTTCGCCCTGCGCGCGTTGGCGCGGCGCTGCGCACGCGGCAACCGGCTGTCGTCCTCGCCATCGAGAACACGACCGTCGTCCGTGATCTCGTGCTGGTGCGCCTGGCCGTCCTCGCCCGGTGCGGTCAGCGTGAGCTTCTCGTTGGTCTTCTCCGGCAGGGATGCCTGCACCTCGTCCGGGTCGACCTCGACGTGGAAGAGGTTCTGAATGGCCTCCTCCTTGATCGCGTCGTTCATCGCGGAGTACAGCTGGTAACCCTCGCGCTGGTACTCGACCAACGGGTCACGCTGGGCGAACTGGCGCAGGCCGATGCCCTCCTTGAGGTA
The DNA here is from genome assembly GCF_004146205.1 of Yimella sp. RIT 621. NCBI lineage: Bacteria > Bacillati > Actinomycetota > Actinomycetes > Micrococcales > Dermacoccaceae > Yimella > Yimella sp. RIT 621. Next base: position 65,466 of record NZ_SEIP01000009.1, read on the forward strand.
GTCCATCTCGTAGAGGTGCTCGCGCCACTTGCGGTCCAGAACCGACAGCATGACGCGGCGTTCGACCTCACGAGCGACATCGGCGCCCCAGGCCTTTTCGCGGGTGTCGTAGGCGTGGTGGACATCGGAGCGGATCTCCTGCACGAGGATGTCGCGGTTCAAACCGGCTCGGCCACCGACCTCGTCCTCGATCTCCTCGATCGTGATCGAGACCGGGTAGAGGTCGCGCAACGCCGACCACAGTTCGTCGAGGTCCCAGTCGTCGGAGAAGCCCTGCGCGGTCGCTCCGTCGACATACGCGTCCACGACGTCGTTGATGAAGTGGCGCACCTGGGGCTCGAGGTCCTCGCCCTCGAGGATGCGGCGGCGCTCCTTGTACAAGGTCTCGCGCTGCCGGTTCAGCACATCGTCGTACTTAAGGACGTTCTTGCGGATCTCGAAGTTCTGCGCCTCGACGCTGGTCTGCGCCGACTGGATCGAACGGCTGACCATCTTGGACTCGATCGGAACCTCGTCCTCGATCTTCGCGGTCTGCATGAAGCGGTCGACCATGCTCGCGTTGAACAGGCGCATCAGGTCGTCCTGCAACGACAGATAGAAGCGACTCTCGCCCGGATCGCCCTGGCGGCCGGCGCGACCACGCAGCTGGTTGTCGATACGGCGCGACTCGTGGCGCTCGGTGCCGAGCACGTACAGGCCTCCGAGTTCGAGCACCTCCTCGTGCTGCTGCTCGACCGCCTTCTCCGCCTTCGCGAGCGCCTCGTCCCAAGCAGCCTCGTACTCCTCGGGCGTCTGCTCCGGGTCGAGACCCTTGCGCTTCAGCGCGGCGACAGCGATGTGCTCGGGGTTACCGCCGAGCATGATGTCGGTGCCTCGACCGGCCATGTTCGTCGCGACCGTGACGGCGCCCTTGCGGCCGGCCTGCGCGATGATCTGGGCTTCCTGCTCGTGGAACTTTGCGTTGAGGACCTCGTGCGGAACTCCCTTGCGCCGCAACTGTTCCGAGAGGTACTCCGACTTCACGACGCTCGTCGTACCGACCAGGACCGGCTGTCCCTCGCGGTGGCGGTCGACGATGTCGTCGACGACGGCGCGGAATTTCGCCTCTTCGGTGCGGTAGATCAGGTCGGCCTGGTCCTTACGGACCATCGGCTTGTTGGTGGGGATGGTCACGACGCCCAGCTTGTAGATCTGGTGCAACTCGGCGGCCTCGGTCTGGGCCGTACCGGTCATGCCGGCGAGCTTGTCGTACATGCGGAAGTAGTTCTGCAGGGTGATCGTGGCCATGGTGTGGTTCTCGTTCTGGATCTCCACCTCCTCCTTGGCCTCGATCGCCTGGTGCATGCCCTCGTTGTAGCGACGGCCGGAGAGCATGCGTCCGGTGTGCTCGTCGACGATGAGGATCTCGCCGTCCTTGACGACGTAGTCCTTGTCCTTCTTGAACAGTTCCTTGGCCTTGATGGCGTTGTTCAGGTAACCGATCAGCGGGGTGTTCTCGGCCTGGTAGAGGTTCTCGATACCGAGGAGGTCCTCGACCTTCTCGATACCCGACTCCATGATGCCGACGGACTTCTTCTTCTCGTCGATCTCGTAGTCGCCGTCGCCCGGCTTGTTCTCGCCGGCCTTCTTCGGCGCACAGGTGAGGTGCTCGACGATCTTGGCGAACTCGGTGTACCAGCGGGTGGCCTCGTCGGCCGGACCGCTGATGATCAACGGGGTGCGCGCCTCGTCGATGAGGATCGAGTCCACCTCGTCGACGATCGCGAAGTTGTGGCCGCGCTGCACCAGTTCGGTGGAGCTCCACGCCATGTTGTCGCGCAGGTAGTCGAAGCCGAACTCGTTGTTCGTGCCGTAGGTGATGTCCTTGTTGTACTCGGCGCGACGTTGGTCAGGCGTCATCGAGGACAGGATGCACCCGGTCTCGATGCCGAGGAAGCGGTGCACGCGTCCCATCAGCTCGGACTGGTACTCGGCCAGGTAGTCGTTGGTCGTGATGACGTGGACGCCCTTGCCGGACAACGCGTTGAGGTAGCTCGGCAGGGTCGCCACGAGGGTCTTGCCCTCACCGGTGCGCATCTCGGCGACGTTGCCGAGGTGCAGCGCGGCGCCACCCATCAGCTGGACGTCGAAGTGACGCTTGCCCAGCGTGCGGACGCTCGCCTCGCGAACGGCGGCGAACGCTTCCGGCAACAGGTCATCGAGCGTCTCGCCGTCGGCCAGGCGCTCCTTGAACTTGTCGGTCTCTGCTCGCAACTCCGCGTCAGTCATCGCTTTGAAGTCGTCCTCAAGCAGGTTCACCTGCGCCGCGAGACCCTGCAGCTTCTTCAGCGTGCGGCCTTCACCGGCCCGCAGGACCTTCTCGACTACCTTCGGCACTGTTGCTCCTCGTTCGTGTACAGACCCACCAAGACTAATGGGCGACGCAATGACGATTCGGTGGCGTCCGATCCTCGCCTGTTGCACCAACGGACGAAGTTAATCGGAGGATCCCCTCGCCGCGTTCTGATTGGCTCGTTACATGGTCAATTTCCCGGCGGACGTCCCGACGCTCTCCGACGACGTCGTGACGCTGCGAGCGCACCACCCCGGCGACGTCGACCGGATCATCGAATTCGCGAACGACGAGCGCTCGCGGCGGTTCATCCCGCTCCCCGATCCCTACGGACCGCAGCAGGCGCAGGAGTTCCTCGACTCGGTCGCGATCAACTGGGCTGCCGATCCGGTGCACCCGGTGTGGGCGATCGAGGTGGACGGGCAGTTCGCCGGCGGGATCAACCTGCACCCTCGGGGCTCGCGGACGTGGGAGGTCGGTTACTCGATGCACCCTGGACTGCGCGGGCGCGGGGTGATGACCCGCGCCGTCCGGTTGGTGGTCGATCACGCGTTCGACGCTCTGGACGCGTTGGCCGTCACCTGGCGCTGCGGCGCCGGCAACTTCGCGTCCTGGCGCGCGGTCTGGGCGGCGGGTTTCGCCTTCGACGGCGTCTGGTGCCGCATGCACCGTGGGTCGTTCGGTGACTCGGACAACCTCTGGTTGGGCTCGCTCACTCGCGCCGAATGGGGGTTGTCGCTCGGGCGGGAGCACCGTGCAGCACGTCCGTGGTGGGAGGCGAAGCTGCTGCGCGGCGAGCGCGTGGTGTTGCGTCCGTACCGGGACCACGAGGAGTTGCCGGGCGGCCCGGACGAGATCGCGCAGCGCTTCAACGCCGACATGCAGCCGCAAGCCGGCGACTTTCCGCGATGGCTGCGAGACCGGCGTCGGCGGATGGCGATCGGCGAGGGTGTCTTCTGGTGCATCGCCGATGCAGTGACCGGTGAACTCCTCGGCCACATCCAGGTCACCCGCCTCGACGTCGACTTCATCCGCGGCACGGGGTGGGTCGGCTATTGGCTGCTCCCGTCGGCCCGAGGACGCGGAGTGCTGGCCGAGGCTCTCGACCTGCTCATCCCGCATGCCTTCGCCGATCGGACCGATCCTGCAGGCGTCGACGGTGGGTTGGGTCTGCACCGTCTGTACGCCGGCACGGACGAGGACCACGGTGCCTCGCAGCGTGCGCTGCGACGGGCCGGCTTCAACGAGTGCGCCACCGAGCGGGCTGCGCTGGCCCACGACGACCGACCGCATTCCGGCGCGATCAGCTTCGAACTCCTGGCGTCCGACGATCGCGCTACCGGGCGCATTGCACCCTTCTCGATCCCCACGCTTCGCACCGAGCGGTTCGTGCTGCGTGAGTGGACGGACGCCGACACTCCACGTCCGGAGCAGGTCACCGACCCCGACGCCCGGCGATTCATGGCGAATGAACTTCCGACCGAGCAGACCTTCCCCGACTTCATGCGTCGCCACCGTCTCGGGCTGGACCGGCGCACGTCGCTCAACTGGTGCATTGAGGACGCCAACAGCGGCGAACCGCTCGGCAACGTCGGGTTGTTCGACATCGGAGCGGGCACCACCAGCAACGCCGAGGTCGGTTACTGGCTGTGGCAGAGCGCGCGCGGACGACGGGTCATCGCGCAGGTACTCCCTGCCGTCCTCGACCACGGCTTCGACAAACTGGGTCTCACCCGCATCCATGCCGCCACCGACCTGGACAACATCGCCTCGCAGAAGATCCTGATGACGGCGGGCTTTCGTCAGTGGGGCGCCGATCATCAGGCCTACACAAACGCGGACGGGTCGGTGACCGACGGCGCGTACTTCGAACTGCTTGCCACCGAGCGCCATTGCACGGTCGACGAGCGCCTGCCGCACCCGGTCCGAACCGATGATGTGCGGCTGCGTCCGCTGCAGCCGTCCGATCTCGACCGCGCGCACGAGGCGTCCGTCGATCCGTCCTGGGTGCTGTGGCTGGACGGGCCCGCCGACCGCACCCTGCAGCAGACGCACGAGTGGCTCAGCCGAGAACGTCAGGTCACCGCCGACCGGCAGCGGTGGGCGATCTGCGCACCGGACGGCGATGAGTTCCTCGGCTGTGTCACGGTCCAGAACATCGATCAGCGCACCCGGTCGGGCGAGCTCGGTTACTGGGTGCACCCGGACGCGCGCGGTCGCGGCCTGGCCGTCGCAGCGGTGAATGCTGCTGCAAGATATGCCTATTCACCTGAAGGTCTCGCGCTGAGACGGCTCTCGATCAATGTGGCCGAAGGTAACGAACCGTCGATCGCGGTGGCGCGGCGGACGGGCTTCCGGCAGACCGGACGAGACAGCCTGACCGAGCCGCTGGGCGACGGCCGCGTCGTCGATCGCCTGCGCTTCGAACGCCTGGCCCCTGACTGACCGAGTGGCCGGGCTATGAACAAGCGGCCGGGCTATAGGGCGGCCACCGGTTCATAGCCCGGCCACTCGGTGAGTCAGACGGGGTCGGGGATGGTGGGCTCGAGTTCGGGGACGGGCTCGCCGAGCTTGACCAGCACCACACCACCGAGGATCAGAATGCCGCCTGCCAACTGGAGGAGACCGGGCTGCTGGCCGAGCAGGATCGCACCGAACATCAGCGAGAACAGCACCTCCATCAACGCGAAGAACGAGGCCACCCGGGAGCCCAGCGCCCGGGCAGCAGCGATACCGGTCGCATACGCGAGCGCAGCAGTCACCAGGCCGAGCACGAGCAGCACGATCCACCACGGGACGTCGCCGATGCTGAAGTCGACGGTGCCGGTCGCCGTTGCGTAAGGCACGACTCCGGTCGCGCAGGCGAGGCCCATCGCGACAGCACCGACCCACAGCCCGGCACCGGCCAGAACCAGCGGCGGCAGGTGCGCCTCCTGAGCAGACAGGATGAAGTAGACCGCCGCACCACACGTCGCCAGCAACGCCCAGGTCATCCCTGCCACGTCGACGCTCGCGCCCGACAGCAGGTCGAGAACCAGCCCGAGCCCGACGATCGCGACCACCGCCCCCACAACGGTTGTGCGGGAGGGACGCTGACCGTGCCGCACCCACAGGAACGCCACCACCGCGATCGGCGCGGCGTACTCGACCAGCAATGCCATTGCGACCGGCATGGTCTGCACCGCATTGAAGTAGAACAATTGCGTGCCGGCGACCGCGACCAAGCCGTAGGCGACGACAAGTCGGGCGTCCTGGCGCAGCAGATGCCACCGCCCACGAAGGGCGAGCGCGGTCGGGATGCTGAGTGCCAGCGAAGCGACCAGGATCCGGTAGAACACGGCGGCACCGGGTGTCCAGCCGAGCTCGATGAGTCCGCGTCCGAGCGCTCCCGAACCACCGAACGACAGCGCCGACAGGAGGGCGAACATCAACCCACCCGAGTTCTTCACGGTTGGGGCGACGTGCGTGTCGTCATGAGTCAAGGTGGTCATGACTCATGACAGTAAGACGACGGGATGTAAGGTGTCAACATGCGCTTTGCTCATGACACCGAGCCTGCCCTGCGTGCCGCCGTGCGCTTGGTCAATTCGGCATCGGAGCCGGATACCATGACTGAACTCGACCAACTGCACGAGTTCTACCGCAGCGAGGGGTACACCGGACAGGCCCCACGAACGCGCGCAGACCTGGATGCCGTCCGCGCGCTCCGTCCGCGACTACGCGCGATCCTCACCGCCGATCGGGACAGCGCGGCCCAACTGGTCAATGACTCGCTCGCGCAGGTGCAGACGCAGCCCCGCCTGGTGCGCCACGACGACCTGGACTGGCACCTGCACGTCGTGGCCGACGACCGCCCCCTGGATGTGCGCATCCTGGTCGAGACGGCCATGGCGATGATCGACTTCATCCGCGCCGACGAGCTGTCGCGACTGTCCGTGTGTGAGGCGGAGGATTGCGACGGCGTCGTGCTCGACCTGACCCGCAACCGGTCGAAGATCTTCTGCTCCCCCAGTTGCAGCAACGCCGCAGCCGTTGCGGCCTACCGCGAGCGGCAGCGACGGAACGACTGACCGAGGATCAGTCGGTCGGCATCGCAAGATCGGTGAGCTCGAGCCAGTCGGCCATCGATCGCAGATTGCGCATCAACGCTTTCGCGGCGGTCGGTGAAGCTTCCGGTTCCCAGGAAATGCGTTGTGCCAGAAGCACGCTCGACTTGCGATCGGCCTTGAGGTCGACGCGGCCGACGAGTTCGCCGCGGTGCAGGAACGGCAGCACGTAGTAGCCGTGCACCCGATCAGCGGCCGGCGTGTAGATCTCGATGCGGTAATGGAAATCGAACAGGTCGTGCGTGCGTTCGCGCTGCCAGACCAGCGAATCGAACGGACTCAGCAGAGCCTCGGCTTCGGTCCGCCGCGGACGAGCCGCATCGACGTACAGAAATGCCGGACGCTTCCAACCGCGCACCTCGACCGGGCGCAACTCGCCCGTACGCACCAGTTCCGCGATGGCGGGGCGGGCCTGTTCGGTCTTGAGCCGGAAGTAGTCGCGCAGGCACAGTTCGCTGCCGATGCCGTGGGACCGCGCAGCGATGCGGACGAGTTCGATGAAGGACTCCTGCTCGGCCGGCCTCGCCTCAGGCCCGGCGGCCGCGCGTGCTGCCGGCGGGAAGGCCGTTTCGATTGCCGCGTACCGACGCTCGAACTGGGTCGTGCGTCCGGCGCTGGTGATCCGGCCCGCCCAGAACAGATGCTCGAGTGCGTTCTTGACCAAGCTCCAGTTCCAGCCCCACTGATCCTTGCTGCGCGGCACATCGTGCTTGAGGCGAGCCTCCACCTGACGCGCGGTGAGCGGCCCGAAGCGCAGCACCTCGGTCTCGACCGCAGCAACCACCTCAGGATGCTCGTGGGCCACACTCTGCATCCCACGCCAGGCCTCCGACTCGGCACGCCGCATCCGGAACGTGAGGTGCGGCCAGGTGGTCGGCGGGATCAAGGATGCCTCGTGAGCCCAGTACTCCACGAGCCGTCGTGGCGCGGTGTCGCGAGCACGATCGAGCAATGAGGTGTCGTAGGGCCCGAGACGGGAGAACAGCGGGAGGTACTGACTGCGCGCCAGCACGTTGACGCTGTCGATCTGGATGATGCCGACCCGGTCGATCACTCGCTGCACGTGCCTCATCGAAGCCGCGAAAGCTTCCGGGCGTCGGTCGTGAAAACCCTGCGCGGCCAACGCAATTCGTCGCGCCTGCGCTTTGGTGAGCGTCTCGGTGACAGCCGTGAGGTCTGGTTGGTCGGTCATCGGTTCGAGCCTAGACCGCGTCACCGACAACAACCCGTAGCCCGGTACGCGGGAGCGGCGGACCCGCCAGGGATCCGCCGCCCGTCGCTCGACTTGTCAGGCGCTCTGCTCCGTCTGCTCCTGAATGTCCAGGGTGATCATTCCGTACGACCAACCGCGCCGCCGGTAGACGACGGTGGGCTTGTCGGAGTCGACGTCGTGGAAGAAGAAGAAGTCGTGTCCGACGGCTTCCATGGCGCTGAGCGCGTTGTCGACCGTCATCGGAGACGTACTGTGCACCTTCTCGCGCAACTCGACCGGGCAGTCTGCGTCACCGCCGAGCTTCGCGATCGACTCGGGCACCGGTGGCTCCTGCTCGGCCCCACCCTGTGCGGGCGACAGGTCGAGGTCTGCGAGCGGTGCAGTGGCGTCGTGCACAGACTTGGGTGCCTTGCGTCCGCCGCGATGCACCCTGCGCTTGTCGTGCTGCCGGCGCAATCGCTCCCCGAGTCGGGTGGTCGCCAGGTCGAGCGCTGCGTAGGTGTCATCGGCACTGGCCTCGGCGCGAATCACGGCCCGCTTGCCGAAGCAGGTGATCTCCACGCGCTCGGCTTCCTTGGCCTGGCGTGGGTTGGCTTCGTGGGAAACTACGACCTCACAACGGGTGACCCGCGGGTCGAGCTGGTTGACCTTCGCCAGCTTCTCCTCGATGTGGCGCTGAAAACGCTCGGGCACGGACGTGTGACGTCCGGTGACGGTGATCTCCATGGAATCTCCTCGTGTTCTACAAGAGTGTCGTGCGGACTTCAGCGTCCTGATCTCCTGATGAACCACCTGCCTTTCCGGTGGCGACACAAGGCCGGCTGCGAACTGAGATTTCGCAAGGCCTCTCCATGACCCAACGCTATGCCACCGCGGGCGCCGCGTCCACAGATCGACGCACCCATCGCGCACCGTCCGCCAGTCGGTCACGACGGTGAGACAGAGCGCTGCAGTGGGAACCAAACGAACACGAAGAACGATGAGGTCCAACGGTTTTCGCCTGGTCGACCGTCAGCACGGCACGCATCGTCAGCGTCGACGCAGCACGGCAGCAGCGGCAGTCAGGGCCACGACGTCGTCCGCTCCGGCGACGCGCAAGGCGCGACTTGCCTCCGTCAAGGTCGCGCCCGAGGTGATGACATCGTCCAGGAGCAGGCAAAGTCGTCCTTGGACGTCGGTGGCGCGCATCGAACCCGACAGATTGCGGGCCCGCTGCGTCACCCCGAGACCTGCCTGGTCGCGCACGGCTCGACCGAAGCGCAGTGCGCCTGGCGGGGCCACCTGCATCGAGGACCCTTCGAGGGCTCGACGAACGAGGTCCCGCAGCGGCAGTCGACCCCGCAACCGCACCGACGCGGCTGTCGACGGCGCACACACGACGACCAGGCGACCGGTGTGCAAGGCACGCTCCAGCGCAGGCTTCTGGTCGAAGACTCCCTCCACGGCAGCCCGCACCGCCGCAGCCAACGGTGGCAGCAGATCGACTCGGTCGTCGTCCTTGAACGCGGGAAGCATGCGCGTGACCGCACCCTCGTAGACGAGGTGGGCCCAGCACGGCGGACTACCCGGCAGCGGGCGCTCGACCCAACCGAATGCGGGCTGAGCCAGACGCCGTTCGAAACCCACCCGACACGGCTCGCACAGGCGCTGGTGGCGCAGACCGCATCCACCACACGCCTGCGGCGCGGCGAGTTCCCCCAATCGCTCCAGACCGAAGGCGGCATGGCGGAGAGCTCGGGTGATTCGCTGCACGGTGGCCAGCCAACCCGATGCACGCGTGCCGTCGGAGCGACGAGCAAGCGTTGTGGACGACACGCCGAGCAACTGTCGGCGTGTGGAAAGTCAGCTTCCCGGTGCCACCACGTCGAGGACGCCGGGGACGCGCCGCCAGCCACCGCCAACCCGCTCCTGCACGCCCGGATCGCCTGTGACGACGAACAGTTCGCCGGTGCCGCGGCCCGTTCCCACGATGTGTACGGCACCCGGTACGGCGCCCATCGGGTTCACGAACCCGCTCAGTGGCACCTCGATGATCTGCTGACCGTCGTCCGGTCGCATTCGCCCGATGACGGCAAGGGTGACGTCGTTGGCCCACGCGACATCGCTGACATCGCTGACGGCTTGCCCGACCTCGATCGGTTCGGTCAACGCCGTGGCCTGGCCGTTGGCATCCCGGATCACGAACGCGAGCAGCAACTTGGTGACGCCCCTCGGCGTCCGGGTCAGGACTGCCACCCGTTGGCCGTCGCGTGAGGACTTCAGTGACAGCACCTGCGCGTCGCGCAACCAGGGAACCGACACCGCCTGAGCCCGCGTCGTCGCGACGAAGTTCGTGGTGTCCATGACCCAGACGGCAGCGCCGCTGGAGACTTCGCGGTCGGGACCTGCATTCGACAACGACAGGCCGGCGAGCCAGAGTTCGTCGAGTGAGTTGAAGCTCGGGCGCGTCAACTGTCGTCCGAACGCCGGAACCTGGTAGGCCTGGCCACCACTGACCCAACGTCCGAGCAGTTTGCGATCGCCGCTGATCCCCGCGACCTGTCCGCCGTCGGCATCGGCCGCCAGCATGTACCAGTTGCGGTTCAATGTCGGCAGAGTTGGTCGCGCTCGACCACGTGGCTGCGCCGCGCCGGCGTCGGCACGCCATTGCAGCGTCTGCCCCGACCGCGTGATCACTCCGTTGTCCTTGGTCGCCGGCACGGTGAACCCTACGTCCGTCGGCGTGACCGGCATGTCCGGAAGATCAGGAGTGTCCAGACGCGAACCACCGACGGTGATCGCCACCCGGTGGATCCTGGGCACCTGGTTCAAGGTCGCCATCATCGCCGCCCACAGCGCATTTCGAGTGGCGGAGTCAGCGGTGCGGACGCCCTCGGTCAGGTCGACGGTCGCGACTCCGTCCTGATCGATCGGGACGGCGTCGACCGCGAGGCGCGTACCGCCCGGCACCTGGTTGAGGTCGGGCGTCGTGCCCTGCGCCCGTGCCAGCCATTCCGGCGCGCCGCGCAGCACGGCGCGGGCGAGGGCTGCAGCGAGTCCGGTGCGAGGGAACCACTGCTGGTCGGGCACGAGGGTGCGGGTGCGGCGCTCGGCCAGGTAGACGGTGTAGGGCGTGTACATCCGGTCCCGGAAGTCACGCATCGACAGGTACGGTCCGAAGTCGGCCGGCAGTTGCGAGATGCGCCATTGTCCGTCGACCTGTTTGAGGCCGATGTCGACGGTGCGGTGGCTGGGCACCGCCAACTGACGAAGGTGTCCGCCGGCGTCGAGTTCGGCCCACTGCGTCGCGGTGAGCGAGACGCGGCCCGGGGTCACCTGGGTGACCGCGAAGTCGCGTTCACCCTGGTTGATCGCGACACGCCCGCCGGGCGCCCAGCCGCGGCTGGCGTCCGTGGTGAGGAATTGCCGTGCGACGGCGAAGTCCTCGTCGACGCTGCCGTTGGCGCGCAGGAACCCCTTCACCGTCTCGACCGGATCGGCGTTGCTGCGCGGTCCGTAGAACTCGACATTGGCCGGGGGTGCACTCGGTGCGTCGGAGATCGGTCGACGAGCCTCGACATCGCTGGACGTCGGAAGGCCGGCACATGCTGCCAGCACGAAGGCGACAACGGCGACCAGGATCGAACGAAGGACACGGCTCATGTCTGGCTCCCGGAATTCGTGCCCAGGGTGAGTGAGTTGCCGGCCGGCATGACCCGTCCGACCTGGGAGTCGTCGGGCGCCAGAGGCAGCGGCGAGCGACCGATCGGTTGACCCGGCCGACGCGGAAGGGTGAGTCGGAAACAACTGCCTTCACCGGGCGAACCCCACGCCTGCAACCAGCCCTCGTGCAGTCGGGCGTCCTCGAGCGAAATCGACAGGCCGAGGCCGGTACCTCCGGTGGTACGTGCACGCGCCGGGTCCGCGCGCCAGAAACGGTTGAACACCCGGACAGCGTCACCGGGTTCGAGCCCGACACCATGGTCGCGCACGGTCACTGCCACGGCACCGGAGTTGGAACCGATGTCGATCTCGATCGGCTTGCGCTCACCGTGCTCGATCGCGTTGGTGACCAAGTTACGCAGAATGCGCTCGATGCGTCGGTGGTCCATCGGGACGACGACGCCGCGCTTGCCGAGAACGGTGATCTCGGTGCCGTTGCGTTCGGCGAGAATCTGGACGGAGTCGACGACGCGATCCACCAGGTCACGCATGTCGCCCGGCCCGAGGGTGAGGGCAGCCGCCCCGGCGTCGAACCTGCTGATCTCGAGCAGATCGGACAACAGTGCCTCGAATCGGTCGAGTTCGGCGCTGAGGAGTTCGGCCGAGCGGGACAGCGGCTGGCTGAAGTCGGCGCGGTGCGCGTGAATCATGTCGACGGCCATGCGGATCGTGGTGAGCGGCGTGCGCAACTCGTGCGAGACGTCCGAGGTGAACCGTTGCTGCAGTGAGGACAGATCCTCCAGCTGCCGGATCTGCCGTTGCAGGCTGTCTGCCATCGCATTGAACGAGGTCGCGAGGCGGGCCAGGTCGTCCTCGCCGGACACCTGCATGCGTTCGTTGAGCGCACCTGCGGTGAGCCGTTCGGCGACGTGCGCGGCCGACCGCACCGGCGTCACCACCATGCGCGTCACCAGGTAGGCGAGAGCGGCGAGCAGGGCGAGCAGGGCGACACCGCCGGCGGCGAAACTGCCCTTGACGATGTTCAGCGTCGTGACCTCGTCGTCCATCGGGAAGATGAAGAACAGGTCGTACGGGCCGGCGTTCGGCACCGACACCCGCGAACCGATCAGCACCGCCGGCACCGAATCCCCGTCCGGTTGCGGGACGGTGATGATCTGCACCTGTTGGTGATCGGGGTCGTCCTTCAACGCCGTCCGGATCGCTTCAGGGATCATCTCCGGACTCGCCTGCGCGGAGGAGACTTTCGGGATCGGCTGCGCGGTGTTGTCGGCCGCCTGCATGAAGACGACCCGGCGGGACAGGTCGTCCCCGGGCGAACTGACCTGCTGAACCATGTCGCTGGCGAGCTGCCGCAACGAGCTGAGGTCGGTGTTCGGGGTACTGGCGAAGATCTCCTGCGCGTCGGCGCGGCGGCTCTGGCTCTCGGCCTCGGCGGACGATGTCCGCGACTCCACCAGGTCCGTCGCGATCCGGTGGTACATGTAGGAACCGAGCACCAGCGTCACGATCGCGCCGGCGAGCGCGGTCGTGGTGACCACGCGGGTGTGCAAAGAACGACGCCAGGAGTGTCGGACGCTGCGCGCGGTGGCCAGCAGAGCCGCGCCGAGCGCGGCGAACCACCGGCGAGCAGCGGACTGCTGCGCGTGCGGCTCGCCGAGGTCAGGCACTCGGTCCGGCCTTATAGCCGACTCCTCGCACGGTCAGGACGATCTCGGGGTGCTCGGGGTCGCGCTCGACCTTGGAGCGCAGACGCTGCACGTGCACGTTGACCAGTCGGGTGTCACCGGCGTGTCGGTAACCCCAGACCTGCTCCAGCAAGACCTCCCGGGTGAAGACCTGCCACGGCTTTCGCGCGAGCGCCACCAGCAGGTCGAACTCCAACGGGGTCAGCGAGATCTGCGCGCCGTCGCGGACGACGGAGTGACCGGCGACGTCGATCGTGAGGTCCCCGAGGCGGAGCTGCTCCACCTCCGGTTCGTCGCCGCGGCGCAGCCGAGCACGGACGCGGGCGACCAGTTCCTGTGGCTTGAATGGCTTGTTTACGTAGTCGTCGGCGCCGGCCTCGAGTCCAGCGACCACGTCGGTGGTGTCGGTGCGGGCGGTCAGCATCACGATCGGTACGTGCGACTCGGCACGAATCTGTCGGCAGACCTCGACGCCGTCGGTACCGGGCAGCATCACGTCGAGCAGAACGATGTCGGGTTTGGCATCGCGGAACGCCGCCAACGCGCCGGACCCCGTCGAGCAGTGGGCGACCTGCATCCCTTCCCCGCGCAGGATGATGCCGAGCATCTCCCCGAGCGACGGGTCATCGTCCACCACAAGCACTCGGGCACTCATTCAGATCCAGCCTTCCTCGCGTTCACCTCGAATTATCTTCACACAGAAGGCAAACGGATCCGCAACGAGAATGCGCGTGAGTTCGTGCCCTTCGCCGGGCCTGGCGAAGGGCACGAACTCACGCCGATTCCAGATGCTCCCGGATCAGTACCGGTAGTGCTCGGGCTTGTAGGGGCCCGCCACGTCGACGCCGAGGTACTCGGCCTGGTTCTTGGTCAGCTCGGTGAGCTCGACACCCAGCGCGGCGAGGTGCGCACGGGCGACCTTCTCGTCCAGGTGCTTGGGCAGCGTGGTGACCGTGGGCTTGCCGTCCTCGTCGACGTACTCCTCTGACTTCTCGAACAGCTCGATCTGGGCGATCGTCTGGTTCGCGAACGAGTTGGACATCACGAAGCTCGGGTGACCGGTGGCGTTGCCGAGATTCATCAGGCGTCCCTCGGACAGCACGATGATCGAGTTGCCGTCCTGCTTGGTCCACTCGTGGACCTGCGGCTTGATCTCGGTCTTGGTGATGCCGGGAAGCTTGGCCAGGCCGGCCATGTCGATCTCGTTGTCGAAGTGACCGATGTTGGAGACGATCGCCTTGTTCTTCATCTTCGACATGTGCTCGGAGGTGATGACGTCGTAGCAACCGGTCGTGGTGACGAAGATGTCGCCGTACTCGGCGGCGTCGTCCATTTTGGCGACCTGGAAGCCCTCCATCGCGGCCTGCAGCGCACAGATCGGGTCGACCTCGGTGACAACGACACGTGCACCCTGACCGGCCAGCGCTGCGGCGCATCCCTTGCCCACGTCACCGTATCCCGCGACGACGGCGGTCTTGCCGGCGATGAGGACGTCGGTCGCACGGTTGAGGCCGTCGACCACCGAGTGACGGCAGCCGTACTTGTTGTCGAACTTGGACTTGGTGACCGAGTCGTTGACGTTGATCGCCGGGAAGAGCAACTCGCCGGACTTGGCGAGCTCGTACAGGCGGTGGACGCCGGTGGTGGTCTCCTCGGTGACGCCCTTGATGCCGGCGGCGATCTTGGTCCACTTCTGCGGGTCTTCGGTCATCGTCTTGCGGACGAGGTCCTTGAACACCGAGAACTCCTCGGAGTCGTCCTCGGTGGTGGGCGGCACCTGACCGGCGGCCTCCCATTCCTTGCCCTTGTGGACGAGCATCGTGGCGTCGCCACCGTCGTCCAGGATCATGTTCGGGCCCTCGCCGCCCGGCCACGTCAGGATCTCGTTGGTGCACTCCCAGTACTCCGGCAGCGACTCGCCCTTCCAGGCGAACACCGGAACACCCTGCGGGTTGTCGACACTGCCGTTCGGCCCGACCACGGCGGCCGCCGCGGCCTCGTCCTGAGTGGAGTAGATGTTGCAGGAGGCCCAGCGAACTTCGGCGCCGAGCGCGGTGAGGGTCTCGATGAGCACACCGGTCTGAACGGTCATGTGCAGCGAACCGGCGATCTTCGCCCCCTTGAGCGGCTTTGAATCGCCGAACTCTTCGCGCAACGCCATCAGGCCGGGCATCTCGTGCTCGGCGAGGCGGAACTGGTGACGGCCGGCCTCGGCGAGGCTGAGGTCCTTAACCTTGTAGTCGAAGGACATGAGTGTCCTGTTCTCCTTCTGCCGCGTGGACGCGGCTTTGACTGCAGTAGCGGACGCTGGCATCGCCCATCTGAGCTTCTCGGGTCATCACCCATGCCGGCTCCGCGAGGATACCGGCGCCCGCCGACCAACGCGAAAGTCCGCGCAATCCTCCGCCCGCGTACAGCCCATCGGGGCCCGCGACGGTGCGTTAATGAGTGTCCGAGCACCTCGCAATTCATCGTGGCAAAGGAGCAGCAGATGTCGGATCAGCAATCGGAGCGTGACGGCGGCACCACCCAGGACTCGGCGGTGGATGGTTCGTGGCAGGATGCCCAGCACCGCAACGACCACGGTGCGACGGGATCCGACCCGACAGACACCGGTGCCGACAAAAGTGGGCCGGGCGAATCCGGTTCTGCCGCAGCGGATTCGGACTCCGACTCCGAATCGGACAGATCGGGTGACGGGCGTTCGGACGAACTGACCGAGGGCAGGCCCACCGTTGCCGACGAGGCCGGTCTCGACCCAGACAACGACGGTGAGGTCGACTCCCCCACCCCGGCGGCCGCCACGTCCGGCGCCGCCCCGACCGACGACGGCGCTCAGGACGAGGACAAGCCGTTGGAGGCAGTCGATCCGGAAGACCGCGATCAGCAGGGGCCTGACGAAGCCACCCGCGAGCAGCGGGCCCAGCAGATGCCCGACGAGCTCAAGATCGACATCGACGAGGACAAGCT
Organism: Yimella sp. RIT 621; assembly: GCF_004146205.1. Classification (NCBI taxonomy): domain Bacteria; kingdom Bacillati; phylum Actinomycetota; class Actinomycetes; order Micrococcales; family Dermacoccaceae; genus Yimella; species Yimella sp. RIT 621. The sequence continues at coordinate 81,435 of NZ_SEIP01000009.1, forward strand.
CAAGGCATGGGACGACGTCCGCGGCAGTTACGGCGTGAAGGACGAGAACGCTGCCGAGCGTCCGATCATGATCGGCGAAGGTAACCCCGAGCCGGCGCGTGAAGTGCAGGACGGTGACGACGCCGGCAGTAACCGACGCGACGACCGTGCTGACGACCGTGCTGACGACGCGTCCTCGGACGGCGGGTCGGAGCAGCCCCGCGACGAGCACGAGCACGACGACCGCAGCTCGGAGGAACCGACCGACGGTCAGACCACCTGATCGCATTTGCATCGCGAACGCAGAGCTCACCGGATTGTGTCGGTGGGCTCTTCGTTGCGCTACGACGTCACTCGGACGACGTCACGGACGAGCGGTGGTACTCGCTCGGCAAGCCACTTTTGACGTCGCCGCGGTACCGGCGATCGCGCAACTCGGCGACATAGAGATCGTGCTCCGGTGCACCCACCGCCTCGTTGACCGCGAGTTCTGCCTCGAAGTCGTAGGGCACCCGGACGAACTGCACACCGAACGGCGCCGGTTCGTGAAGTCGTGGCTGAAGGGAAGAGCCCGCAAGCACTCCCCCTGGCCCGGAGCCAGTTGGTCGCGTCACCAGCGCAACGCCTCGCTCTCGACGGCATTGCCGAACTCCTGCAGTGCGGGCAGGAAATCGTCCCAGTTGCCCTGCACGTGCACCACGCAGCGCTCACGGCACAGGTCGATGACTTCCCGTCCTCGCGGACCTTTGCCGACATAGTCACCAAGGTTGAAGATGCAGGTGATGCCAGGGGCGCCGATTTCGGCCAGCACCGCTTCGAGCGCCGTGAGATTGCCGTGCACGTCCGAGATCGACGCGATGCGGCCCATGCCCGCCACGATAGGCCGCGGGCCCGACGGTCAGGGCTTGCGCCAGACCGACACGTGACTCTCGCTGTCGGTGGTGAACGGAGCTTTCGACCAGTCGGCGTACCTCGCTTCGATCTCGAGGCCGGCGAGCTGCGCCATCAGGTCGCATTCTGCGGGCCAGATGTAGCGGAAGTTGCTCGCGCCGTAGCGCACCGATCCGTCGTCGCCGCGGGTGTAGTGGTGCGAGGTGCCCTGCTGCGTGGTCATGTCGTAGGTGTCGAAGCCGACGTGGTGCTCGCCCACGTGGAACGGCACGGCTGCCTGGCCCGGCGGGAAGCGGCGGATCCCCGGCACCCACAGCTCGATGACGAAGCGACCGCCCGGCTTGAGATGGCGCGCCGCGTTGCGGAAGCACTCGACCTGCTCCGACTGGGTGCGCAGGTTCCCGATGCTGTTCCACACCAGGTAGACGAGGTCGAACGCACCGGGACGAGTCGCGGTCGCCATGTCGCCGATGGAGACCGGAAGGTCGGCGTCCTTCGAACGGAGCTGCTCGACCATCGGCTTCGACAGCTCGATCCCCTCGACGTGGACTCCTCTGTCAGCCAACGGGATCGCGACACGTCCGGTGCCGATGGCGAACTCCAGCGCCGAGCCACCATCGGCCAGCGCGGCCAGGAAGTCGACGGCCGGATCGAGCACGTCGGGCTCGAACATGAACGCCGACGATTCGTCATAACGGAGCGCCGCCTCGCTGTCCCACAGATCGCTGCTTGTCATGCGGCAATCTTGCTGGGGCTCCCCGACGGGCGCGACCGATTTTCGCCACCGGCCAGGCCCGGCGTCGCCGGCTCAATCAAGCCGAAGGTGGGGCCGCCGGATCAGTTGCCGTGCGGCTCCGGGTCGGCCTTTCCGAGGTCGACGCCGTCCGCCTCGCCGTCATGACCTCCGCCATGACCCTCAGCATGACCTTCTCCATGGTCCTTGTGGAAGAACTTCAGCACGATCGCGGTGATGATGCCGCCCACCACAAGGCCGACCAGAGCGGACGCGAGCGTGTTCGCGAACCAGCCGAGTACTCCGCCGAGAGCACCGGTGGAGTCCTTCACCCACTGCTCGAAGTGGTGCACCTGGCCGTAAGGCCAATGCCAACCGATGTCGTCGAGCGCGATCAGCAGGATGTGCCCACCGACCCAGATCATCGCGGCGATGCCGACGACCGACAGCACCGACAGCACCTTCGGCATGGCCTTGACCAGCGCGTTGCCGAACTTGCGCGCGCCGCTGGATTCCTTCTTCGCCATGGCCAGGCCGACGTCGTCCATCTTCACGATGAGACCGACGACGCCGTAGACGACCACGGTGATGAAGATCGCGACGACGATCAGGATCGCCAGGCGGGACAGGAACGGCTCATCGGCGACCTCCTTCAGCGAGATCACCATGATCTCGCTGGACAGGATGAAGTCGGTGCGGATGGCGCCGGAGGCGATCTCGTCCTCGGACTTGCCCTCGTTGCTGTCTTCTTCGTGCTTGCCGGTGAGCGCCTCGTACAGCTTCTCCGCACCTTCGAACGCCAGGTAGGCGCCACCGACCATCAGCACCGGCATGATGATCCAGGGCAGGAACTGCGAGGCGAGCATGATGGCCGGCAGGATGAACAGCAGCTTGTTGCGCAGCGAACCGATCGCGATCTTCTTGATGATCGGCAATTCGCGCTTGGGGTCGATGCCCGTGACATAGCGCGGGGTCACCGCGGTGTCGTCGACCACCACGCCGGCGGCTTTCGCGCTGGCCCGTCCGGCCGCGAGGCTCACGTCGTCAACGGACGCGGCGGCAGCGCGAGCAAGGGTCGCGATGTCGTCGAGAAGTGCAGCAAGTCCTCCGGCCATGCGCGTAATCGTACGGGTGGATCAGGCCTGGTTCGGACCAGCGCGCAACGCATCCGGGTCGGTGATCGGAAGATCACACGTTCGGCCCCGGCAGACGAACGCCGCGGGCTCGGTCACGATCCCTCGTTCGGCGAGTACCGACAACCGGGCATCGCCGGACGCACCCACCGCGACCGGTCCCCCGAACCGCCGGACGGCGGCCGCGACGAGTCGGTCGCGATCTCGTCCGGGCGAACCCACCACGGCGACCTGCTCCGGGCCGTCGGCCAACCGCTGCGCGGCGACCAACGCCCACCCGGCGAACCGGGGCGCACGGGTCATCACCTCGTGGGCGGTGGCGAGAGCTTCCCGCGCTGCTTCCTCGTACCGACCGGACCCGCCGAGAGCGGTCGCCGTGATGAGCGCGTTCACCGTGGCAGACAGCCCGGACGGGCTGGCATTGTCGGCCGCTTCCCGCGGGCGGGCGATCAATTGCTCGGCATCGGTCGCGGTGTCGTGGAAGCCGCCGTCGTCCGCCCGGAACCTGGCCAGCGCGTCGTCGAGCAATTGTGTGCCCGCCTCGAAGTAAGCACTGTCGTCGGTGGCCGCTGCGAGGTCGAGGAGGCCGGCAGCGAGGCAGCCGAGGTCCTCGAGCACGGCGTCCGGATTGCCGACGACACCGTCGCGGGAGACCCGCCGCAGGCGTCCGTCGACCAGGTGCACTTCGAGCAGGTGATCGGCGATCGCGCGCGCCGCGTCGAGGTACTGGGGATCGGCGAGCGCCTGCGCCGCCGCGACCAGTCCGCTGATCGCCAGGCCGTTCCAGGCGGCGACCACCTTGTCGTCGCGTTCGGGGCGGATCCGCAGTTCGCGCGCGTCCAACAGTTTCTGCCGGACGTCGGCGAGTCGTGTCTCGTCGACGTCATCGCTCAGCTGCAGCACCGAACTACCGTGCTCGAAGGTGCCGGCGCGCGTGACCCCGAAGGCCTCTGCCGCCCAACGGCCGTCGTCCTCACCGAGCACTTCGAGGAGTTGTTGCCGGGTCCAGGCGTAGAACTTGCCCTCGACGCCTTCGGAGTCGGCGTCCAAGGAACTGGCCAGGGCACCATGGTCGGTCCGCAGTTCGCGCAGCATGAAGTCGGCGGTCTGCTGCGCGACCCGGTCGCCCAGCGGCGTGCCGAGCCGGGCGTACACACCGAGCAGCTGTGCGTTGTCGTAGAGCATCTTCTCGAAGTGCGGCACGACCCAGTCGCTGTCGACGCTGTATCGGGCGAAGCCACCACCGAGCTGGTCGTACATCCCGCCGCGCGCCATGGCGTCGCAGGTCTGCTCGAGCATCGTCGCCGCCGACCCGTCACCGTGCGTCGCCCGTAGGCGCAGGAACTCCAGGACCATGGACGGCGGGAACTTCGGTGCACCCCCGAATCCCTTTGATCGGCGGTCGAATTCGCGTTCGAACAGCGCGACCGCAGTATCGAGTTCGGCACCCGTGACGGGGCGTGCTGCAGCGGACTCGCGGTTCAGGTGCTGGCGCAGGGCATCGGCCGCGCCGCGGATGTCGTCCTGCCGGTTCTCCCACGCGTCGGCGAGGAAGCCGAGCACCTGTTGGAAGGCGGGCTGACCGTGGCGCGGCTGGGGCGGAAAGTAGGTGCCGGCGAAGAACGGCGAGCCGTCGTGGTCGAGGACGCAGGTCATCGGCCAGCCGCCGTGCCCGGTCATCGCGGTGGTGGCATTCATGTAGATCGCGTCGATGTCCGGGCGTTCTTCGCGGTCGACTTTGATGCTGACGAAGTGCTCGTTCATCAACGCGGCCGTGGCGTCGTCCTCGAACGATTCGTGGGCCATCACGTGGCACCAGTGGCAGGCCGCGTACCCGACCGACAGCAGCACCGGGACACCGCGGCGCCGAGCCTCGGCGAACGCGTCCGGCCCCCACTCCCACCAGTCGACCGGGTTGTCGGCGTGTTGGAGCAGGTAGGGGCTCGTCGCGTGCTGCAGGCGGTTGGACATGCCTCGACCGTACGTGCCGAGTGTCAGACGGTTTGAGTCCCGGACGAAGCAAACCGTCTGACACTCGGCGCGTCAGCCGACGTCAGCCGACGTCAGCCGACGTCGCGGCGGCGGAAAGTGGCCAGGCCGATCAAGAAGCCCACCACCGCGACGACGAGGAGATAGCTCGTGGCGGGCCAGAAACCGAGCCAGTGGATGACCGGCCTGCAGTCGGCTCCACCGCTGTAGCACGGCGGATAGGTCTCCCATTCCTTGCCGTGGTCGACGAACGCACTCAACGCAGTGCCGATGGTCCAACGACGAGCGTCGGCGATCGAATTCCCCCCGATCAGTTCGACCGCGATGAGCCAGACGGCAGCGAACCCGAGGACGGCCGTCGTGTGGCGCAGCACGAAGCCAAGGGCTGTGCCTATCAGACTGCAGAACATACCGACGCCGAAGAGCCGTCCCAAGGTCGCGAGATAGGTCGACTGCTCACCCGCGGCGAACTCCAGTTCCCCGGACGAGCCGGCCAACCAGAAACCCGGGCCGGCGATCGCCACGAGCACCAGGACCGGCAGCAGCCCCATCAGCGTCGCCACCAGCACCTTGGAGGCATATACGGGGATGCGTTGGGGCTCGAAGGTCAGCCAGGTCATCATCGATCCGGAGGTGAACTCGGCGCACACCAGACTCGCGCCTAGGACGAGGGCAGCAAGTGCGGCCACCATCAGTAGGCCCGAAGTCCCCTGTTTCAGTACCCCGCCGAGGGTGCCGTTCTGACCGACGAAGTCCGACAATTTCGGTTCAGGGAAGTCGCAGAAGTCCGTCGGCGCGTTGTTTCGCTCCGACTCGGGAGTGCTCGCAAGGCAGTCCTTCTCGTACCTCTGGTGATTCTTCGCCCAGTCGTCGTGGGCGAACCTGAAGGTCTGCTGCACCTCGGCCTGGGTCGGCATGTTCGACACCTGCTGGTGCATCGCGAAGATGGTGAACCCGGCGAACAGCAGCGCCAGCAACAGCACGCCTTTGGTGATGCCCCGAGCGAACGCACGCCGGAACTCCGCCTTGATCAATCGGGTCATCGCACACCGCCGGTCGCCTCGAGGCCTTCGGAACGGGTGAGTTCGAGGAACACCGACTCCAGATCGTGACCGGTAGGACGTAGTTCCCGCAACCAGATCCGATGTGCGGCAAGCATTTCGGAGATCACAGCAGGATCAGCGACGTCCTCGAGGGCAAGATGTCCGTGCTCGGTTCTCACCGACAGACCTGCTCCCGCAAGCACCTCGCGGGCCTTCTCGTCGTCCGTCGTCCGGACGGTGGCGCCGGCACCGCCCTGCGCCATCAGCTCGGCCACCGATCCCTCGGCCAGTAGCCGTCCCTGACCGATGATCGACACCGTGTCGGCGACCTGCTGGATCTCACTCAGGATGTGACTGCTCACCAGCACCGTGCGCCCCTCGTCGGCCAAGGACCGCATGGTGCGCCGGATCTCGTGAATGCCTGCCGGGTCCAAGCCGTTCGTAGGCTCATCGAAGATCAACAGTTCGGGCGACTTCAACAGCGTGGCGGCGATCGCCAAGCGCTGCTTCATGCCGAGCGAGTACGACTTGAAAGGGTCACCGGCGCGCTCCTTCAGCGAGGTCTCCTTCAACACCCGGTCGACCGCGCAGCGATCGGCACCGATGGCGTCGGCCAGCAGCGACAGGTTCTGTCGGCCGCTGAAGGCAGGGAAGAACTTGGGCGACTCGACGATCGCGCCGACGCGCGAGATCACCTCCGGCAGGTGATCAGGCACCGAGCGTCCGAAAATCTCCATCGTGCCGCCGTCGGCTCGGATGAGTCCGAGCAGCATGCGAAGCGAGGTTGTCTTGCCCGATCCGTTCGGTCCGAGGAAGCCGTGCACACCTCCGACCGGCACGTTGAGGTCGAGCCCCTGCACGGCGACGTGCCGGCCTCGACGACCTCGATAGACCTTGCGCAATCCTGTTGTGCGGACAGCAAATTCGGCGCCCATGCGCTCCCCCGAGTCGATGACGATCGGAAGTGACCGCCGGCTGGGAGACATTCGATCACGGCCGACCTTGAGACCTCGGGACCTTTACGGAATCTTGACGATGTTCCGTCGGGAGCTCTGGTCTTCGAGGAGTACCCCACGGGGCTCGCACCTACTCGACCAGCGTGGAGGTTTCGGCGCGCGTCGTGCCAGGTTTCGATCGCGGCACTCGCCCTGGGGCTCGCAACTGCTCGAACCGCATGCAGTAGGTCGCGATCCCGGGCTCGCGCTGGCGGGTCCGCTTCAGTCCCGGTCGAACTCGAGGCCGAGCAGCGCGTTCTCCACCACTTCGGCAAGAGCCGGGTGGATCCAGTACTGGCCGCGGGCGAGGTCCTTGGCCGACTGCCCGAAGCTCATCGCCTGGATGACGATCTGGATCAACGAACTGGCGTCCGGCCCCATGAAATGGGCGCCCAGCAACTGCCCCGAGCTGCGGTCGGCGATCAGCTTCACGATGCTCGTGGTGTCCTCCATCGCCCAGCCGTAGGCGGTGTCACCGTAGTTCTGCACCTTCACGGTGATGTCGTGTCCGGCCTCGGACGCCTGCTGCTCGGTGAGCCCGACGGACGCGACCTGCGGGTGGGTGAACACCGCCGCCGGGACGAACCGGTGGTCGAAGGTCTGCAGGTCGCCCGGGTGGGTCAGATTGTGCGCGACGACCCGCGCCTCGTGGTTGGCGACGTGCTTGAGCTGGTAGTCCGAACTGACGTCGCCGAGCGTCCAGACGCCGTCCGCGGTGGTGCGTCCGTACTCGTCGACGACGATGCGGCCGTCCTCCCGGGTCTCGATGCCGGCCAGCGAAAGGCCCTTCGGCACAAGCGGTTCACGACCGGTGGCAACGAGCAGCAGGTCAGTCTCCATTCTCGTTCCGTCGGACAGCGACAGCTCGATGTGGTCGTCGTTCTGGACGACGGACGACACTGTGCAGTTGAAGCGGACGTTCCACTGCTCACTGGCGAGCGCGCTGAACTCCGTGCTGATCAGATCGTCCTGCTGGCTCAGCATCACCGGACCCCGGGTGACGATCGTGACCTCGACGCCGAGCGAGCCGAAGACGTGCGCGAACTCGGCCGCGATGTAACCGCCACCGACGATCGTCATGCGCTGCGGGAGTTCATCGATCCGCATGACGTCCTCGTTCGTGTAATACCGCACGCCGCAATCGGAAATGCCCTGGGGCACAACCGGAGTCGAACCGGTGGCGACCACGATCTGGTCGGCGGTGATCTCCTGCTCGCGCCCCTGGACGTCGACCACGATGGTCTTCGGGCCGGTGAACCGCGCCGTGCCGAGAAATGCCGTCGTGTTGTCGCCGTTGACCCGGTAGTTGCGCCCGCTGTCCTCGATCGGGTCGATCCGGCCGAAGACGCGGTCACGGATGTCACGCCAGCGGACGCCGTCGATCCGGGCATCGACGCCGTAGCGTGATGCCCCACGGATCGTGGTCGCGACCTCGGCCGCGTACACGAACATCTTGGTCGGGATGCAGCCGACGTTCAGGCAGGTACCGCCGAACAGTCCCTTCTCGATCACCGCGACCCGCTTGCCGTCCCATTCAGGGGTGACCAGAAAGTTGCCTGAGCCCGTACCGATGATCGCGAGGTCGAAATGCATTCCGCCATTGTCACCCGACGGTGCACGGCCGTCGTCCAGGGGCCGACCGGCAGCGCCGAATCGCCCGCCGTTGCAACGCCCGTGACAAACTCAGGGTCGACATCATTCGTGAAGTTCAGGGAGAGACCTCGTGAAGAAGTTGAATGCGCTCGTCGCAGCAAGTGCCTTGGCCGTGACGATCGGCCTGTCCGGTTGCGGGTCGGACGACAAGAAGTCCGAGGAGACCGGCGCGGCCTCGCAGACCGCGTCCACCACCCCGCAGACCCAGTCGTCGAGCGAGTCGACTCCCGCCCAGAGCAGCAGCGAGTCGCCCGCGAGCGAGACCACCAGCTCCGGCGGCGCTGTCGGCGGGATACAGAACTGCAAGCTGGAGCGCAAGGGCGAACAACTGGAAGCTCAGGCGGTGGGCATCAGTTGTGAGGACGCCACTCAGATCTGGGGCAAGTTCTCCCAGAAGGACCAGGCCATCGCCTCCGGCGATGTGAACCACAACGGTGAGACTTGGAAGTGCGGCATCCTCACCCAGGGCAGCACGGTCACCGGCGGTTGCACGGCCGGTCAGAAGGCGATCAGCATCGGCGGTATCTGAGCCGCACCACGCACATCCGAAGGCCACCCGCACCAGCGGGTGGCCTTCGGTTCATGTCGTGCGGTGCGCCACGTCGGGACGTGCTGCACTCACTTCTTGAGTTCGGAACGCTCCCAGGCGCGGGTCGTGGGCGTGACGCGACCGCGCTGCGTGTCGCGCGAGCGGTAGACGATGTACGGGCGCCACAGGTACTGCAGCGGTGCACTGAACACGTGCACAAGCCGGGTGAACGGCCACATCGCGAAGAGCGCGAACGCCACCAGCGCGTGCAACTTGAACCCGATCGGTGCCTGCGCCATCAGGTCGGCGTCCGGCTGGAAAGCCAGGAACGAGCGGTACCAGACCGACACGCCTTCGCGGTAGTTGTATTCGCCGCCGACGGTGAAGATCGAACCGGCGATGGTGTTCCACATTCCCAGGACGATGGCCGCTGCGAGGAAGACGTACATCACCTTGTCGTTGACAGTGGTCGCGGAGAACACCGGTCCCGTGACCCGGCGACGGTAGATCAGGATCGCGAGGCCGACGATCGTCATGATGCCTGCCAACAGACCGCCGATGACCGCGACCAGGTGGTACACGTGGTCGCTGATGCCGACGGCTTCGGTCCACGAACGCGGCACGAGCAGACCGATGATGTGGCCGCCGACCACACCCAACATGCCGAAGTGGAACAGCGGGCTGCCCCACCGCAACAGGCTCGATTCGTACAGCTGGCTGGAGCGGGTCGTCCAACCGAACTTGTCGTATTTGTACCGCCACCAGTGCCCGACCACGAAGATCGCCAGGCACATGTAGGGCACGATCACCCACAGGAAGGTGTTCATCGGGGGGCTCCCACCGGAATCTCGTTGCCCAGGAACTCGGGCGCGTTGGCAATGGTCGGCGGCGTGAAGGCGCCGGGTGAGGGTGCGTCGAGGGCGGGGTCCATTCCGTAGCCGTCCATCCCGACGTCCTCCTGAGGAGGACCTTGTTCGATCAGGAGAGCTACCGCCTGCACCTCGTCGTCGCCGAGGGGCGGGAGCGTTGCGCACAGCGCGATCAGCACGTTCGCCCAAGCAGAACCCTTGTCCTGCAGCGCGATCCGCAGCATCTCGACACCGGCGCGGTAGTCACCCAGCAACTTCCAGGAGGTCTGGACGTCGACCGTCGCACCGAACTCGAGCACCACTGCGATGTGGTCGGGCAACTCATCGGACTCGAACTCGGCTCCGCCCTTGCGGTAGGCCTGCTTGAACTGCACCAGCACCACTCCGCGACGGCGAGTGTCGCCGTACGCGAAGTAGGTGAGGTACAGACAGCCGCGCCGGGTGTGATCGAAGGTCTCGACGAAGTCGGCCTGCAGGTCCTGCAGTGGCACCTGCTGCGCATGGTCGAGGAAGGCGTTCAACGGATCCCGCACTGTCGCAGGCAGATCCGTGATGGACGCCCGGATCATCGCGCGCTGCTCGGCGGAGTCGTCGTGCGGGTATTCCAGCAGCAACGACACTGCCTGCCAGACGACGCGCAACTGATCCTCGGGCAATCGCGAACGGTTGCTCTTGGCCACCCGGCGGAAGATGTTCATCACTTGTCCTTCCGGCCCGGGAAGAGCCCGCGCGGGCTGCCCTTGCCATCCCAGTTGAGCAGGTTCACGCGTCCGCGCTTGGTGCCTCCACCGACGAGTTCCTCGCTGGTCTGACGCTCCTGCAGCATCCGGAAGTTCTCCACCGCGACCGGGGTGAGCTCACCGGATCCTTCGCCGAACGGGTCATTGCCGTCACCGTCGTAGTCGTAGTTGACCGGGCAGTCCGTCGCGAGTTCTTCCAGTCCGTGCGCCTGCTCGGCGTGGGCGGTCGGGATGACGTAGCGCTCGTTGTACTTGGCGATTGCGAGCAACCGGAACATCTCGTACATCGACTCGGCGTCCATGCCGACGGCTTCGGCGATGGACTCGTCCGGGTCGCCGCCCAGGTTGATGTCGCGCATGAACGACCGCATCGCGGCGAGCTTGCGCAGGACGTCGTTGATCGGTCCGACGTCACCGGCGGTGAACAGGTTGGCGAGGTACTCGACCGGGATGCGCAGGGTGTCGATCGCGGCGAACAGGTTGTTCTTGTCCTCGCCGTCGTGACCGGTCTCCTTGATCACGTCGACCACCGGCGACAGCGGCGGGATGTACCAGACCATCGGCATGGTGCGGTACTCCGGGTGCAGCGGCAGCGCCACCTTGTAATCCTGGATCAGTCGGCGCACCGGCGACTTCTTGGCTGCTTCGACCCAGTCGCCCGGGATGCCCGCTTCCTCCGCGGCGCGAGCAATCTCGGGGTCGTTCGGGTCGAGGAAGACCGAGCGCTGTGCCTCGTACAGGTCGTGATCGTTCTCGACGCTGGCCGCTTCCAGCACGCGGTCGGCGTCGTACAGCATCAGGCCGATGTACCGCAGTCGTCCGACGCAGGTCTCCGCGCAGACGGTTGGGATGCCGACCTCGACGCGCGGGTAGCAGAAAGTGCACTTCTCGGCCTTGCCGGTCTTGTGGTTGAAGTAGACCTTCTTGTACGGGCATCCCGAGACGCACATGCGCCAGCCGCGGCAGCGGTCCTGGTCGACCAGGACGATGCCGTCCTCCTCACGCTTGTAGATCGCACCGCTGGGACAGCTGGCCGCACACGACGGGTTGAGGCAGTGTTCACAGATGCGCGGCAGGTAGAACATGAAGGTCTGTTCGAACTCGAACTTCACCTTGTCCTCGATGCCCTTCAGCATCGGGTCCTTGACCGCGATCTCCTTCGAACCACCGAGGTCGTCGTCCCAGTTGGCCGACCAGCGGACATTCATGTCCTTGCCGGTGAGCAGCGACTTGGGCCGGGCGACCGGGAAGTTCTTGGTGGCCGGCGAGGTCAGCAGCGTCTCGTAGTCGTACGTCCACGGCTCGTAGTAGTCGTCGATCGAGGGCATCTTGGGGTTGCTGAAGATGTTCGCCAGCTTCTTCAACCGACCGCCGGCCTTGAGCTGGAGCTTGCCGTTCTTGCCGAGGGTCCAGCCGCCCTTCCACTCCTCTTGGTCCTCGTAGGTGCGTGGGTAGCCGAGGCCGGGACGGGTCTCGACGTTGTTGAACCACACGTACTCGGTGCCGGCCCTGTTGGTCCATGCCTGCTTGCAGGTGACCGAGCAGGTGTGGCACCCGATGCACTTGTCGAGGTTCATCACCATCGCCATCTGAGCCATGATCTTCATGTCTTCGTCTCCTCTACTTTCCCGCTGGCTCAGTACTCGACGGGGGTGGTGCGCTTGCGGATCATCGTGACCTCGTCACGGTTGTTCCCGATCGGCCCGATGTAGTTGAAGAAGTAGGCCAGCTGGGCGTAGCCACCGACCATGTGGTTGGGCTTCAACAGAATTCGGGTGAGGCTGTTGTGGATTCCGCCGCGCTTGCGGTCGCGCTCGGTGAGCGGGACGTCGATGAGCCGGTCCTGTGCGTGGTGCATGTAGACCGTGCCCTCGGGCATGCGGTGGCTGACGATCGCCCGCGCCGCCACGACACCGTTGCGGTTGACCATCTCAATCCAGTCGTTGTCCTTGATGCCGACCTTGTCGGCGTCGCGGTCGCTCATCCAGACCGACTGGCCACCGCGCGACAGCGACAGCATGAACAGGTTGTCCTGGTACTCGCTGTGGATCGACCACTTGTTGTGCGGCGTGAGGTAGCGCACCGAGACACCGAGTTCGTTCTGCTCACCGATCGGTGCCTCACCGAACAACTGGGTCATGTTCAGCGGTGGCCGGTACACCGGCAACGCCTCGCCCATCCCGATGAACCAGTCGTGGTCGACATAGAACTGTTGCCGCCCGGTGAGGGTGTGGAACGGCTTCTTGCGCTCGATGTTGATGGTGAACGGGCTGTACCGGCGTCCGCCGGACTCCGAACCGGACCACTCCGGTGAGGTGATCACCGGAACCGGTGAGACCTGGGTGTCGGCGAAGGTGATCTGCTTGCCCTCGTGCTCGGCCGACAGGTCGGCCAGCTGGGTGCCGGTGCGTTTCTCCAGGAACTTGAATCCCTGGGTGGCCAGGTGACCGTTGGAGACGCCCGCGAGGTGCAGCATGGCGTCGGCCATCTGGACGTCGGTCTCGACCTTCGGCTGTCCCTTGCCGGCGCCGCTCATCGCGACCCCGTTGCGCTGCCGCAGGATGTCGACCTCGCGTCCGACCTGGTAGGCGACGCCCTTGGTGAGCATGCCGACCTTCTCCAGCAACGGGCCGATGGTCGTCATCTTGTCGTAGACCGCGGTGTAGTCACGTTCGGCGACGGCGATGACCGGCATCGTCTTGCCCGGGATCGGCTCGCACTCCCCCAACTTCCAGTCCTTCACCTCACCGTGCACGGTGGCCATGGCCTCGGGGGTGTCGTGCCACAGCGGCTTGGCGATGACGTCCTTGCGCGTGCCGAGGTGCTCGACGGCGAGTTCGCTGAACTTCTTCGCGACAGCCTTCCACGCCTCCCAGTCCGACTTCGTCTGCCACGGCGGGTTGATCGCCGGGTTGAAGGAATGGATGAACGGGTGCATGTCGGTGGTCGACAGGTCGTGCTTCTCGTACCAGGTCGCCGCCGGCAGCACGACGTCCGACAGGATCGTCGAGCTGGTCATGCGGAAGTCGATGGTCATCAGCAGGTCGAGCTTGCCCTCGCCCGCCTCGTCGGCCCATTCGACGGACGTCGGACGGTGCTCCGGCGAGGCCTCGAGCGCCGTCGCGGCACTGTCGGTGCCGAGCAGGTGACGCAGGAAGTACTCGTTGCCCTTCGCCGAGCTGCCGAGCAGGTTGGAGCGCCACAACGACAGCACGCGCGGGTAGTTGACCGGGTTCTCCGGGTCTTCGACCGCGAATTTCATTGCACCGGATTTCAATTCGGACGCGACGTACGCAGGAACCTCCATTCCGGCGGCCTCGGCCTGGTCGGCGATGTCGAGGCTGCTGCGGTCGAAGGTCGGGTAGCTCGGACTCCAGCCGAGGCGGGCCGACTGCGCGAGCAGGTCCATCACTCCCTTGCCGGCGAAGATGCCGGTGCCGGCGTCCAGGTCGTCGGCGTTGTGGGTGTCGTAGCGGTACTGGCTGGTGTGCACGTACCAGTAGGAGGTCTGGTTCATGTGCCGTGGCGGGCGGTGCCAGTCGAGCGCGAACGCCATGTGCTGGAAGCCCATGATCGGTCGGATCTTCTCCTGGCCGACGTAGTGCGCCCAGCCGCCGCCGTTGCGTCCTTGGCAACCGGTGATCGTGGTCAGCACCAGCATCGCGCGGTAGATCTGGTCGGAGTGGAACCAGTGATTCACGCCTGCGCCCATCAGGATCATGCCGCGGCCGCCCGTGTCGATCGCGTTTTGCGCCCACTCGCGCGCCAGGCGTTCGACCTGCTGCGCCGGCACACCGGTGTGTTCCTGCTGCCAGGCCGGAGTGGCCGGTGCGGACGGGTCGTGGTAGCCGGTCGGCCACGAACCCGGCAGGCCCTCACGTCCGACGCCGTACTGCGCCAGCATGAGGTCAAGGACGGTGGTGACCAGACGTTCGCCGACGCGGCGGACGGGGACACCCCGGCTCTCGTAGGCGACCTTTCCGTCGCCGGCGTCGAAGCGCGGAAGCTCGACCTCGACGGCGTCGTCACGGGTGTCGTAGACACTGAGCAGCGGGTCGATTCCCTCGAGTTCGAGGTTCCACCTGCCCATACCCTCCTCGCCGTAACGGTCCCCGATGGATCCGTTCGGGATTGCCAATTCTCCTGTGTTGGAGTCGAATACGGCGGTCTTCCACATGGCGTTCTCGGAGTCGGACTTCGGTCCGCCTTCGACATCGCCTGCCACCAGGTACTTGCCCGGCCGCAGCACGCCGTCCGGGCCCTGGGTCAAGGCGACCAGGTTCGGCAGGTCGGTGAAGCGCTTGTTGTATTCCTCGAAGAACGGCACCTGCTGCTCGACGAAGAACTCCTTGAGCACGACGTGGCCCATCGCCATCGCGAGCGCCCCGTCGGTGCCGGGCGCGGCGGTGACCCACTCGTCCGCGAACTTCACGTTCTCGGCGTAGTCGGGGGCGACGGCGATGACCTTCTGGCCGCGATAGCGGGCTTCGGTCATCCAGTGCGCGTCGGGCGTACGGGTCAGCGGGACGTTCGAGCCCCACATGATCAGGTAGCCCGCGTCCCACCAGTCACCGGACTCGGGGACGTCGGTCTGGTCGCCGAACATCTGCGGCGAGGCGTTGGGCAGGTCGGCGTACCAGTCGTAGAACGACAGCATGGGCGCGCCGACGAGTTCGAGGAAGCGAGCACCGGAGGTGTAGGACACCGGCGACATGGCCGGGATCGGTGAGAAGCCGGCGATGCGGTCGGGACCGTACTGCTTGACCGTGTAAACGTGGGCGGCCGCCACGATCTCGACGACGTCCTCCCAGGTAGCCCGCACCAGGCCGCCCTTGCCGCGAGCGCGCTTGTACCGACGGGCCTTCTTCGGGTCCTCGACGATCGAGGCCCAGGCCAGCACCGGGTCGCCGCCGTGCTCGGCCTTCGCCGCACGGAACATCTCCAGCAGCACACCGCGCACGTACGGGTAGCGCACCCGGGTCGGGCTGTAGGTGTACCAACTGAACGCGGCGCCACGCGGGCAGCCGCGCGGTTCGTACTCGGGCTTGTCGGCCCCGGCGCTGGGGTAGTCGGTCTGCTGCGCCTCCCAGGTGATGATGCCGTCCTTGACGTACACCTTCCACGAACAGGACCCGGTGCAGTTCACGCCATGGGTCGAGCGGACTACCTTGTCGTGTGCCCAACGGTCGCGGTAGAACGCATCACCCGAACGGCCGCCCTCCTTATAGAGGGTGCGCAGGTCCGGCGACACCTTCTGCGGCTTGAAATGACGCCGCGTGCGCAACAGCGCATTGGTCATCGGGTCGTCGATCGACATCGGATCAATTCCTCACACTCGGCACAGCTGTCCCAACTCCCTTGACAGTAGGGAGGAACAGAACCGTCCGGAAGAGGACCAACGTCCCTATTGCGGACGCGTCCATCCTCCTAATTTGTGTAATGCACGGTTGTCTGCCGTGCGCCCCGAATGATTCAAGGAGCACTCACGCGATGTCCGCTACGGCATCCAGCACCATCCCGGCCGGCACGTCGCGGGGTTCCACCAGGGTCCTGGTGATGTCCACGATCGCCTTCACGTTGATGTTCGCGGTGTGGCTGATGTTCGGCATCCTCGGTGTGCCGATCCAGAAGGAGTTGAAGCTCAGCGACCCGCAGCTGGCCTGGATCAGCGCGGTCGCCGTCCTGAACGGTTCGCTGTGGCGCCTGCCCGCCGGGATGCTCACCGACCGCATCGGTGGACGCGTCGTCACGATCGCGATGCTGCTGCTGACGGCCATCCCCTGCTACCTGGTCGCGCACGCACACAGCTACGGCATGTTGCTGATGCTGGCCTTCCTGGTCGGCTTCGCCGGCAACCTGTTCAGCGTCGGCGTGCAAGCCGATCGGCGAGATGCTCGAGCCGCTGAAGCAGATGCGGGTGTGGCGCTTCAGCCTGTATTACGCCGCGGTGTTCGGTGCGTACGTCGCGTTGTCGGCTTGGTTGCCGAAGTATTACGTCGACAACTTCGGCGTCTCGCTGCACGACGCTGCTCTGCTGACCGCCACCTTCATCTTCCCGGCGTCCTTGTTACGTCCGGTGGGCGGCGCGTTCTCCGACCGCCTCGGCGCCCGCAAGGTCATGTATCTCACCTTCGGCGTCATGCTGGTGACCACCGGCATCCTGATGATGCCGAACGGCCACCTGGTCATCGCGCACCCGGACGGCCACACCAGTCAGCACCTTGCCTGGAACCTCGGCATCGCCCCGTTCGCCGTGCTGGTGTTCCTGCTCGGCTGCGCGATGGGTATCGGAAAAGCCGCTGTTTACAAGCACATCCCCGAGTACTTCCCCGACAACGTCGGTTCGGTCGGTGGCCTGGTCGGCATGTTCGGTGGTCTCGGCGGATTCGTCCTGCCCCCGCTGTTCGCCTACACCAAACAGTGGTCCGGCTTCCCGTCCAGCACCTTCTTCGTCCTCTTCCTGCTCACGGCCCTCTGCGCGATCTGGATGCACCTGACCGTCCTGCGCATGCACCGCGAGCACTCCCCCGAAATCGCCGACCGCATCGAGCGGCCCGAAACAGTTGGAGCAGAACGATGACCAGTACGACCGCGCCGCAACGCCGCGGCAAGGAGTGGCTCGAGGAATGGGATCCCGAGAGTGAGCAGTGGGACTCCGGTCTCGCCTGGCGCACCCTGTGGATCACGACCTTCTGCCTGACCCTGGCGTTCATCGCCTGGTTCCTGCCCAGCGCGATCATCCCCAAGCTCAATGCCCTCGGGTACAGCTGGACGAAGTCCGAGCTGTACTGGATGGCCGCGATGCCCGGCCTCGCCGCCGGTCTGCTGCGCCTGATCTGGATGGTGCTGCCGCCCATCATGGGCACCCGCAAGATGGTGTCGCTGACCACCCTGCTCCTGGTCGCATCGACCCTCGGCTGGGGCGTCCGCGTCCAGAACCCCACCGCTCCGTACTGGGAGCTGATGGTGCTGGCCTTCCTCGCCGGTATCGGTGGAGGCGCCTTCTCCGGCTTCATGCCGAGCACCTCGTTCTTCTTTCCCAAGTCCAAGCAGGGCACCGCGCTCGGCCTGCAGGCGGGCCTGGGCAACTTCGGCGTCTCGATCGTCCAGCTGACCACGCCGTACCTGATCGCGATGAGCGGCCTGGCCATCTTCGGCGGCAGCCAGATGATGAAGTCGCCGGGCAAGGCCAGTCAGCAGGTCTGGTATCAGAACGCCGCGTTCGTCTGGATCCCGCTGATGATAATCGGCGCGATCCTGGCCTGGACGATGCTGAAGTCGGTGCCGATCCATGCGAACGTCAAGCAGCAGTTCGACATCTTCAAGAACCAGGACACCTGGTGGATGACGTTGCTTTACATCATGACCTTCGGCACGTTCGCCGGCCTGTCCGCGCAGTTCGGTCTGCTCATGGCCGACTTGTACGGCACCGGTAACAGCGAGATCGTCAGCGGATCCGGTGCTGCCGCAAGAGTCTTGGTCGAGGGTTACACGCTGCCCGACCCGGTGAAGTTCGTCTTCCTCGGCCCGCTCATCGGTGCCGGTGCTCGCGTGCTGTTCTCCCCGCTCACCGACCGCATGGGCGGAGCGATCTGGTCGCTCATCTCCGGCATCGGACTGGTCGCCTCGATCATCTACACGATCCCGGGCCTGACGCCGGACACCTCGTCCGCCGCAGCCCTGGACTCGGGCTTCAACCAGTTCCTGTTCGGGATGCTCGCGATCTTCTTCTTCTCCGGCATCGGCAACGCATCCACCTTCAAACAGATGCCGATGATCTTCGAGCGGCGCCAGGCCGGCGGTGTGATCGGCTGGACGGCTGCCATCGCGGCGTTCGGTCCGTTCCTGTTCGGTATCGGCATCACCACGATGGGTGGCCCGGCCTTCTACTGGCTGGGTGTCGCCTGGGCGGTCATGTGCATCGCCATCACCTGGTGGCGCTACGCACGTCCGGGAGCTCCCAAGAAGAGCTGACGCTCGGTCCCCGTCGATTCGAACTCGCGGCCTGCAGTTGTTCTTGTGTGACAGCGTCGTGCTCGGAAAGAATTTTTCAGTGTGTTGTCGATTTCGGACGTCTCCGCACGACATGGTGTCGAGATCGCGAATCGCGCGAGACTCACCCACCGAGAGGAGCTCGACATGAAGTACCTGGTGTTGCTGATGGGCGACGGCGAAGAGATCCCCTGGAACGAGCAGTCGCCACAGCAACAAACCGCCTCGATAGAGAAGTTCGGCGCATTCGACGCCGCGTGCGCCCAGCGCAGCGGCGTCCAGATCCTCGCCGGCGAGGCACTGGGCTCGCCTGGAGATGCGAAGGTGATGCGCTCGCGTGCCGGTCAGGTCTCGATCACCGACGGTCCCTACGCGGAAGCGATCGAGGGGCTGGGCGGCTTCTACCTCGTCGAGAGTCCCGATCTCGACACACTGTTCGAGCTGCTGCGTCTGTTGCCCGCCTACGACATCCAGGTCGCGCCGGTGGTCGACCCGGTGTGAACGATGCGGACGCCGCCGACGCACTCGCCGAGGCAGTGCGCCGCGACTGGGGGCGCCTGACCGCGCTGCTGGTGCGACGCACTGGGCGAGTGGACCTCGCCGCGGACGCGTTGGCGGACGCCTGCGAGGCGGCAGTGCGGACGTGGCGACGAGACGGCCGTCCGACCAACCCGACCGGTTGGTTGATGACCGTCGCGAGCCGTCGCCTGATCGATGCGCTGCGGGCCGAGAACACTGCCCGCAGCCGGTCGGACGAACTGCTTCGACAGGCCGAGGACACCGAGCATCGCCATAGCCGGCGGATGGACGAGGCGTTGCTGGCGTTGATGCTGCTGCAGCACGCGCGACGCGATGCTCGTGTCGTGGACGGCACGCTCGTCCTCCTCGCCGATCAGGACCGGAGCCGTTGGCACCACGACGAGATCGCCGAGGGACTCGGTCTCCTCGATCACCCGGCACTCGCATCACCGGTCGTTCGGCACGGACCGCCTACGACGAAGCAATCGCCCACTGCGACAACCCTGTCGAGCGCGCTCACCTCGAAGGCAGACGAGCCGAGTCGGCGGAGTGAAAGGTCCGCAGAACTCGCGGGTCAGCTGACCAGTCCCGCGGACACTCGATCTCGACTGTCCGCAGGACGCGCGGGTCACCTATGACAAGTTGCGGACGTTCGGTGCTGATAAGGCGTGGGTGCGTAACCGCTCGACGAGGACGGCCGCCTGGGTGCGGGAGCCGAGGCCGAGTTTGGCCAGGATGCTGGTGATGTAGTTCTTCACCGTCTTCTCGGCGAGGAACAGTTCGCCGGCGATCTGCCGGTTCGTCATCCCGTCGGCGACCAGCAGCAGCACCCTGCGTTCCTGTTCGGTGAGTTCCTCCAGCGCCGGGTGATGCGAGATGTCGGTCGCGGCGATCCGGTCACGCACCTCGCGGGCGGCGCCGTCGTCCAGCAGGTTCTCCCCTGCGGCCACGCGCAGCACGACATCGACGAGCTCGTTGCCGCGGATCTGCTTGAGAACGTACGCCTGAGCCCCCGCCAGGATGGCTTGCATCATCGCCTCGTCGTCGTCGTAGGACGTGAGGATGACGCAATGGATGTGCGGGTCGATCGAGCGCACCTCGCGGCAGACGTCCATTCCCGTGCCGTCACCCAGGCGGCCGTCGAGCACCGCGACGTCCGGGCGCAGGGCGGGGATCCGCGCAATGGCTTCGACGGCGGAACCGGAGTCGCCGATGACCTCGCAGCGGCTGTCCTGCGACAGCACCTCGGCCAACCCCCGGCGGACGATCTCGTGGTCGTCGACCAGGTAGATCTTCACGGGAGTGTTCGTCGAGGTGCTCACGTTCCGCATTCTGCCAGTCGTCCCCTCGGGACCTTGGTCCCTGGAGGTCTCCACCGTGACTCACAACACTTGTGTCATGGCTCAGCAGACGATCCTGCCCGCGCAGAGCCGGTCGTCGATCGACACGCTCATCAACACCGTCGGTCTCGGCCGCGTCGCGTTGTCGCGCGGCGCTCTCCCGGTCGTCCTGGTCGTGCGTTGTGGAACCGACGACGACCGCATCTTGCTGCGCAGCAACGACCAGACACTCGCCCGCGCCGCAGAGACCGGCGACGTGGTCGCCTTTCAGGTCGACGACGTGAGAACGGACGGCGGCGGGTGCAGCGTGGTGGCGACCGGCGTCCTCGCGCCTGAATCCCCTTGCATAGTGTGCCTTTTCCCGACGATCATCACTCTCACCGAGCTTCACCTCGGCCCACCGGTGAAGGGCACCACGGTGGGCACCGCCTAGGGTCGGACGCATGCCCGAACGGTTGCTGCCCACCGCTGATCCGATCCGGCGGGTTCTGGACGCGGTCGCCCAGGTCACCGGGGAACTCGAGCTCGAGAGCGTCCTCGACAACATTGTCCGCACCGCATGTGAACTCGTCGGAGCCCGCTACGGCGCGCTCGGAATCGTCGACACCGCAGGCGAGTTGCACGGGCTCATCTTCCACGGTGTCGACGCGTCGAAGTGCCCGATCCGGGAGACTCCGCACGGCCGGGGAATCCTGCGTCTGCTGATCGACGACCCGCGTCCCATCCGGATGGCGAAGATGACCGACCACCCCGTGTCGGTGGGCATGCCTGCCGCGCACAGACACATGGAAAGCTTCCTCGGTGTTCCGGTACAGGGTCGCGGCAAGGTGTTCGGCAATCTCTATCTGACCGAGAAAATCGGAGCGAACGAGTTCTCCGACGAGGATCTCGCGATCACCCAGTCCCTTGCGGCGGCGGCATCGATCGCGATCGACAACGCACAGCTGTTCCAGGCAGCCACCGCGCGGGAACGGTGGCTGCAGGCGGGAGTGGACGCGGTCGACATCATCGAAAAGGAGGGCTGGACGACGGACGTCTGGCAACGACTGAGCCAGCATCTCCGGTCGGTCGTGGGCGCAGACCTGGTACGCCTGCGTGACGCACCCGACGAGTCGACCCGCCTGTTGACCGACGACGAGTTGAGCGCCTGGGGACTCATCCCGGCCCGCGACACCGGACTATTACTGGTGATCGAGGCGGGTGGCGAACGTCTGTGCGCAATGGAACTGGTCTGGCGGGGCGGCAAGGACACCGTGCGCGACCCGATCGTCGAACAAGGACGTTCGCTGGCCGATCGCGTCGCCGGAGCCTGGTTGCTCGGCCGTCGGCGTGCCGAACTGGAGCGACTGGCGGTGCTCGAGGACCGCGACCGTATCGCCCGCGACCTGCACGACGTGGTGATCCAACGCCTGTTCGCCACCGGTCTGTCGGTGCAGGCCACGCTGGGTTCGCTTCCGGCTGCCGCTCAGCCACGCATCAACCGGGTGGTCGACGACCTGGACGAGACGATCAAACAGATCCGCCGCACGATCTTCGAGCTGCAGACCGGACCGGTAGCCCTGACCCTTCCCGCCCAGCTGAATGCGTTGGCCAACGACAGCGCGACCGCGATGGGACACGCCGCGCAGATCGAACTGCACGGCGATATCTCATGTCTGTCCGACGAACTCGCCGCCGACATTCTCACCGTGCTGCGTGAGTGCTTCGCCAACGTGGCGAGGCATGCTCACGCCGACGTCACGACCGCACGCATTGGTGTCGACGCATCAGGTGTGCGAATCACTGTGCAGGACAACGGAGTCGGCATCGACCAGACGGTGTCCAGGCGCAGCGGCCTGGCGAACATTTGCGACCGCGCCGTTGCCCGTGGCGGCAGTTGCAAGGTGGAACCCCGCCCCGAAGGCGGTACCCGCGTCGACTGGCAGGCGCCGACGGGCTGAGGTTCAGTCCTGGGCCGCGAAGACCCGCACCGGGCCCCGTACCGTCAGCGCAACGTGCTCGCCCGGCTCCATCGAGTCGGCACCGACCACTCGAGCCTTGACCGTGTCGCTGTGCCCGATGCGTAGGTTCATCAACGCATCGTGACCGTAGTAGACGCACGACTCGACGACGGCGTCCACCGCCCCGGTGCCGGCCGGTGACACCTGCACCTGCTCGGGACGCACCATGACCTCACAGGCGCCGGAGGGCATGAATCCGGCGACCGTCAGATCGCCGAGCCGGCAGTGCACCTTCCCCTGCGACGGGGTGCCCGGCAGGATCATCGCCTCGCCGAGGAAGGTGGCGACGTGGGGATCGACCGGTGAGCCGTAGACGGTGCGCGGTGGCGCGACTTGGCGGAAGCGTCCGTCGCGCAGCACGGCGACCTCGTCGGCGAACGACAGCGCCTCCGGCTGGTCGTGGGTCACCAGCAGTGCAGTCGCGCCGGTCTCGCGCAGCGCCTGCGCGGTGGCTTCGCGGGTTGCTTCCCGCAGCGCGGTGTCGAGCGCGGAGAAGGGTTCATCGAGCAGCACCACCGTGGGCGAGAGTGCCAGCGCGCGCGCCAGCGCGACCCGTTGCTGCTGTCCACCCGACAGCTGATCCGGACGACGGTCTGCGAGTTCGGTTGGCAGACCTACGATTTCGAGCAGTTCCAGGACGCGTCCACGGTGCTTACGGCGCGGGAACGGTAGTCCGAAGGCGATGTTTCCGGCAACCGACAGGTGGGGGAAGAGTCCGCCGTCCTGGCGCACATAGCCGATACCACGCTTTTCCGGTGCGACGAACGTCTTGCCGTCGGCGGCCACCTGGCCGTCGATGAGGACCGACCCGGCCAGCGGTACGAGGAAGCCGGCGATCGCCTTCAGCAGGGTCGACTTTCCGCTGCCGGAGTCGCCGAGCACGGCGGTCGTGGTGCCGGAACGAACCAGCAGGTCGATGTCGTGCAGCACCGGCGTCGAACCGTAGCCGGTGCGCAGACCTCGCACCTCGACGTCGCTCACGCCATCTCCTTCGGGCTCACACGGCTGCTTGTGCGGCGCAGTTGCCGTCGCAGCAGCAGCGTCATCGGCACGGACAGCGCGATCATCATGACCGCGTAAGGCGCCGCGGTCACGTAGTCTAGTTCGTCACTCGCACCCCAGAAGGCCAGAGCAAGTGTCCGCGTGCCGGTGGGAGCCAGCAGCAGGGTCGCAGTCAGTTCGGTGGACACCGCGAGCGCCACCAGTACGAACCCGGTCAGAAAGGACGGCAGCGCCAGCGGAAAGACCACGCGCGCGAACGTCCCGGCACCGCCGACACCGAGCGAACGGGATGCCTCCGACAGTTCCGGTGGCGCCGCCGCGAGCCCGGCACGCAGCGTGACCATCGCCCGTGGCACGAACAGAATCACGTAAGCAAGCACCAGCAGCGCGACCGACTGGTAGAGCCAGTCGGCCCAGCGAACACTGAGCGTCACCAGCGCCAGCGCCACCACGACTCCGGGCAATGCGGACGCGACGAACGTGATCCGCTCCAAGCTCATGGCGGTCAGATCACGGCGGCGACTGAGCAACCAGGCCCCCGGCAGCGCGGCGAGCACCGCGAGGAGCCCGCCGGCGACCGCCAGGCCCAGGCTCGTGCCGGTGACCCGCAGCAGCGCCGGCACGTCGACGGCGTTCCTGCCGATCGCGGTGAGCATCCAGCGGGCGACCAGCACAACGGGGACGACGACGGACACCGCGACGACCGCGGACAGGGCCAAGAGCGAGGGAATCTTCCACAGCCCCAGCGGGACTCGCTGCGGACGTTCAGGCGCTCCGCCACCCACACGAGCCACGCGTGCGCGTCCGCGCAGCACCACCTCGAGTGTCAGGACGACAATGCACAGCAGCAGCAGGACAGCGGCCAGCAGACTTCCCTGTGCGTCGCTGAACCCGATCGCGTACTGCTGCAGGATCGCGGTGGTGAAGGTTTGGTAGCGCATCATCTCCAGCACGCCGTACTCGGCGAGCAGGTGCAGCGCGACGATGAGTGCTCCGCCGCAGATGGCCGGACGCAGGCGCGGCAGCACGGTGCGCAGCACGGCCTGCCTGCGGTTCAGCCCGAGCGATCGGGCGATGTTCTCGTCGGCCCCGTCGAGCACGCGAAGCAGCGCTGCGACAGGCAGGAAGACGAACGGGAAGTAGGCGAAGGTCGTGACCAGCGCGGCTCCGGTGAACCCGCTCAGTTGCGGGCGCACCGAGACCCAGGCGTACGCACTCACGAACGCCGGGACAGCCAGGGGGGCGAGCAGCAACGTCCGCCACATCCCGGCGGCCGGCAGGTCGGTACGTTCCACCAGCCATGCGGCGCCGACTCCGATCAGGACGGCGGCCGGCACGGTCACGACCATCAGCAGGCCGGTGTGCTGCAGCAGTTCACCGATGCGAGGACGCACCAGGAACTCGACGGCGGCGTCCCAGCCGAGCGAGAACGCCTGCACCGCGATGACGATCAGCGGCAGCACGATGGACGCCGCAACGAGGGCAGCGAGCAGCGTGACGAGGGGGCTTCTAGAGGATGCCCGCATCCGTCATCATCTGGATCACGATGTCGGAGTTGAGGTTGAAGGGGTCGACCTTCGGCGCCTGCAGCGAGTTGAGCGCGGGCAACGCCGGGTCGGACTTGGCGTCCTTGCCCACGGCGTACTCCATCGACTTGCTGTCGGTCAGCACCTGCTGCCCCTGCAGCCCGGTGATGAACTTCAGGAACTGCTGCGCCTTGTCCGCCTTCTTCGAGCTCTTCAGCACGCCACCGGCGGAGAGGCTGACGAAGGCGCCCGGGTCCTCGCCCTTGAAGTAGTGCAGCTCGGTGTTCTTGCTGCCCTCCTTGGTCTTCGCCTGGTCGCGGTACCAGTAGTAGTGGTACATGATCCCGACCGGCACCTCGCCGGCGTTGACGGCCTTCATGGTGGCGACATTGTTCTGATAAATCTTCGCGTTCGCCTTGAGCGCCTTCAGCCACGCCTGCGTCGCGGGCTTCCCCTTCATCGCCAGCATGCCGGCGACGATCGCCTGGAAGTCGGCGCCGCCCGGTGCGCCGCCCCATTTGTCCTTCCACTGCGGATGCTGCAGGTCCATCATCGACTTCGGCAGCGCCGATTCCTTGATCTTGGACGGGTTGTAGACCAGGACGGTCGAGCGCGCGGCGATCGCGGTCCAGTCCTTGCTGGACGGCGCGAAACCTTGGGGCAGCTGGGCGAGCGTCGCGGCTTCGACGGGCGCGAGGAGGTTCGCGCGGGACACCACGGTCATCGCTGGGCTGTTCTCGGTGAGGAAGACGTCGGCGGGCGATTTGGCGCCCTCCTCGACGATCTGCTGCCCCATCGAGGAGTCCTTGCCGGGGCGGATCTGGGTTTTGACCCCGGTCGCCTCGGTGAAGGCCTCAGCCCACGCCTGGGTGACGTTCTCGTGCTGCGAGGAGTAGATCACCAGCGCGTCGGGGTCGGCCTTGAACTCGTCGTCACCGCCACCACAGGCGGTCAGGGTGAGTGCGGCGGCCGTGAGGCCCGCGATGAAGGTGCGTCGACGCACGTTCGGTTGCACGGTCAGTGATCCTTCCGATCGGGTTGGGCGGGAAGCCGATTGCGCAGCCGGCGAACGGCTGGGTCGGCGAGCCACCAGATGAGGCAACCACCGGCCAGGCCGGTGAGCGTCTTGATGATCGCAGTGACGGTCCCGATCCCGGTGTCCGGGACGGCCTGGAACAGCTGGAACTGGAAGATGTAGATGTACAGCGATGCCGAGGCGAGCAGCACGATCGGCGCGATCATCCGTACTGGCACGCGCAGTTCAGGCACGAACGCAATCACCGTCACGCCGGCGACGACCGTCAGGCTGCGGTGCGGGTCGGGGAACAACGTGGCGATGCCTGCCACCACGACCGCGATCGTGACCAGCTTGCGGACGACGTCGTCGGCGTGCGCGAGCGCCGCGCCGGTGGCGACGATCCAGAACACGGTGTACGGCAGTCCGTCGATGGGGCGATCGGTGACGGCCTGCGTGACGAACCGGGGCACCAGGGCGAGAGCGGCGATCAGCAAGTACAGACGCCAAGGGTCGCGATCCCGTGCCCTCGCGACCACCGGGATCGTGACGAGTGCGGTGAGCACGAGCAGACTCAACACGAGGGCGTCGATGAACCACAATTCTACCCGGGAGTCGCTGGTACTGCCGAACAGCCAGTTGAGCATGAACACGTTCGGCCAGCCGTAGCGTTCGGTGAGCACCATGCCGATGAACGCGGCACAGGCCGTCGGGACGCCGATGCCGATCACCGATCGTAGGGTGGCGCGCCATCGGCGTCCGGTGTCGGGCAGCGCCAGCCCGAAGCGGGCGGCGCTCCAGCCGGCGAGCGCGAGCAGGATGTGCGCTCCGCCGGCGAGGTCGACCACCTGGGTGTGAGAGGCACAGATCATCACCACGGCGATGGCGCGGACGACGACCGAGGTCTCGATGGTGCTTCGTCGTTGGGCGGTTGCCGTCGCGAGTTCGCGGACGGGTCGCCGGTGCCAGTCGCGCGGTAGATCCCCGACCAATGCGGTGAGACGCGCGGTCGCCGGGACGTGGGTCAGTGAGTCGCCCCCGTGTTCGACGAACGACTTGTCGGGGTCGACGGCGTCGAGCGCAAGCACGTCGCCGATCGTCGCGGCGACCATGGACACCGTCGCACCCGTACCGGCGCCGTCGACCGCCCGACGGGTCTGCGAGCACTCGTCGCGGGTGGCGGCGCGCACGAGTGCGTCCGCGCCGATTCGGTCGACCTTGCCGTTGTCGAGCAGTGGAATCGGCGTGACCGCGACGTCGATGACGGCGGGGCCGACCCCGCTCGCGACGGCTGCCGCCCGGCGGACCTTGGCGGCCTGGCGCAGTTCCCGCAGCCGCGGTGCCACCGCGATGCGCAGGCCGGTGTCGTCTCCGCCGACGACGGCCTCGTACCCGGCGTCGCCGAGCAGGCGCTCGACCCGTCCGAGATCGACCCGCAGACCCATCAGCTTCACGAAACCACTGCGTCGGCCGACGATCCGGATGACGCCGTCGTCGTCGATGCGTGCGAGATCGCCGGTGCGCAGTTCGTGCTGCATGCGCCCGAGTGCGAGATCGTCCGCATGTTCGGCGTAGCCGAGCATCACACTGTCTCCGGTGACGACGAGTTCGCCGACGCCGTCCGAATTCGCCTCCGGCACAGTGTGATCCAGCCGCACCTGGGTGCCTCGGATGGCGACTCCGACGGTGTCGGGGTGCGTCGATGCGGCCCCGGCGGGTGCGATGGCGATCCGGGCTGTGGCCTCGGTCTGTCCGTACATGGCCCGCAGGTCGATGCCTTGTGCGGCTCCAGCACGGGAAAGACGGGTCACCGCCTCGGGCGCCAATCGTCCGCCGGCCTGGGTGAGCATCCGCAGGTCGGGGAAGGTTGCGTCGAGCACGTCGTGCTCGAGCATCCACTGGGCCGAGTGCGGCACCAGCGGGACGTTGCTGACGCGCTCGCGGCGAACGACGTCCCAGAACTCGTCGTCGATCGACGATCCGTCGTGCAGCACGATGGACGCGCCCGCCATCAGGTGTGAGTGCAGCACCGACAGCCCGTAGCAATAGAACAGCGGCAGGGCCGTGATGCCCCGATCCTGCGGCGTGAGGCCGAGCGCTTCGGCGATACCGGCAGCGTTCGCGCGTAGGTTGTCGTGCGACAGGCGCACCAGTTTCGGCGATCCGGTGCTGCCCGACGTGCTGGTCAGCACGGCGAGATCGTCATGCAGCAGATGGGTGGGCCGCCCGTCGTAGGACACCCGCTCGAAGGCGTCGTCGCGGTGCCGGAAGTCGGGTGAGTAGGCCTGCAGCACCTCGTCGTTGGGAGCCGGTGAAAGAACCAGGGCGACGTGACCGGCTTCCAGCACGGCGAGATAGGACACGACCGCCTCGAGCGTGCGCTCGAACGGGATGTGGACCAGACAGCGGCCGTCGAGGCGATCGGGCAACAGCGCCGCCCGCGTGTGCACAAGGTCGGTCAATTCCGCGCGGCTGATGTCGCGTCCGTTGACCGTGATCGCGCAGGCGTCGAGCTGCGTCCGCGTCGAGCTCGCGAACGCAGGAAGGCGCGGCGAGGCGAACGCCGGTTCCAGCAGCACGGCGTAAGGTTAGCCTGCACTAAGTGCAGACTCCGAATCAGCCGGGACGGTCGACTCTCAGCCCAGTGAACCGCGAATGAGCTCCATGCTCGTGGTGACATCGGTGAACCGGGTCGTCAGTGGCGCCAGGCCGATCCGAATGCCGTCGGGAGCACGGAAGTCGGGGATCACACCGTCGTCCCACAGCTGCCGATAGACCTCTCGGAAGTCGTTGCGGCACAACGTGATGTGCCCTCCTCGCCGCTTAGCATCGCGAGGCGACGCCAGTCGCACACCCAGCGGGGCGAGCCACGCATCGTGCACCTCTATCGCGAACTCGGTCAACGCGACGGACTTCTCCCGGATCGCCTCGACCTTCGCACGCTGCACCATCTGCACACCGGCTCGCACCGGCACCATGCCGACGATCGGCGGCGTGCCGCTCACCAGTGACCGGATACCACCGGCGGGCACGTAACCGGGCGCCATCTCGAACGGTTCGGCTCGTCCCATCCAGCCATGGATCGGCTGGCGCAGGTTGCCATGATGGCGCCGCGCGACGTAACCGAAGGCCGGTGCGCCGGGGCCACCGTTGAGGTACTTGTAGGTGCAGCCAACCGCGAGGTCGACACCCCACTCGTCCAGTTGCATGGGAACGACCCCGACCGAGTGGCACAGATCCCACAGCACCAGGGCGCCGGCGTCGTGGACGATCTTCGTGATCGCCAGCATGTCGGCCAGCCATGCGGAGCGGTAGGCGACGTGACTGAGCACCACGAGCGCGGTGCGCTCCCCCACCACTGCGGCAATCTGATCGGGCGTGACGCCGGTGTCGGGGTCGGCATCGATCCACCGAAGGGTCAAGCCACGTTCGCGCGAAATCCCTTCCAGCACATAGCGATCGGTCGGGAAATTGTCGGTGTCGAGGACGATCTCGTCGCGTCCGTCCGGAGCCGCGTCGACGGCAGCTCGCGCAAGCTTGTAGAGCATGACGGTGGTCGAGTCGGCCACGACGGTCTGTCCGTCAGCGGCTCCGAGACAGGCATCGGCGATGAGGTCGCCGGTCTGCTCGGGCCACTGCATCCAGGGGTCGTCGCCGTCGGTCCAGCCGCGGATCAACTCGCTCCCCCAGGCATCGGTCACCAGTTCGGCCAGTGCCGACTGGGCGGCCTTCGTCGGGCGGCCCAGCGAGTTGCCGTCGAGGTAGGCGGCCAGGCGACCCTGCTTCGCCGGGACGAAATCGTCCAGGAAGTGCTGTAACGGGTCGTCGAGGTCGAGGTCCATCGCCCGGCGCACGAGTTCGTCGATCACGAACCGATCGTCCCTTCGGCGATGCGCCCACGCACGGCGTAGAGCTCGGGGAAGAAGGTCTGCTCGAGGGCGCGGCGCAGGAAGGGGACGCCTGCGCTGCCTCCGGTGCCGCGTCCCATGCCGATGATCCGTTCGACGGTCTTCAGGTGGCGGAATCGCCACAGCTGGAAGTTGTCCTCCAGGTCGACGAGTTCCTCGCAGGTTTCGTAGATGTCCCAGTACTCGTCGGGCTTGCGGTAGATGCTCGCGATCACGTCGACGAGTTCCTCCGAGGCCGGATAGGGCCGCGACCAGTCGCGGTCGAGCAGTTCGGGCGGCACCGGCAACCCGCGGCGAGCGAGTAGTTGCAGGAAGACGTCGTAGAGGCTGGGTTCGTGCAGTTCGCGCTCGAGTTCGGCGATGGCGTTCGTGCGCCCTTCGAAGACCTTGACCATGTCGGGGTTCTTGTTGCCGAGCATGAACTCGACGATGCGGTACTGCAGCGACTGGAAACCGCTCGAGGTCGCAAGAAACCTTCTGAACTGGGCGTATTCGCTCGGCGTGAGCGTCGCCAGGACGGTCCACTGCTGGCTCAGCGTCGCCTGGATGTGCTTGACCCTGGCCAGTCGTTTCAATGCCGGCGCCAACTGGTCGGCGGCGATCAGTTCGCGTGCCGAGCGCAGTTCGTGGATGACGAGTTTGAACCAGAGTTCGCTGGTCTGATGCTGAATGATGAACAGCAGCTCATCGTGCTGCGGCGGAACGGCGCGGGTGTGCTGGGCGTCCAGAAGGGTGTCGAGGTCGAGGTAATCGCCGTACGACATTCCGGATGAGTCGTGGGTCACATCGTGGGTCACGAGAGCGAGACTACGGGGGCTGAGATGAGATTCACCACGAGGCAGGTGCTTCGCCTGGTGCTGGCTGCCGTGCTCACGACGGTGACCGGCCTCTTCGCACTCCCGACGGCGGACGCTTGCGCGTGCGGCGGGATGTTCGTGCGCGAGGGATCGAGCCTGACCGTGCCGACCGAGAAGGCATTGGTGGTGCATTCGGGTGGCCGCACGGACGTGACGATGAGTCTGCTGGTGCGCTCCGAGGTCGGCGATGCCGGTCTGGTGGTGCCCACGCCGGCACCGGCGACGGTCTCACTCGCGGACAACGACACTTTCCTCGCCCTCGATCGAGCCACCCGCCCCATCCGCAAGGACCGTTGGCACCTCATCGGCAGTGACGGCGACACAGGGGTGTCCGGTGCAGCGACTCGAGACGGTGCTCCCGCAGGCAGCGGCGTCCAGGAGCTGTCCAGCATCGATCTCGGTCCGTTGCGTGCAACGACGCTCAAGGCCGGCGACCCGGCATCGCTGAGGCAATGGTTGAGCACTCGCGGCTACACGGTGCGTCCGGCTGTTCAGCACATCCTCGACCAGTACGTCGCGAAGGGTTGGGCGTTCGTGGCGATGCAGTTGACCTCGGCCGGCAGGAAACTCGACGGAGGCATTCCGCCGGTGACGATGAGTTACGCCGACAAGCAGTTCGTCTACCCGATGCTGCTGTCGCAGGCAGCGACGATCGACCCGGTCGTGACGACGTATGTGCTGAGTGACCGCCGTGTGCAGCGCACCGACTCTTCCGCTCGCTCCACCTCGGTGGAGACGAGGTTCGCTGCTGACATGCGCAAGCGCCGTGGCACCGTGACGGCACCCATCCGGGATGCAGTGGCGAAGGCGCCCTACCTGACTGTGCTCGAACAGGGCTTCGATGCTCCGCACAAGCAGATCGTCAGCGACTTCACCTTCGGTCGCGCGGCGACGGACGCCGAGCACATCCCCGTCGCCTACAACGACAAGTACGTCTTCACGCCGGCGCAGTTCACGTTCGTGGTGTTCGCGCTCGTCGCGATGATGGTCGGCACCGTGGTGCTGGTCGACCGGCGGCGCCGGACGCGTTCCGCTGCTTGAGCAGCGCAGACGACTGCGCCCTCGTACCTCGGGCGCAGGGCTCAACCAGCGAAAGTGGGGACGATCCTTCGTCGCTCAGAAGCCGCGGGTGCGGTCGCGCAGGTCGGCGACGTGCGGCGAGATCGACGGGTCGATACCGGTGCCGATGGCAAGGTAGGTCGCGATGTAGTCGACCATCGCCAGGTGCCCGGCGAGGCGCGCGATCGGATGTCCTTGCGCCGCAACGAGTTCGACGATCTTGCATCCGGCCGCATCAGCTTCTGCCTTGACCGCGTCGGCGAGCGCGACCTGACGCAGTGAATCCGGGTTCTCGCTCGCGACGTCCCGAAGCATCAACAGGCCCAGCCGGGGTTGGGCCGGCCCGTCCAGGAACGGGTCGGCGAAGATGTCGGCCTCGCGGCCGGCCGTAGTGCCGTTCCCACCGCCGGCGGTGAACGGTCCGTCGAAGCACGCCACGACTTCGGACGCGGCATCGGGAAGTGAGCCGTATGACGCAGGCACCCGAGCCGTCCGGGCCAGCATGCCGGCCGCCCGAACCGCAGCCACGCCGGCCAACGCGCCGTCACCCAGGATCATCGGCACCGTCGGGGCAAGCGTCGCAGCGGCCAATTTCGCCGGATTCACGAACGACTCGGACGACGGACGGCACTCTTCCGCCTTCTGATCGAGCGCCGTCGCCGCCTCGCTCAGCGCGTCGGTTGACGCATCGGCGATCCCGAGCTGATGGGCACCCAGCAGTACTGGGGTGAGCAACGACCAGAGCGCGGTCCGGCTGGAAGACCTCCCACGTCCGACTCCGACGTGAACTCCCCTGGCCTGACGGGTGACGTCTGCCAGCGGTGAATCCTGCGCACCCACGGTCAACAGTGACGCACCGCGCCGAGCAGCTTCGGTGGCGAGCCCGAGCGGACCGGGAGCACGTCCGGACAACGACACCGCGATCACCATGTCGAGCGGTCCGACCCATCCGGGGAGAGGAACGTTGCTGCGGCTCGCGACAGGCACCGGCGAACCGGCTTCGGCCAGCACCCGAAGCACATCGCCGACGACCTTCGTGCCGCCGACAGCGGCCACCAGCACAGAGCGCGGACGGGTGCCATCACCGACGCGCTCGATGCCGGCTTCCTGCGACAGAGTGATGCTCTCGCGCACCTGTGCGCCGGCCGAGGCGAGTGCCCGGAGTGTGTCGCGCGAATCACGCAACGCCAGTTCGTCCGGGTCGTCGACCCACGATTCCTGCAGTTCGGGCATGAACCCTCCTCGGTGCGCGGTGTCCTTCGGCCGGCCGGACGAAGACTCAGACGGTGAAGACTCGTGCCTCGTCGGCGAGCATCACCGGGATGCCGTTCTGGATCGGGTAACCGCGGCGCTGCCCCGGCTGCTCGCAGTCGCCGGCGCACTGCAGTTCCGCAGCGCCGTCGGGGGCGGTGCCGTCGATCAACTCACCGGTGCAGACCGGGCAGCGCAGGATCTCGCGCAGCCAGCCGTCGATTTGTGCAGTCATCAGCTTCTCCTCGGGCGTCAGGAACGGATCGCTGCCAGCGCAGCGTCACGCACTCGTGTCATTGTTTCATCGTCGGCGGCTTCGACGTTCAGGCGAAGCAACGGTTCGGTGTTGCTCGCGCGGACATTCAGCCACCACATCGGCGCGCCTTCATGGGTGATGGTGAGTCCGTCGAGCTCGTCCTCGGTGACCTCACCCTGCTCGGCAGCCCACTCGCGGACGCGAGCGGTCGCAGCGGCCTGGTCGGTCACCTTGGAGTT
The DNA here is from genome assembly GCF_004146205.1 of Yimella sp. RIT 621. Taxonomy (NCBI): domain Bacteria; kingdom Bacillati; phylum Actinomycetota; class Actinomycetes; order Micrococcales; family Dermacoccaceae; genus Yimella; species Yimella sp. RIT 621. The sequence goes on from NZ_SEIP01000009.1 coordinate 114,953, forward strand.
GATCTCCCCCGACGCCGGGTACTTGGCGAACTGCGCGATCAGCTGCGACAACGGCTCGTCCTGCTCACCGAGCGCGGCCAGCACGTGCATGGCGGCCAGCATGCCGGTGTCGGCGAACCAGAAGTCACGGAAGTAGTAGTGCGCCGAGTGCTCGCCACCGAACACTGCATCGTGCTCGGCCATCTGCGCCTTGATGAAGGAATGGCCGACGCGGGTGCGCACGGTGCGGGCACCGGTGGCCTCTACGATCTCCGGCACCGCGCGCGACGAGATCACGTTGTAGACGATCGCAACATCGGACGGATCCGACCCGGCCGCAACGGCTTTGGCGATCTCGCGTGTAGCCACCAGCGCCGTCACCGCGGACGGGCTGACCGGGTCTGCGTTCTCGTCGACGACGAAACAACGGTCGGCGTCCCCGTCGAAGGCCAGGCCGATGTCGGCTTCGTGTTCGCGGACCGCTGCCTGCAGGTCACGCAGGTTTTCCGGCTCCAAGGGGTTGGCCTCGTGGTTGGGGAATGTGCCATCGAGTTCGAAGTACAACGGCACGATCTCCAGTGGCAGCTCACCATCACCGAGGACCGCCGGGACGGTGTGGCCGCCCATGCCGTTGCCGGTGTCGATGACCACCTTCAGCGGCCGGCCGTCCCGCAAGTCCACCAGGTGGCGCAGGAACTGTGCGTAGTCGTCCAGCAGGTCGCGTTCGGTGATCGTGCCGGTGCGCGCGGCACCCGACAGCTGGTGCAGATCACCCCGGTCCAGCGTCCACTGCGCCAGGTCGCGGATCTCGGCGAGGCCGCTGTCCTGTCCGACCGGACGGGCACCTGCACGGCACAGTTTGATGCCGTTGTACTCGGCCGGGTTGTGGCTCGCAGTGAACATCGCGCCCGGCACGTCGAGAGCGCCGGAGGCGTAGTACAGACCGTCGGTCGAACACAGTCCGATGAGCGTCACGTCGACACCGTGCGCAACCACACCTTCGGCGAACGCGCGCGCCAGACCCGGTGAACTCGGACGCATGTCGTGTCCGATCACGACCGCGGTCTCCTCGGCCGGCAACACGACAACTTGCGCGAACGCCGAGCCGAGCGCTCGCGCCACCGACTCGCTGAGCTGTTCGGGCACGAGGCCGCGGACGTCGTACGCCTTGATGAATTCGGACAGATCCACTCGACTCACCCGGCGAAGCCTAGTGGTCACTGAAGACGGGAGCGCGCGGCCAGTCGCTCGACGTGTCGCTGGTGGTACATCGGCGGCAGGCACCCGGCTCGCACCACGAGTTCGGAGGCGTCATCGTCGCCCATCGCGGCGGCGAAGGCGGTCTTCATGTCGACCTCGTGGTCGGGTCGACCGATCAGTTCGATGGGGTCACCCGGACGAACGGTGCCCGGCTCGACCACACGCAGGTAGACCCCGCAGCGTCCGTGCGTGGTGAATCGCTTCACCCAACCGCGCACTCCGAGGTGGTCGGCGAAGGTACGGCACGGGCTGCGCGGAATCGACACCTCCAACAGTGCGGAGCCGATCCGCAGTTGCTGGTTGATCAGCAACCGCTCCAGGTCGATACCGGTCGTGGTGAGGTTCTCCCCGAACCATCCATCCGGGAACTCCTCGCCCAGTTCACGGCCCCAGTGGTCAAGTTCCTCACGCGCGTAGGCATACACGGCCTTCTGCGCTCCACCGTGATGCTTGCGATTGCCGACGAGATCGCCCACGACACCGGAGCCGTCCCCGTAGTCAGGGCCGGGCGCGAACACCTCGATCGATTCGTGTGGCAGCTTCACGATCCCCGTGGACCGTCGACCCTTACGGGCAGGCGGGGGCGAGGCGACGTTCGTCGACAGGATGCGCGCGGAAGTCACCGCTCCACGCTAGCGGCGAGCAGGTCAGCGGGAGCGGACCACCCGCAGTCGCGGTGCCTCGTCGGGCTGCTGCACCTCGACGGGTGCGGGCTGCGGGGTGCCCGCGGCACGCACGGCATCGGCGAGCGCGAGCAGGTCGTCCTGGCTGGGCGCGGGTTCGCTGTAGTCGATCGGCAGGCGCACGACGTCCCAGCCACGGGGCGCAGTCAGGCGGGACGCGTGGTTCGCGCACAGGTCGTACGCGTGCGGCTCCGCGTAGGTTGCGAGCGGTCCGAGAACCACCGTCTGGTCGCGGTGCACATACGTGAGGGTGGCCACGGCGCCCTGGCCGCAACCGGCCCGGCAGCACTGTCGCTTCAGCATCGCGGCGCACCCGTCTTCATCACGGCGACGACTCTAGGCCCGTCGACGGACATGCTGTGTGTGCCGCGCCGAACGCCGACGTCCTGATGTCGCGGTGCGCAGCAATTAGGCTGCGACACATGACTTCCAACCGCCGCGCGGGCCGCCGCGGACGTGGCATGCGCGGCCCGGTCGCCTGGCCCCGTGTGCCGGCGATGCGATCGCGCAGCCGACGCTTCGACGAGGTCGTGCTCGACGCCTTCGAACAGGTGTGCACCAAGGCGGAGATCAAGAAGTCGCCGATCGAGCTGGCGGTCGAGGACGTCCCGCCCAGCGATCCCGCCCCGTGGGAGGATCAGATCGCCCTGGCCCGTGCGTTTCCCGCCGAAGGCTCGCTGCCGGCCCGCGTCGTCGTGTACCGACGGCCGATCGAGACGAGGTCCTCCTGCGAGGCCGATCTCGTCGAACTGGTCGATCTGGTCATCTGCGAACAGATCGCCGGCCTGCTCGGCCTCGACCCGGACGAACTGAAGGACCGCTGATGTCGGACGCCGCAGCACCACCCATGATTCTTCCCGGACTGCCCACCGTCGGCCGACGCCCCGTTCTGGTGACCGGTGGCACCGGCACCCTCGGACGCGCAGTCGTCGCCGAGTTGGTCCACTCCCAGGTGCCGGCTCGCGTCCTCACCCGCGGTTCGTCGGATGGTGGAGCCGAGGCCGGCGTCAGCTACGTGACCGGCGATCTTTGCGACGGCTCGGGTTTGTCCGAGGCGCTCGACGGAGTGCAGGCAGTCATCCACTGCGCAACCGACGGACGTCACGCACAGGACGTCGACGTCGACGGCACCCGACGGCTTGCCCTGGCCGCGCTCGACGCCGAACCGGCACCTCGGCTGGTGCACGTGTCGATCGTCGGCTGTTGGGACAACCCGCTGCCCTACTACCGCGCGAAGGCGCAGGCGGAGACGGTGGTCGTCGAGTCCGGGATGCCGCACACGATCGTCCGAGCGACGCAGTTCCACGCCCTGGCGGCGCAGTATCTCGGACCGTACGCGGCCGGAATAGCTTTGGCGCCCAAGGGACTTCGCCTGGCCCCGGTCGATCCCGAGTGGGTCGCCAAGACGCTCGTCGACGTGGCGCTCGCGCAGGACCATGCCACCGGCCCGCTCGAACTGGCCGGCCCGGAGGTGCTCAGTGCCCGCGAGATCGCCGTCCTCACCGCGCACGTGCGTGGGGTGAAGCTACGTCGCAGCCTTGCCGTGCCTCGGGTCGGTGGCGTGCTGAAGGCGTTCGCGAACGGTTCGAACCTTCCCGGGCCGGACGCCCGGCGCGGCGGTTGCACCTACGCCGCCTGGTTGACCACGCACTAGTAGAACCGCACACGGGCCGAATCGCACCGCGGCTCAGTCGCGTTCGGCGGTCGACTCCCGGACGGTGGCCTCGACCGCCACCGGTTCGAGCGGACTGACCTCGAGCACGGGCCGGTCCTCGATCTGTCCGGAGACCACCACCGATCCGCGCACCGACCCGGCGAGGACACGCACCCACACAGAGTCGCGTTCACTCACGTCGAGCCGCAGTGGGCGGTCCTTCTCCAGGTGCACCCGCCGGGGAGCGCCGTCGTCGGTGACGACGTCGACCGTCGCCGGACGGTCTGCGGAGAACAACCCGAGCGTCGCGCCGGCACCCTCCGGCAGTTTCGGCAGCGGCGACCCGATCAACGCGCCACTGCTTCGAACGGGAGTCGCCCACCCGATGTCGGAGGTGCCGGAGGTGTTCGCCATCGCCAGTACCGCTGCGGCCACCGGCTGCTCGGAGGTCACACGAACGGCATAGCTGCCCTTCGGGACATCCGTGAGGGGCACCGCCACGGTCGACTTGGCATCGACATCGGTGACTTCGTCTGCGACGACCAGGCCGGCGCTGTCGATGGCCCGTACCCGCACCGAGGTGCCGAGGGCTCCCGGCACCGCCACCCGCACGGTCGGCGTACCCGCGACAACCGGGACCTGCGGGAGAACCAGATCCGTTCCGGCGGCTGCGGGCGCGGAACCGGCTTGTCCCGAGCGTGTCTCACCGGTCATCCAGGCGTCGACGCCGGACACGGCGACGGCGCCACCGCGCGCGACCACATGGACGAAGGCGTTGCTGAGTTCGTCGCCGAAGTCACCCACGCCGACGACCGCCCGGTCGCCGGGCGCAACGACCAAGCCCTTGGCACCCTGGCCGGCGTCGACGCCACCCCGGCCGAGGACTTCGGCGTCGACCGTCACCGGCGCAGACGAAGGGTTGCTGATCACGACACGTCCGACACGTCCGGATTGGTTGCCGCCCAGAGGAAACCAGGTGTCCTTGGTCAGGACGCCACAGGGTGCCATCGCAAAGCCGCCGACGCTCTGCTCCTCGTCGTCCCAGGACTGAAGGGCAGCAAGACCGGTCGCGGCGCTGCCCGATCCATCGAGGTGGATGCCGCCGGCACCGCTGACACGGTCGCGCGCAACCTGAACCGGCGCCGTGCGGGTGGGCGGCGCTGCGCCGGCACCGGAGGGCAGGCGGGCGGCGCGGACCGCGCCCTCACCGTGGGGCTTCAACACGCTTGCCGGAGCGCCGCCGGTGGCGAGGTCCACGGTCTGCTTCGCGTCCTCGTATCCGGGCGTGCCCGGGCGATCGGGGCCGGGGCACACCAGCGTGGTGTTGAGAGCGGCACTGGCGTTCTGAGCGGCACGGGTGTCGCTCGCGCGTGACCAGTCGGCATCGACGTCGACCTCGGCCGACCCGAACACCACTCCCCCGGCGGCGGCCGCGACCACGACGGCCCGAACGACGGACAGACCCCTCACCACGCCCTCCTGCGGGACGCGCGGTTGCCGAACGGCAGGGCGATGAACACGACCAGCAGCCACAAGCCCGCCTGCGCCCACCTGGTGCGCTCGAACGCCGGACGGGGCGCAATCTCCAGCTGACCCGCAGCGGTCGGCAGTTCGTACTGGACGGTCGGCCCGACCACCTCGGCACGCAGCGGCTCCCCGTCATACGTGACTTCGGCCCGGCTCGACCAACCACCCGGCTCGGCGACCACGATCGTTCGCGCGACCTTCGCCGCCGGAAGGCGCAACGAAGTGGCGGCGTGCCAATCGTCGGTGCGCAGTTCTTGAGTCGGGGTGCCTGCGGTCAGCAGGACGAGTCGACTGCTGGCCACCGAACGATCGCCTGCGGGGGTGGTCATCGGAGCAACCCGCCAGACCTTGGCGTCGCGCACGCTGTGCATCCGCAGCAGTGAACCGCCGCTCTGCAGCGAGGAGGAGACATCGGAACCGGCTGCACCTGGACCGGTCAACACCACGTAACCCACAGCGAGCCGGTGCAGGCCGGCGGCAGCTGCTTCGCCCTGCCCGCGCACCAGGGCATCGACCGCCCGTCCCGCATCAGCCGCGCCGCTCGGAGCGGGCAGCGTCAGGTCGGACACCGGACGTCCGACCTCGCGGCCCTGCACGCGGTAGGCCACGGTGCCGTCGCGGCCGACGGTGAGGACGAGGGAACGTATCGAACGGGGTCCGGTGAATTGTTTCTGGACGAGTTCGGGCAGCGGCCGATCCACCGGCCGCAGAGCTGTCACCTGTCCGGCCCAAGCCGCGAAACCGACGACGACAGCAGCGAGCAGGCCGGCGAGCACGCCCATCGCCGGGTGCAGCACCGCCCGCGCGGTCTTGCTCCGGGGGTACGGCGACGCCAGTCCGGCGAGGGCGATCCCCGCACAACACAGAGCGAAGACCTGCAGCGGCACTCCGGCCCAGGCAGTTCGCGGTCCGTCCGGCGTGGACATCACCACCAGCGACGGGGACAGCAGGGCACCCGTGAGCGCGGTCAGCGCGAGGGCGGACGCGGCGAGCATGAAGCGGTGACGCCCGGGACTGCACAGGCCGAGCACGGCCAGGACGAGCAGAGGCAGGCCCAGCAGCACCGGATAGGAGCCCGGACCACCGGGGTGCAACAGCGCGAGTTGCCATGGTTCCGCCTGCGTCGGCGCGCCGGTGATCAGGTTGCCCGGTCCGGCGAAGATCTGGCGTGGGTCGGAGAGCAGGTGGCGGGTGTAGGCGCCCAACAGCGCCCACGGCACTGTCGCCAGGATCAGCCCGCGTAGGCGCGCCCATCGGGCTCCGAACAGGGCGACCAGCAGCGCAGCAATCGTGCTGAACGCCAAGAGGATCGGACTGAACGCCCCCATGATCCCGGCGACGGCGACGGTCGCGAAGGTCATCGTGGCCGAACCTCTGGGGCGGGCGATGGCCACCACGCCGGCGAAGACCAGCGGCGCGAGCACGTGACCGATGGCGGGACCCAGGCGTCCTTGCGCAGACGCGGTGGTGGCGAGCGCGGAACTGGCCCACAGCGCGGCGACCACGGCGCGGGGCCAGCCGTGAGGAGTCAGCACGCGTCCGGCGCGATAGGCGGTGAGTGCCGACAACGGCATGGTCAGCGCCAGCAGCCAGACGACCGCCGTGTGACCGCTGGTTGCCGACGCCAGACCGGGAACGTGTTCGACCAGCCAGGCGAGCGGCCACAGCACAGGAAGGTATTCGGCGTGCTGATTCGGCTCGCCGAGGCCGGCGCCCGTCCAGCCGTCGCGATACAGCCGCCAGATGCCGCCGGAGTCGGTGCCGAACGCGCGCAGTTCGCCGCCGCTGATCGCGCCGGAGCGCCCTTGGAAGGAGTGGCTGCCGAGTAATCCACGCCACTGCACACCGGCGGCGATCAGCGCGGCGAGGACGGTCCACAGGCCGCGGCTGCGCCACATCTGCGCGAGTGGACGCCGCGGCACGGCGAGGGCTTGTGCGTGCTCGTCGACCGGCCCCGTTTCGCCGGCTCCCTCGTCGACCAGAGCGTGCTCGGGTGGGACGTCGTCGAGCGTGACGGCGGCGCGCAGCGAGTCACGGGCGCTCATCCAGGCGGCGCCCGCACCCACGAACAACGGACGCAGGTAACGCCGACGGGCGGTGGCCCGTCCGAAGAACCGAGCCCGGGCGCCGACGATGCGACCGAGGCCGAACGGCGCTGTGGCCTGGGCGAATTCCGCCAAGGCGCGGCGCGGGTGCTTCACCAGCAGCATCCCGACGCCGAGCACGAGACCGGACAGCAGGATCCACAGGCTCATCAACGGCCAGCCCAACAGCGAGGCGCGAGCGAGCGCGACCTGCCGGTGACGGCGCAGCGTCCGCGGGCTCTGCGAGGCGGGAAGGTCGGGGTCAGGACGCCGCTTGCCCGTTCCGTCGCTGGGAGTGGGATCGACGTCCTGGTGCACGATCGCGTCGGTGACCACGACCACCTGGTGGCCGGTCAGGTGAGCCCGCCAGCACAGGTCCAGTCCGTCGCCGTCGCCGTCGAAGGCCGGGTCGAACCCGCCGAGGGTCGCATAGACGTCCCGACGGATCATCAGGCCGCTGCTGCTGACCGCCAGGACGTCGGTGCGCAGATCGTGCTGTCCCTGGTCGAATTCGCCCTGCACCTGCTCACCGATGTGGCGGCCGGTACGCGTGACGTCGAGTCCGACGTCGACCAGGCGGCGGGGTCGGTCGAGCTCGCGCACCTTGCAACCGGCGATGCCGATGCGGGTGGTGCGGCCGACGGCCTCGGTGAGCGCGGCGAGCGCGTTCGCGTCCGGCTGGTTGTCCTCGTGCAACAACCAGAGCCATTCATGCCGGTCCCGTGGACGGATGGGACGCTTGTCGGCCCTCGTGCGGCTGCGCTTGGTGACGACCGCGTCCTCGCCGGGATCGGGCAGTGCCTCGACGGCGATGTCGACGGTGTCGGCGAAGCTCGAGCCGGGCGGGACGGTGACGACAGAGACATCCGGGAAGCCGGCACGGATCTGCGGGTGTTCGTCGGGGATCCGGTGGGTGGACCGTTCCGGGGTGGTGTCGATGATCACCAGCCGGTCGGGCCTGCGACGTTGGTCGAGCAGCGCCCGGAGGGTGGCATGTAATCGCTCGCCGCCCTCACGGACGACGAGCATAGTCGTGACGTTCAGCCTCGGGCGGTCGTCATCGGTGACCAGCAGCGACCCGTCTGCGTCGGAGGTGAGCATCTGGGTCACCACGGGCGCAGGCGGCTAGACCGCCCGCTTCTTGAGCTTGCGGCGCTCGCGCTCGGACAAGCCGCCCCAAATCCCGAAGCGTTCGTCGTTGGCGAGGGCGTACTCCAGGCACTCGGCCTTGACCTCACACCCGATGCAGACCTTCTTGGCCTCACGAGTGGAGCCGCCCTTCTCCGGGAAGAACGCCTCGGGGTCGGTCTGCGCGCACAGCGCGTTCTCCTGCCAGGCGAGCGCTCCGTCGTCATCGACATCGAGCGGCTGCACGGCGAACAATGAGAATTCCTGCACTGCTCCTCCTGATGTCGACGAAATCACAACGCTGTTATTACACGCGTGTCGTTACGCATAAGTCAAGTGCGAAGGAGTAAGTGAGAAAGCCGGCAGCGGCCCGCTCCTCATGCTACGAAACAGGACTGACACACTGCCCGGCATGCGGATCACTGCCTTGGCCGGAGGTGTCGGCGGCGCCCGATTCCTGCGCGGACTGCGTAGCCATCTCGACCGACTGGACGACGGGCCGCACGAGATCACGATCGTTGCGAACACCGGCGACGACATCACGCTCTTCGGACTGCGGGTGAGCCCGGACGTCGACACCCTGCTCTACACCCTCGGCGGCGACATCCACGAGGGGCAGGGCTGGGGACGTGCGAACGAAAGCTTCACGTTGCAGGGTGAACTGGCCGCATACGGTGTCGAGCCGCAATGGTTCGGACTCGGCGACAAGGACCTCGGCACCCACGTCGCCCGCAGCATGTGGCTCGCCCAGGGATCCACCCCGTCCGAGGTGACTGCTCGTCTGGCCACGCGGTGGGGTCTTCCCGACCAGCACGTGCGCCTGCTGCCGATGACGGACGCGTTCGTCGAGACACACGTCGTGCTCGATGACGGCGATGAGCAACGGGCCGTGCACTTCCAGGAGTGGTGGATCCGACTGCGGGCCGCGGTGCCCGCGCAGCGCTTCGTCGTGGCGGGCCTCGATCGTGCCGCGGCAGCTCCGGGGGTCCTGGAGGCCATCCGGACCGCTGATCTGGTCATTCTTCCTCCGAGCAACCCTGTCGTGTCCATCGGCATCATCCTGCTGGTGCCCGGCGTCCGAGATGCGTTGCGCGGCACAGCTGCTCCCGTCGTCGGCGTCTCCCCGATCGTCGGTGGCGGACCGGTGCGGGGTCACGCGGACGCCTGCCTGGCGACGCTCGGGGTCGAGGTCTCCCCCAGTGGTGTGGCCGGGCTGTACCGCGACTTCCTCGACGGCTGGCTGATCGACAGCGGCGACGCCGAGTCGTTCGGTGGACCGGCAGGCCTGACGACCGAGGCTGTCCCGCTGTTGATGAAAGACCTCCCCACCGCCGAGGCGATGGCGGCAGCGGCGGTCGACCTCGGACTGCGTCTGCGGGACCGCCCGTGATCACGATCCTGCCGCTGGCAGGGGTGCCCGAGGTCCGCGCCGGCGACGATCTCGCCACACTCGTCCACGAAGCGGTGGCCCAGTCGCGAGCCACGCGTATCGAACCCGGCGATGTCGTGGTCGTCACCAGCAAGGTGGTCTCCAAGGCTCTCGGCCTCCTCGGCTCGAACGACGTCGAGCGTGCCGACCTCGTGCTGCAGGAGTCGCAGCGGGTCGTGGCCGAGCGCACGACCTCCACCGGGTTCACCCGGGTCGTCGAGGCCAAGGCCGGGCCGGTGATGGCCGGTGCCGGGATCGACTCCTCGAACGCCGATGACGACGTACGGCTGTTGTTGCCGCATGAGCCCGACGCTGAAGCTGCGTCCTTGCACGGACGCCTGGCCGACGTCGCGGGGCACGCCGACTTCGCCGTCGTGCTCAGCGACACCTCCGGCCGGGCGTGGCGCAGCGGACTCACCGATTTCGCACTCGGCACGCACGGCCTGACCCCGCTCGAGGACCTGCGCGGTCTCGCCGACACCCACGGGCACGATCTCGCGGTGACCGTGCGCAACATCGCCGACGAGGTCGCAGCGGCGGCTGATCTCGTCAAGGGCAAGCTCGACCGGGTGCCGGTCGCGGTCGTCCGCGGCCTCGACCGGCGCTTTCTGCATCCCGACGCCGACGGGTCTCGGACGCTGGTGCGCTCGGGCCCGACCGACTGGTTCGCGCTCGGCCGCGCCGAAGCCGTCCGTGACGCCCTCGGCGTGCCTGCGGGTTCGGCGATGTCGGTCGAGGTCGGCATCGAGTCGGTGCATCCCGAGACCGTGACGGACCGGGTGCGTCGAGCCTGGTCGGCCGCCGTCCTGCCCGACCCCGCCGGGGAGGACGCCGCCCTCGACGGCGCCGACGAGGAATGGTCGGTCACCTGCGCCGATCCGTATGTGCTCGGACGCATCGCAGCCCGCTTCGAGGTGGCCTTGGCCGGCGAGCGCCTCGTCGCCGAGCTCACACCGAACCCGGGGAGCGTCCGCGTCGGGATCGCCCAGCCGCGCCATTAGGCTCGGGTGTCATGCCTGACATCGTCGCGCCCGGCCCCCACGCCATCATCCCCGGACAGGACTTCGTCCCCGTAGTACTCGGCGGCGACCGCCTGGGTTACAGCCTGGCGCGCTCGTTCCACATGGCGTACGGGTACCGCACCCTGATCGTCTCCCGCATGGTCGCCGGACCGATCGCACACAGCACTCTGGTCGAGCACCGCCCGATCGCCTCGCTCGAGGATCCCGAGCTTCTGGTGCGCACGCTGCGCGACCTCGCGCCGAAGGTGGGGTCGGACAAGCGCCTGCTGCTGGCGACCACCGACCACGTCGTCAGCGTCCTGGCCCGGGTCAAGCACCAGCTCGAGGATCTTTACGTGATTCCGTACAGCGAGCCCGAGCTGATCGACCGGCTGACGCGCAAGGAGAACTTCGCCGACCTGTGCCGGGAACTGGACATTCCGCACCCGCAGACCGTCGTGTACGACGTCAGTGACCACGGATCCGACTCTGCTGCACAGCAACTGGAAGGGCTGACCTTCCCGGTCATCGCGAAGCCGTCGAACGCCGAGGCGTACGCCGGCGTCGATTTCACCGGTAAGCAGAAGGTGCACTCCGCATCCTCGCGGCAGGAACTGGACGACCTGCTGACCCGGCTGCAAGGCTCCGGCTACACCGACAAGTTCATCCTGCAGGACGTCATCCCCGGCGACGACCAGAACATGCGGGTCCTCACCTGCTACGTCAGCAAACAGGGCGAGGTGAAGTTCGCCTGCTTCGGTCGGGTTCTGCTGGAGGAGCACGCCCCCGACACCCGTGGTTTCCCGGCGGCGATCATGACCGGGGTCGACCACGAAGCGGTGGCCGCGGCAACCCGCCTGCTGGAACACGTCGGCTGGCGCGGCTGGGCGAACTTCGACATGAAGTACGACCCGCGCACCGGCGAGACCGTGTTCTTCGAACTGAACCCCCGCCTGGGCGGCACCAGCTTCTACATCACCGCAGCCGGTCACAACGTCGTCGAGTGGTACGTGAACGAGTGGGTGAAGGGCCGGTCGCTCGAAGGGCGACCCGTGGTCGAAACGATGGACGAGCACGTGTTCAGCGCGGTGCCGATCCGTCTGCTCAAGCGCTACGTGACCGATCCTGCGACCAAGCAGAAACTGAACGGCTTGATCAAGGCGGGCGAGGTCACAAACCCCTGGTTCTACGGTGCCGAGAAGCACCCGAAGCGCTGGCAGTGGATCGCGATGAACCAGGTCAACTACGTGCGCAAGTACCGGCGGTACTACCCGGAGCCGAAGGCGCTGGTGTGACCACCTTGCTACCGGTCCGCGAGGACGACGCCTACCCCGGTCCGGTGGTCGGCGTGATCGGCGGCAACGGCCCGGCAGCAACTGCGCTGTTCCAGGATGTTCTCGTCAAGCTCACCCCGGCGTCGCGGGATCAGGACCATCTGGACCTGGTGGTTCTGGTGCACTCGACGCAGCCGGACCGGACCGCGCGCATTCTGTCCGCCGACGCGCCGGACCCCGGACCGGTCCTGGCGCGGGACGCGGCGCGCCTGGACGCTCTCGGCACCGATTTCATCGTGCTGCCCTGCAACACCGCCTACCACTTCCTGCCTCAGATCCAGGCGGCCACGTCGCAGGAGGTGCTCTCCATCCTGGACGCGACCGCACGAGCGGCTCTGACCGCAGCAGCACGATCGGCCGGTGCCGATGGCTCGCGGGTGGGCCTGTTGGTGACCGACGGCACGCGGACCGCCGGCGTCTACGAGAAGGTGCTCGATTCTCTGGGCGCACGCAGTGTGTACCCCGACGAGAACGACCAGTCGCTGACGATGTCGGTGATCTACGACGGCGTCAAGGCAGGCGGCCCGGTCGACGTCGCCGGCCTCGAGGGCGTCATCGAGCGCCTTCGCGAACGCAGCGACGTGGTGGTGCTCGGGTGTACCGAACTGTCGGTGATCCACGCGACCCAGGGCTGGTCGAGCCGGGGCGAGCTGGTGGACTCGATCGAATCGCTCGCACGGGCCACGATCCGCCGAGCCGGACGCGAACCGCGCTGACGTCGCAGGCTGACGTCGGAGCGGGTTGGTCACATGCGACTCGGAAGGTGGGTGGGCAGGCTCAACCGCGGGCCGCGGCGCGGGCGATTCAACCCCGCGGCATTGACCAGGTACTGAACCCGATACCGGTGTCCCGCATACGGTTTCAACAGCTCCGCGAGCTGGAGATCATCGACCGGACGTCCGGTGAGCGCGTACCCGATGTCCTTGGCAACGTGGTAGTCGCCGAAGCTGACGGCGTCGGCGTCGCCCAACGCGCGTTGTGCCACCTCGGCCGTCGTCCACACCCCGATGCCCGGCACCGAACGCAAACGCTTCCAGGCCTGTTCCCGCGGCAGATCGGCACATTCCTCGAGGGCGTGCGCGACCCGCATCGCCCGCATGATCGTGTCGGCCCGCTGCGCGTCGACCCCCGCACGCAGCCACTCCCAGGAGGGGATCTTCGCCCACCCGTCCGCCGACGGTGGTGTCCGCAGCCCGAGATCGGCTGCGGGCCCCGGAGCGGGCGACCCGAATCGGCGCACCAACATCCGGTACCCACCGAAGGCCTGCTTGCCGGTGACCCGCTGCTCGATGATCGCCGGCACCAGTGCATCGATGACCAGACCCGTCCTTCCGAGACGCCAATCACGTTGCTGCGCAAAGGCTTCGGCAATCACGTCATGGTGAGGAACGAACTCGTGCACCGGGTCGTCGGCTCCCAACAGGCTCGGCAACCGAGCGAGAATCCACGATGATCCGGGCCCGTGGGCGCGCGCGACCACCCGGTTGCCGACCCCCGTCCGGTCTACCCGAAGGAGCATCGAGACCGGGCCCTCGGGGGTGACGCACGCGCGCCAGATCCCTTCACCGGTCTGCAGCCAGGTCGGGTCACCCGCCCCACGGCGCAGCGAGCCGATGATCGCCCGAAGCGGAACCGGACGACCGGGTGCGAAATCGGTGTCGAGACGCTCGTCCCGGCGGCCGGTCACGAGGAACTGTGCGGCACCGACACGCGGAACGTCAGCAACGCCAGCCCGAATGATCCCGTTTCCTGGCGGGACGCCTCGCGAGCGCGCAGGCCGTCGTCGATGTCGAGTTGGCCGACGAGCTTCAGGCCGCGGTCAGCGCTGCGAGCGATCAACGACCGGATGTCGGCCACGCTGACGCCGTGCTCGTGCGCCGGCCCGAGCTTCATCGTGATGCAGATGAGGCCGCCCCGACGGACCGCCCAGGACGCCCGGGTGAGGTGTTCGTCGACCGTCTCCGCCGATGCCGAGTGCGGGTGGAGCCGGACGACCATGTCGACGCTGCGTTCGGCGACCTGTTCACCCACGACGTCGGCGCGCATGACGTCGAACGCGAGCGGTGCGAAGCCGGCGCTGGTCGCCCAACGGCTGAAGGTCGAGCGCTCCCCCACCGAATCGAGCACCACTGCGCGACGCGAGCCGTCGTCCACCACCCGCAGCAGCGCGGCGAGCGCACCGAGCGAGGCCCAGGCGGAGGTGTCGTCGATGGTGCGCGGCAGACCGAGCCGGCGGGCCCGGCGCCGGGCGTCGCGCGCCACGCGTCCGTCGGTGAGCAGATCGGTCATCCGGATGTGCTGCAGGTCGAGAGCCCGCACGGGTGGTGCTCCCTCGCCCTGCGGAAGACGCGCTGCAGTGTCGCGCGCAGCTTGGCGAGCCCGGTCGACCACACGCTGCACCGCAGGCGAGGACGACAGGTTGCTGCCGAAGCGTGCGACCGAGTCGGCCGTCGATGCCCTGCCCTTCACACCGACGACTGTAACCCGCCCCACCGACGGACCTCGGTGGCTTTGGGCAGGTAGGTGTCCAACAGCGCCCGCTGGTCGGCGCCGAGTTCTCCTTCGAGGTGCTCCAGTCCCGGCTCGACCAGACGCGCAGCCGGCAGGCGGTACAACGCCGCCAGGTTCAGTAACGCGGTGCTCGTCCCACCGACCACACCTGCGGCGTGGACGATCGACGGGTCGGCCTCGGCGGTGAACGATTCATCGAGCACCTCGTAGCCCGCGTAGATCGAACTGTCCTGCGCCGGGTGCGGTCGGACGGCGAGCCGCAATCCTTGGGCGCCGACGGCGTCCGCGATCTCGGCGACGTGGGCGAGGTGGGCGTCCCGACTCAGGATGCCCAGGTCGACCCACGGTTGAGACAGGAAGACCACCCGGTCGCTGGGCTCACCGGGCACCGCGGCAGCCGGAACGAGACGTCGGAACTCGCTCGCGATCGCCTCGTCCAGCGCCCACTCGGATGCCTTGTCGTACATCGCGAAGCGCTCCCCGGTGAGCCCGCGATCGGCGGCGCGAATGGCGAGGGGCCGCACTGTGCGCCAGGGTTCGTGCGCGCCCTGCCGAGCGAGCGCGTCCCTGCGGGTCCGCCAGTCGCCGTAGGTGCCGATGCCCTCGTCGGTGACGACCACGTGGATGGGACGCAACGGGGCATCGCGGCGCAGTCGGATCCACGGCTTGATGCCGGGCGCGCCGACTGCGATGTAGGTCAGGTTGGCCGCCTCGTGGTGCCATCGGGCAGCGCCCTCGGGGAAGGTCAAACGCAGCCGGGGGTGGTCGGGCAGGAGGCGCCGCACGTCGTCCGGCGTCACGCTCGAGCGTGCGAGAAAACGGCCACCGCCGATGTGGGCGACGTCGAGTTCCCCTGCGGCAGAATCGAGTTCGCGCCGAATGTAGGCGGCGATGTGGACGAGGTGGGTCTTGCTGCGAACCCCGGTGATGACGTACTTCATCAGATGATCGGTGGCCGGCCGGCCTTTGTCAGGGCACGGACGGTGCGCCACGAGATGGGCAACCGCTCCCCGGCGTCGGTGCGCACGCCCTCGCCGAATCCGCGGAACCACACCTTGAGTGCTTCCCTGTCGTGCACTCGCGCGAGCGTCAGCGCCGTCCAGGTGCCGAGGTAGACGGGCACCAGAGGTGCGGGCAGGTTCCGCTTGGCCACCCAGACCCTGTTGCGGGCGTTGGTGCGGTAGTAGACGGCATGCCGAGCCGCCTCGGTGTACGGGTGATTGACGGGAATCTCGGGGGCGTACCAGAGCCGCCACCCGGCGTCCATGAGTCGCCAGGCGAGATCGATGCCCTCGTGGCCGAAGAAGAACCTGCCGGGCCAGCCACCGACCTGCACGAACGCGGAGCGACGGACCATCACGACGCCTTCGGAGAAGGTCGCCACCTGGCCGCCTTGGAACTCACCCGGCTTCACTCGCAGACGCGGCACCCACCGCCGGGGCGCCTCACCGGTCTCGGGGTCGGTGAGTCCGGGCTGGCAGAGTGCGATGTCGTCCGCTTCCTGGATCTTGGCAGCCAGTCGAGCGAGCACGTCAGGCTCCGGGATCGTCGCGTCGTCGTCGAAGAAGAACAGGAACTCACCGATCGCCTCGGACGCGCCGATGTTGCGACCTTCCGGGATACCGGTGTTCTGCGCTTCGTACACCGAGCGGACACCCGCGGGCAGGCCTTCGGGACGCCAGCCGTTTCCGACGACGACGATGTCGAGATCGACACCTTCCTGCATCTGGACGGTGCGGATGGCTTCGGTGAGTTCGACGGGACGGTTGCCCATCGACAACACGACCACACCGACGCTCGGTCGCTCCTGCATCTGCACTGAATCTCCTTCGGGCGGCACGACTGCCTAGGCTAGAGCCCATGTCACGACAGTCCACCCGCTGGGAGCAGACCGACCACCGCGGATACGGTCAGAAGTTCGCCGATCTGCATGCAGCCGGTGACGACATCGAAGGCGAGGCGCGTCTGGCTGACGTGATGGCGCCGCGCGGATCCACGATCCTGGACGCCGGTTGCGGCATGGGACGTGTCGCTGCTGCGCTTCGTGCTCGTGGACACGACGCGTACGGCGTCGACCTCGACGAAGGACTCCTGCGACAGGCCGGCGACACCTACCCGCAGTTACCGACGATGCAGTCACGGATCGATGACCTGGACGCGAAGTCACTTGCCGCACAGTCGTTCCCGACGTCCTTCGATGTCATCGTGTGCGTCGGCAACGTGATGATCCTCGGCGAGCCGGACACCGAGGTGCTCATGCTCGAACGCATGGCCGCGCTGCTGTCGCCGTCCGGGCGCCTGCTCGTCGGGTTCCACACCGACGCCACTCCCCCGCACTCCCGTGAGTATTCGGTCGAGGAGTTCGCCCGGGACGCGTACGCCGCCGGCCTCGCCATCGAGGCCAGGTTCGGCACCTACGAGTTGCACCCGTACGACCCGCACGGTAACTACGCCGTGCACCTGCTGCGGCTGCGCGACGTCGCCACACCGCAGGTCGAGTGGGCGCACGCGCGCTGATGCGGATGCGCAGAGGGACCATAGGCTGAACCGCATGACCGGCGAGCACACAGAGCGCGAGATCGAGTACTGCGGCGGCGAAATGGACGGCTGGTCCGATCCGGTGCCCGCCGACGATCTTCGGGTCCGGTACGTGTCGGAACTCCTCCCCGAGGGTCCCGGCTCTGCGCTCCTGGTAGGAGCGCGTGCCGCGAAACTGGCGAATCATCTTTTGCGACAAGGATTCTCGGTGACTCTACTCGTGCGCGGCGAGGCGGATGCGCGCTCCGCCTCGGGCTCAGGAGCCGACGTCGTGTGCGGCTCCTTCGAGGCCTGGACACCGCCAGGCGGCTTCGACCTGGCCATCGCCCTGGACTGCGTGGACGACATCCTGCCGCCGCTGTCGGACGGCGTCGGCGCACTGGAATTCATCGAGGTGTTACGCCGACTCGGGTCCGCATACGTCGCGTACCTCGACAACGGGGCGAGCCCCGCGGCTCTCGACCGACAGGCACGAGCACCGCAGGAGAACCATCAGTTCAGCGCCTTCGGGACCGGTTACGACCTGCGCTCGCCGGTCTTCGCGGAACTGCCTGAACAAGCATCGGCGGCGGTGTTCGACCGGGCCGTCGTCGGCTCGGTGGCGATCGACAGGGCACAGGCCCGGACGCTGCTGCGTTCGCTGTGCAGCGACGACCTGCGATTCGACGCGCTCCTGGCCACGCCGATGCTTGCCGCGAACGGCTGGTTGGTCGGCACTCTCGGCGGCGGGGACGCCGTCGCATACCGAGGACTGGGTGGCGTCGTGGCGACCGGACTCCCCGGCGCTGACGGGACGCCCGTCGAGTTCCGCGTCCGCCAGTTGCTGGTGCGCGATCTGCAACGAGTCAGCGCCGGCCTGCGAGCGTATGCGCGATGGGCCGACGGTCGCCCGGCCCCGTTGTTGCGCAATGTGATTGCCGGGCGCAGCGGATTCGAGGTGATCGACCCCACAGTCGAGGACGTCGACCTGCCGACGGCGATGGTCGATCTGGCCGGCGTGCTCGTCGACCGTCCGGGCGTTCACCCGTTCGGTCCCGAACGCACCCGCAACGAGATCGCCGTCGAATTGCTGCGCCTGGCGGCGGACACGAGCGACCCCGAGGCCGAGATCCAGACTGCCGCGTCGGCCTACGAGACCATGGCATTCGCTCGCCGTCTACCCGAAACCGACTCCGCGACAACGAAGTTGATCGAGGAAGTGCGCCGCAAGGACGCCCAGTTGGCAGCGCTCAAGTCAGACCTGGCGAAGGACCGTCGTCACCTGCGAGCCCTCGAACATGCGCTGGCGACAGAGTCCGGTCCTCGCGCGAAGCGTGCTTACTTCTTGATGACCGCCCCGACCGAGCGACTCCTCGAAGCATTGCGCCGACGCCGGATCGGTTGAGCCCCAGCACAACTCGCCGCGGTTTCGGCGCGTAGGACTACGTTCCTCAGTCCTGCGGCTCAACCAGCGGTAACAACGCCACCCCGAGCGCTCGACCCGCCCGTGACCTCGCGGCTCACGTCGTCGACGCGACTCCGTAGCAAACCAGGATGTCGTCGAGTTGCTCCCATTGAAGGGACACCTTCTCGGCGATCTCGGCGGGGAGCTTCAAACCGGGCCAGTTGAGCCAGGACAGCACCGGCAACTCGAGCGCCTTCGCGGCGGCCTCGCAGCCGGTCCACAGCGGCCAGACGACGGCCGGGTCCATCGAGCGGGCACGACGGCCGAGCATCGCGGAGACCGGCTGGTCGGCGATCTCGGCGTCGATGGCGAACGCCAGACCATCCTGCTGGGGCACCTGCCAGGCGACCCCGCGACCGTCGGCGAGGTAGGAGCGAGCCGTACCCGGGTAGGTCTCGCCGTTGACGTGCGCACCGAGTACCAGGTGTTCGGCGCCGGCGTACTGCGACAGCAGAGCTTGGCGTGCGGCGGAACCGGTCGCGGAGGTCATTGCGGCCTCAGATCGAGCCGCCACCGTCGACGACGATGACCTGACCGTTCATGTTCGTGTCGTCGAACAGCAGCGAGTGGACGATGGGTGAGATGTTCTCCGGCTCGACCAGACGCCCGGTCGGGGTGCGACGGGTGATCGTCGACAACTGTTCGGTGCCGAGCACCGACGACATCTCCGAGGCGAAGAACCCCGGAGCGACCGAGTTGACCAGGAACCGGCCGTGCATCTCGCGGGCGAGCGCGCGCGTTGCCGAATCGAGCCCTCCCTTGGTTGCCGAGTAGGCGACGAGACCGGCGTATCCGCGCTGGGCGCAGATCGAGGTGACGTTGATGATGCGTCCACGTCCCGACTTCGCCATCGCGTGACGCAGGAAGGCGCGGGTCAGGACGAGCGTGGCCGTGAGGTTGGTGGAGATGATCTGGTCGATCCGCTCCGGCGAGGTGTGCAGATGCATCGAATCCTGGCCGATCGCAGCGTTGTTCACGAGCGCGTCGATGGGGCCGAGCTTGGCGGAGGCGTCCTTGATGAACGTCTTGATCGCCGTCTCGTCGGTGATGTCGACCGGGCCGACGAACACGTGGTCGGGGTTGTCGGCGACGAGCTGCTCGAGCTCGGGAGTGACAGTGCGGGCGAAGGTCGCGACCTTGGCTCCGCCGGCAAGGGCGTCCTTGACCAGTTCGAGGCCGAGCCCGCGGGAACCGCCGGAGACCAGGACGCACGAGGCTGCGGGGATGGGGGTGTTCTCAGACATCGCTCTTCAGCGTCTCCTTCAAGGGGATCTCGTCACGTACGCGGATCCGCCGCGGCACGGAGTAGTCGGGCAGTCGTTCTGCGCACCAGGACTGCAGGTCGGCGTCGGTCACGGGCTTCTGGTCGGACGCGGCGTCGCGGTCGAGCACGACCTCGGCTGCCACGACCATGCCTACCAGGGGCGCCTTGCGCCCCTTCACGGAGGCCCAGACAACGGCGGGGTGGTCGAGCAGGACACCACGCACCTTGGAGGCCGAGGCCTTGGACCCGCCGACGTTGATCTCGTCGGAGGCGATGCGACCGGTGATCACTACCCGCCCGTCCTCGATCTCGACGTGGTCGCCGGTGCGGATCTCGGCATCCATGCCTTCGGCCGCCTTGCTGGAGGCGATCACCAGTTCGCCGTCCTGCACCGACAACCGCGGGCGGCCTTCGACCTCACGGTCCAGCCAGGCCTGCGGGAAGCCGGCCTTTCCGTCGTGGACGGCGATCGCCGCGCCGGCTTCGGAGGAGGCGTAGATCCAGGAGATGCGAGCGTCCGGGTACACCTCGCGCAGTCGATCGAGGATCGCCTGGTCGACGGGCTCGCCGCCGAGGGTCACCTGCTCCAACGGCAGCTTCGCCATCACCTCACCCGACCGCCACAGCGCCTGACGCCAGAAAGTCGGGGTGCCGGACGCGGCGGTGACACCCGCGTCGAGTGCGAGCTGCGGCCACTGCTCCAACTGCGACGGTTCGATGAACAGCACGTCCTGACCGGGCAGGTTGAGCGAGAGCGTGACCACCTGCCACCAGGCATAAGCACCGACCGCGTAGGGGCACAGCCAGGTGCGGGCCGGTTGCTGGCCGGCGACGGTCGTCAGCGAGTCGAGCGTGTGGGCGACCTGCTTGGGACGCCCGGTGGAGCCGCTGGTGAGCAACCACACCCGGCCGTCCTCGACGTCGTGATCGGCCGTGGCCTGCGACACGCCATCGGCGCGCACCAGAGCCAGACCGGACTCCTGGAAACCGGCGGCCTGTTCGTCACCGACCCGGCCGCTGCCGGCGATGAGCGTCTCGCGACCGCCCGCCGCGTGCGCCCACACGGCGCGCAGCGCCTGCAGGTGGTCGTCGACCAGAAAGGCGGACGCCGCGGGCCAGGCGGGATCGGCGGCGCCGAGATCGGCCCAGGTGCCCTGGAAGGAGGCCGTGGTGATCCGGTTGCCCGAACCGGCCGGCAGGTCGGTCAAACCTCAGCCCTCTTGGAGCTGTTCGATGAACGTGAGCACATCGCCGACCGTCTCGATCGAGCGAAGGCCGGGAGCGTCGAAGTTCAGTTCGGTGTCGAGTTCGTCCTCCACCCGAAGGGCGAGCTCGGAGAAGTCGAGCGAACGGAATCCGATGTCGGACAGCGAGGTGTCGTCACCCTCGGGCAGCTCCTTGCCCTGGGCCTGCAGCACCTCGGCCATCATCGAACGCACCTGGTCACGGCTCAGCGTGGTCATCAATCCTCCGGGGGTCGTCGTGGTCCGTCGGTTAGTCTATCGGCGTCCGTTCGCCACCCCATCACACCGCCGGAGGCTTGATGCTGCGCCCCGTCACCGAGGCCGACAAGGAGCTGGTGCGCGTCTGGCGCAACCATCCCGAGGTGCGGGCGGTGTCCCTGACCCGTGACGAGATCTCCCCCGAGCAACACGACGCCTATTGGGAGTCGTTGCGCGACAACGAAACCCGCAAAGTGTTCATGTATGAGAAGGGTGGCGTGCCCGCGGGCGTCGTCACGTTCTTCGACATCGACCCCGACGCGAAGTCGGCGATGTGGGGCTTCTATCTCGACAACGACGGCCTCACCGAGCGCGGCGAACTTCTACCCGCATTCATCGACATCCAACGGCGTGCCGTGCGCTTCGCGTTCGGTGAACTCGGCCTCGACGAACTCAACGGCGAGGTCATGGACGCCAACGAGGCCGTGCGGCGCATGAACAAGCGCAACGGGTTCGAGGAGATCGCCAGCGACGAACGCCTGATCGACGGCGAGCCCGCGACCGTTCACACCATCCGCCGCAGGAGGCAGCCGAATGACTGACAACGCTTCGATCCGCATCGGCAAGCATCAGATCGGACCCGACCACGAGCCGTACATCATCGCCGAGATGTCGGGCAACCATGACGGCTCGCTCGACAAGGCGCTTGACATCGTCCGGATGGCTGCTGAGCAGGGCGCCCACGCGATCAAGCTGCAGACCTACAAGCCAGACACCATCACCATCCAGTCCGACTCCCCCGACTTCCGGCTCTCCGAAGGGCACGAACTGTGGGGAGGTCGCACGCTGTGGGACCTCTACGAGGAGGCCCACACTCCCTGGGAGTGGCACGAGCCGATCTTCGCGCTCGCGAAGGAACTCGGCATCACCGCGTTCTCCTCCCCGTTCGACCCGACCGCGATCGACCTGCTCGAGTCACTCGACGTGCCCGCATACAAGATCGCCAGCTCCGAGATCGTCGACCTGCCGCTCATCCGGCTGGCGGCGAGCAAGGGCAAGCCGATCATCATCTCCACCGGCATGGCGTCCGTGCGTGAGATCGCGAACGCTGTCGAGGCGGCGCGGTCCACCGGAAACGAGCAGATCGTCGTGCTCGCCTGCACCGCGAACTACCCGGCCGACCCCAGCGAATCGAACCTGCGCGGCATCCCAGTCATGCGGGACGCGTTCAGCACCCTCATCGGCTACTCCGACCACACCATGGGCATCGGCGCCGCGATCACCGCGGTCGCGCTCGGTGCGTGTGTCGTGGAGAAGCACGTCACGTTGTCGCGCGAGGAAGGCGGCGTCGACTCGGCGTTCTCCTCCGAACCCGATGAACTGCGAATGCTGGTGGAACAGACCAGGATCGGCTGGCAGTGCCTCGGACAAGCACGCATCGGTGCGCGCCAGCAGGAGAAGGAAGGGTTGCGCTTCCGCCGATCGCTGTACGTCGTCGAGGACGTCAGCGCCGGCGACCCTGTCACCGCGCAGAACGTCCGCTCCATCCGCCCGGCGAACGGCCTGCCTCCCGAGGAGTTCGAGCGCGTCGAAGGACGCACCTTCACCGCCGACACCCCGAAGGGCACTGCGCTGTCCTGGGATCTGATCTGAGCATGCCCGACCCCCTCTTGTCGGTCGTCGTACCGTTCTACGGCGTCGAGGCGTACATCGGCGACTGCCTGGAGTCGATCGCGGCTCAGAACTATCGCAACATCGAAGTGGTCATGATCGACGACGGGTCGCTCGACGGCAGCCGGGAAGTCGCCCAGCAATGGGTGGATCGCGACGACCGTTTCCGGATCATCACTCAGGAGAACGCGGGCCTGGGACCAGCACGCAACACCGGCACGGCCAACAGCAACGGCGAATACCTCACGTTCATCGACAGCGACGACCTGGTCACTCGGCACTCGTTCGCGATGATGATGTCGACGATCGAGTACAGCGGATCGTCACTGGTATTGAGCAACGCCCGCCGATTCAGCCGTACCTCGGGCGTGCGACAGAGTTGGACGCATCAGGAGATCGCCAGGCGGACGGTACTGGGCACGCACATCCTGGAGCGGCCCTCACTGGTCCGCGACCGCATGGTGTGGAACAAGCTGTACCGGCGCTCGTTCTGGGACGACCACGGATATGCCTTCCCTGCGATCAGGTACGAGGACTACCCGGTCACTCTCAAGGCGCACTTGGACGCGCTCACCGTCGATATCGTGTCCTCGCACTGCTACTACTGGCGCGAGCGTGAATCGGGCGACTCGATCACTCAGCAGGTCTACAAGTACGGCAACATGCTCGACCGCGTCATCTCCGCCGAAGCGGTCCTCGACATCGCTGATTCCCAAGGCTCCCCCGCGGTCCGTCAGCGGCTGCACAACTACCTCGGCGAGATCGACTTCGTCTCATTGGTCCAGGCCTTCTCGGCCGTGGACGATGCCGAGGCGCAGCCTGTGCTCGACCTGTCCCACCGGCTGGTCGACCGGCTCACCCACTTCAACATCAAGAGTCGGCCTCGGCTCGATCAGCTGCAGTACCACGCCTTGAAGGCCAACGACGTCGACCTCCTGCGCGAGCTCGCGGTATTCCGACGCGACGGCGGCAACATCGGCGGCGTCCTCGCTACCCGCAAGCGCACCCGTCCGTGGCGGTTCGAAGCCGAATTCCCCGGACGCGGACGCTCGACCGCGCCACGCACCACGTACGAGTACCCGATCACCTCATTGGTGCAGACCACCGCAGTGACCGACGTGCGATGGCGCGAGGGACACCTGGCAGTCCAGGGCGTCGCCGAAATCGCGCACCTGGCGACCGATGCCGACTCCGACCTGCGCATCAACCTGGTGAACGGCATCGACCGGCACCCGTTGCCGGTGCGGCGGATCGACGCGGTCGACCAGCACGCCGAACGAACACCGGTCGGCTTCGAGGCCCTCGTCGACATCGACCGTCTGGCGCAGGAGAACACTCTCGTGTGGCCGTTGCGTTTCGAGGTCGAAACCACCGTCAAGGGCATCCACCGGGTCGGCAACCTGCGCGGGGCCCGCGGCGGAAGTCCGTCCTTTCCACCCGGTCGTTGGCTCGGCCCCGGCGAATGGGTGCAACCCACGAAGGCGGCCGGCACCCAGTTCACCTTGCGCAACGAGGTCGACCCCGTGGTGCTCGACCGCACGGAAGTCGGTGATGACCGCATCACCCTGCAGGGCTTCATCCCCGGCACCTGCCGACACGCTCATCTGGTCGTCGTGCGCCGGCGCCCGCTCGAGGACGTCACCGTCGCCTGCGAGCTCGAACTGACCCGCGACGGCACCCGATTCGCCGTCGACCTGCCGATCGCCGCGGTGCTGGCCGGAGAAGCCCCGGACGACCCGTTCACCCTCTCGTCCGCCCGTCGCCTCGAATTGACGACCGATCTCGGATCCTTCCCGATGCTGTGGACGACCTACCGTCACGATGCTGCCGTGGAGGACGGTGACCGGTTGGTCAGCCTGAGCCGCACTGCCTACGGAGCAGCCGTGCTGCACCACACCCCGTTGCGTCCTTCCACCCGGACACTCGAGATCACGCAGGACGCGGTCGAGGTTGGCGGCGCGTGGTGGCGTGGAGCACCACCGCAGTGGATGAACTGGCGCCGGTACATCCCCGGCACCGACGACCACGTTGACGTCGATGCCTCGCCGGTGTTCTCGGACGACGGAAGCTGGACGAGTCGTACCCCCCTGGGCGATCTCGTTCCTCCCTGCGATGTCGAGACCTCGGTCGCGCCGGGAGCGCCCGCCGCGGACTGGACCCTTTTCACCAAGATCGGGGACGCCGAGGTTGCCGTGGCGGCCGAACCAGGAGCGATCCAACAGATGCCGCAGGAGCGTGCCGTGCTCGGACGATATTTCACCGCACTCTCGATCGCGGGCACGACCCGCACCCAGGTGCGCTGATGCATCCACACAACCGCGCTCACGGCGCGGCCCACATTCTCGCTGTCGCCGCCGCCGAGAACCGCGTCTGGACCGTCCCGAGCATCCCGGGGCACGTCCAGCACTCCAGCGACCTGTTCGCCCCGTGCCCGCAGGAGTCGACCCTGCCCCGCGCGCTGACGGCCTTCGTGTGGAGCCGCAGCGCCGTGCGCCGACGGGCTCGGCGCGGATTCCGCAACCAGGTGGCGACCGGATCGCCCTGGCTGCACCTGCTGCAGATCGACCCCGACCTGCTCGAGGTGGCCCGGCCGGTCGATCCGTTGACCGGCAAACCGAAGGCACGGACGGAGGAAGAGATCGATCCGACCGGCACCTTGCTGTTCGTGGAGCACGGTCTGGACGGCGGACTGCTGGCTCCACGGGTCGTCGAAGCCGCCCGTGCCGCCTTCGACTCCCCGATCACCGTGGCGTTGTCCCACCGCGACGCGGCGACGGCGCCCATTCGCGCGGCGTACGAAGCTCTGGGCGTCGAGACTGTCGACCGGGGTCCGGCTGCCGACGCTTCCGGCAGCGCTGAACCGCGCGAACTGCTTCGGCTGTACCACCTGATGAAGAATTTCGCCCACGTCGCGGCGAACACCGCACGTGAGGAATTGTTCTACGCGACATCGCTCGAGCGACCGATCGCGGTGGTGGGTCCGTCCCCGGACGGGCGCCCGCCCGCAGCGACGGCCGATGAGTTGGTCGCGATGACCGACGACGAACTGGGCCGCGGTGACATGCTCGAGCCGCAGGAGTTGAACGACCTCTTCGAATGGAGTGCCCGACGTGGCTGATCTGTTGCGCGCGCTGTTGCGCGACGTCCTCCCCCACACCAAGGACGCCTATGTGATCGGTGATGCCGACGACCGGTTGAACGACACCCTCACCGAACTGCTCGACGAGCGGGGCATCAGCGCACGTCGTCCGACCGCGGACGCGGAACCCTGCGCGCTCGTGATCGCCGCCGGTGGGTTGTCACAGTACGCACTCGACGAACATCTCACCTGGCAGGAAGCATGTGCCCGCGTCGCCGGGCTCGTCTGTCCCGGCGGCACCCTCATCCTGGGGCTGCAGGGTGAGTCCACGCTCGCCACCCTGATCACCAGCGTCCCGACCGCCCCGGTGACCGACTCGACCACGCCCCGCTCAGCGACCCAACTCAAGGACGCCCTTCGCACGGCCGGCCTGCGCGGCACCACCGTTCATCTGCTCTTCGGTGATCCCGAGCGACCCTCGGCGGTTCTCACCGAAGACGCTGCCCGCCGCGCCCGCCCCGGCACGCTGCCGGCGCTCGCTGTGGAAGAAGCCCTCATGGGATCCACGTCGGGTCAGACGCTGCTGGAAACCGGGGATGCACTCGATCGAGCAGCCCAGGTCGGCGCCCTCGACGTTGCCGCCACCGGTTTCGTCGCCGTTGCCGGAGGTCGCGGTCACGACCTGTACTTCGAACAGGACGGTCAGCCCACCTGGGCCGAATCCGACGACTCCGGACGTCGGTGGGTCCTGCCCGACCGCGTCCTGCCGGCAGAACATTCGGTCGAGGCGCAGTTGCGCGCGGCGTTGGTCTCGGCCGAGGTGGCCGACTTCCGATCGCTCGCCGATCGGATCGGCGCGTTCGTCCGCACCGACCCCGCAGCGACCGCACTCGGCTCGCTACGACTGCGCCATCTGATGGATGACGGTGGGCAGATCGGCTGGATCGTGCCGCCCACCCCGGCCGATACCGCTCTCTCGGCGGACGCGTTGCTCGCCGACGCCTGGTGGGACTTCATGCATCGCCTGGGTTTCCGGCGCGACCAACTCCCCTGGCCCGAACTCACCGACGACGTCGACCTGGTGCGCTCGTGGCTGCGGATGTCGGGAGCCGACCAGGACGCCGCACTTCCGGCACCCGCGAGTTCGGACACGCGCTCCGAGCAGCGAAATGCGTTGGCGCTCAACAGGATCAGTGAACGAGCAGATCTCGTGGAGGAGCGCCTTCGACTCGCCAACGACGCGCTGAAGCAGCGGGACAGCCAGCTGAAGATCCGGGAGACGGCTGTTCGTCTGTTGCGCTCGCAGTTGCTCCAAGCGCAGGAGGACAAAGTGAAGGCCGAGCGCGAGACGGCCGCGCTGCGACGCGGACGGGCCTACAAGCTGGCGCGGCGCATCACCTTGCTGTCCGACCCGAAGGAGTCCGTACGAGTGATCGGAAACAAGCTCGACACCGGAGTGAAGAAGATCCGACGGATGCGCTGAGGCTGGCGCATCCGCCGCAGTCCCGCGACGGTCAGTCGCCTCTGGTGCTGTTGCGCAGGTTGCGAACGGGGCCGAGAACCGCGTTACCCAACCGGTAGGTCAGGGACCGGCGAAGGTCCTCAGCGCTGCCGCGCAGCACTTCCTGCTGACGCGCCGCGGTCGCCAGTTGGGCCCGGTGGCGTTCGGTCCGCATCTTCAGGTCGCGCTCGGTGCTGGCCAGACGCTGCTCGTACCAGGTGGCGCGGGAGGCCAACGCTTTGTTGGTCTCGGTCAGTCGCTCGACCACGGCAATGAGTCCGGACACGTCCGCCACCGGAGCGCGGCCCTCGTCTTCGGCCGGCAGCACCCATTCGTCGACGTCCTCGGGCAGCTCGACGCCTGCCATCGCAGCCAGGCTGGCGAACATCGTCCGGTCGTCGGTGGCCGATGGCCAGGGATGCCGCGCACCACGGGCCCGAATCACCTGGACGAAGTCGGCCAGAGACCGCCAAATGACTTCGTCGCGCGGCGCAGCGGCAGCTGCCCGGGTCACCGGGTACAGGCCGCTCTTGCTCAGGAGGAGGTTGTCGGGTCGTGCATCGGCGTGCTCGATGTCGACAGATCCCTCGTCGGCGTGCTCGTCGACATAGCCGACCAGCATCCGCACCATCGACCGCATCATACTCAGATCGCCATCGGCAGCGGCGTCGAGGAGCTCCTCGCCGAAGGCCCGACCATCGGCCGGAACGGTGACGGACTCATCGTCGCGCAGCACCCGACCGCCGTCGAAGCAGAAGGCGGTCGTGCTGCCGTCGGACGCGGACGCCGTGATGCGTGTGACCTGGGGGTCGCCCGCCACCCCACGGCCGGCGACCACCCACCAGCCGGAGCCCACCTGCGGCAACCGCTGTGCCAGCACGGCCGCACGGGTGAGGCGCGTCGGGTCCGAACCAACCTGTCGGAAGGTGGGCGAGCCGAGGGTGAGCGCCCCGAGGATCGCGTGCCCGGCGTCGTCGAGTTCGTCGCCGCCTGCGACCCATACACTCTGGTCCTCCCAGGTGGGAAGTACGACCCCGCCACGCAGGGCGGTGAGTCCGGCGGCTCGGACCGCTGCGGTCAGTGCACCCGGGTCACGCGGACGGGACCGGTCGAAGGTCTCGGTCGGCGACCAGTCGCTGTCCTCGTTCGACGTGAACCGCGAACGAACTGCTGTCATGCGATGCAGACCCAACTCGTTCTCGGTGACGAATACCAGTCGTCCGCCCTCGGCGACCAAGCCGGTGATCAGGTCGAACATCTGCTGCCAGGTGTTCGGATCGGTCTCCAGGGAGCAGACGCGGTGGACATCGTCGAGAGCGATGACGAGATCGTAGGTCTCCTGGGGCGCAGCGAGCGTGAGGTCGGTGGCGATCACCCGTGCGTTCGGGGTGTCCTGCAGCAGGTCGCCGATCGTCGCACTGTCGACCACCGACCGGACGATCACGGTCAGGCGCGGGACCACATCTGCGATGCCGGTGATGAGATCGGCGCAGTGCGGCCCGACGATCGCGACATTCTGCGCGCCGGCCACGAACTCTCGCACGATCGAACGGGCGGCGGCGCCGGAACCGGCCGGTCCACGGTCGAGATCCGACCAGTTCTGCATGCTGCCCGGCAGCCGCAGGACCTTCTCGGCGCCGTTCTCGTCCCCGCTCATGCGGACGTCCTCTCCTCGTGCTGGCCCAGCCAGATGTCCTGCCACCCGAGTGCGATCCGGAGCTCCTCCGGAGACATCAGTGCGTCGGCACCCAACTCACGCAAGGCAATTCGCTGCGCGGTCGGCTGATCGATGGTCTTACCGTGAAGTTCGGGATAGACGTGTTCGAGCCAGTCGGTGGCGTCGAACTCTTTGCGAGCATCGACGAACACCATCGGGTCGCCGTAGACGGCGGGTTCCAGGCCGATCGCCGCGCCATAGAAGATCGCGGTCGTCAAACGGTTGGAGGCGACTCGCTTGTGTCGCCTCAGTTCGGTCAACTGGCGGCGCAGGAAGTCCGTGTCTCCGCCCTGCCAGAACTGCCCCCGGCGGCCGTGGCAGATCACCCGGAAGCCGGACTCCTCGTAGTGGCGACGCACCTCGGGTTGGTCGTACTCGACGTAGTACAGGCAGACGGTGACCGGTCCGTCCTCGGTCTCACGGATCTCGCGCAGTAGGTCGGAGTGATCGCCTTCGACCTTCTCGAAGTCGACCGTTCCATGGAACGGGTACCAGATCGTGCCCTCGGGTTCCGGTGCATCCGGATCGGGGGGCAGCACCCGGTCGAGGTAGAGGAACGGTGCGCCGATCACCTGGTAGTCACGCCATCCGTGCGCTTGACCGCGCCGCCGGCACACGTCGGACCACGCGTACTTCGCAAACCCATGAGGCGGGTTGTGTCCCCCACCGAATCCATGGACGAACGTCCATCCGTGCTGGATGACGCCGTCGATCCGCGGAGGATTCTCCGGGTCGAGCCCGCAGTACTCGGCCAGAATGTGTGCGTGGCCGTACCAGTGGTTGCTCGAGTCCACGTCAGCCCTTCCCGGTCGTCTGAAGTTCGTCCGCGGTGGGGACGAGGTCGGGCACATCATCCCAGCCGAGCCGGTGCCGCAAGGCGGTGGGTGACATCACCTTGTCGAGGCCGAGTTCGGACCGAGCGGCCGCCCCGGCAATCGGGCTGGGCACGCGTTCCTGGTGCAGGTGCGGGAACATCCTGGTCTGGCGCTGCATGCCGCCGAGCACGCCATGATCGTTCTGCAGGACCATCGGGTCGCCGTACACACCGATCTCGCGATTGACCGTCGCCGCATAGAACAACGCCGACCCCAGTCGGTTGCTCACCACGCGCCGGTGGCGCAATAGTTCCTCGAGTTGCCGGTCGAGGAAATCCTGGCTGCCGTCACGGTACATCGACCCTCGACGACCGAGCGAGATTACCCGAAAACCCTTGTTCTCGTATGTTTTTCGCACGTCGTCCCGCTCGAAATCATTCCAGTAGAGGCACATGGTGAGGGGCACATCCCCCTCGACCGAACGCACCTCGTCCGCGTAAGCGGCGTGGTCGCCGACGATCTGCTGGCCCTCCCAGCCGTGGAAGGGAAACACGATCGACCCCTCCCCCGGGCCGGCGGCGGCGATCTCCTCTGCACGCAACAGCATCAGATAGGCCCAGGGTGAGCCAATGACGACGTAATCACGATGACCGAGCGCCCAGCCGCGGCGCACCACCACGTCCGACCAAACGAGTTTGGGTATTCCCGGGACGAACTCGTGCCCCACGGCGAATCCGTCGTGGGTGTTCCAGCCGTGCTGCAGATAGCCCCAGATCGTCGGCGGTGGCTCGGCCGGCATTCCGCAGTAGCGGGCCAGCACAGCCGCGTGGCCGTAGAAGACGTTGCCGTGATGCACGGGTCAGGCCCCGACGAAGCCCCGCACGAGGTCGATCACTTGGTCGACCTGAGCGTCGGTCAGGTCAGGGAACATCGGCAGGCTGATCTCCTGCTCGGCGTAGGTCTCGGCGACCGGACAACTGCCCTTGGTGTGACCCAACTGCTGGAAGAGCGGCTGGTGATGCACCGGGATGTAGTTGACCTGGACGCCGATCCCACCCTCGCGCAGGTGGTCGAACAACTCACGTCGCCGACCGTCCTGGATGCGCAACGGGTACAGGTGCCACATCGGTGATGCGCCCTCGCGGTGCGCGGGCAGGATCAGTTCGTCGATTCCGGCAAGGCCGTCGTTGTAGCGGTCGGTGATCTCCTGACGACGCGTCTTGAACTGTCCCAGACGCTTCATCTGGTTGGATCCGAGCGCGGCGAGCACGTCTGGCAGACGATAGTTCAGGCCCATCGAGGTGACCTCGTAGTACCAGCCGCCGTGCTCGTCCATCAGCTCCGGCTTGCGCTCGTAACCGATGCCCTTGAACAGTCGGGCGCGGTCGACGAGGCCGGCGTCCGGCGAAACCACGGCCCCGCCCTCGGCGGTGGTGAGGTTCTTGGTCGGGAAGAAGGAGAACGTCGTGATGTCGGCCAGCGATCCGACCGGCACACCGTTCAGGCTCCCGGCGATGCTGTGCGCAGCGTCCTCGAGCAACAGCGCACCGTTGTCGTGCGCCAGCTTCTTCAGCGCGGGCGCGTCGATCGGGTGCCCGGCGTAGTCGACACCGGCGATGACCTTCGTGCGCTCGGTGATCTTCTGCGCGACGGACTCGGGGTCGAGGTTGCCGGTGTCGGCGCTCACGTCGGCGAACACGATCTCGGCACCCTGCCACATTGCACACGTGGCGGTGGCGAAGAAGGTGAGCGGCGTGGTGATCACCTGGTCGCCGGGCTGCAGTTCGAGCGCGGCATACGCGGTGTGCAGCGCAGCGGTTCCGGACGTGACCGACACCGCCCGATGCTCCACTGCGGCCACCTTCGCGACATCGTCCTCGAAGGCGTCGACGGCTGGACCGGTGGTCAGCCAATCGCCACGCATGACCGCAGCGACAGCCTCGATGTCGCTGTCGTCGATCGACTGCTTTCCGTACGGCAGCACCATCAGATGCCGGACTCCAGCAGCTTGCGAATGTCGTCGGCGTCGATCCAGATGTCGTTCTTGTCGGAGGCGCAGTGGAAGCCCTCGGGCACCGGCACGGCGTCCTTCGGCGGTTCGTAACCCCAGGTCGCGACCTCCGGCTGGAGGATGTAGTACTTGCCGTCCATCACCATGACGGCGCGTCGGCCTTCCTCCTGGGAGATCATCTCCTCGTGCAGCTTCTCGCCGGGCCGCAGGCCGATGTCGTGCATCTTGGCGCCGGGAGCGATCGCCTGCGCGAGGTCGGTGACCTTGTGGGAGGGGATGTGCGGCACGACGAGTTCGCCGCCCTGCATCATCTCGAAGGTGTCGAGCACCATCTGCACCGCGTCGGGCAGGGTGATCAGGAAGCGGGTGCAGCGCAGGTCGGTGATCGGCAGCGACTCGCCAGCGGTGGCCAGCGCGCGGAACTTCGGGATGATCGAGCCACGCGATCCGGTGACGTTGCCGTAGCGGACGACCGCGAATCGGGTCGGGTAGGCGGCCGCGTAGTGGTTGCCGAGCACGAACAGCTTGTCGGCGGTGAGCTTGGTGGCGCCGTACAGGTTGATCGGGCTGGACGCCTTGTCGGTCGAGAGGGCGACCACCTTCTGCACACCGGCGTCGATCGAGGCCTCGATGACGTTCTGGCTGCCGAGCACGTTGGTCTTCACGAACTCGTGCGGGTTGTACTCGCCGGTGTCGACCTGCTTCAGCGCGGCCGCGTGGACCACATAGTCGATGCCGTGCATCGCCCGGCGCAGCCGGTCAAGGTCACGGATGTCCCCGATGAACCAGCGCAGTCGTGGATCGTCGCCGAACATCTGACGTGCTTCCCACTGCTTGAGCTCGTCACGCGAGTAGATGACGACCCGCTTGGGGTTCACGTCCTGCAGCAGACGGGTGATGAAGGCCTTCCCGAACGAACCGGTTCCACCGGTGATCAGGATTGACGAACCCTCGAGGATGCTCACGTGATGACTCCCGTGCGACGCGCGTGTGATGACAGGACAGCCAGCTGCCTGGCCTCGAGCCGCCGGGAAGGCTCTCCGAGCGCCGGGCATCCGGGCGGTTCAGGCTAGCATTGAGCGGCCCTCGACTGCTTCAAGGCACGGGGGGACCGCCACGACCTGATCGAGCCAGTCAACGCAGGGAGAGGGGGATCCATGTCACTCGCGTCCGCCCGCGAGCACCGGACGGCAGTGGTGTCCGCGAGAGCACGCGAGGAGATCCATGTTGCGGTCCGCGTCGACGCGAGCGCGAACATCGGCGTCGGGCACGCGGTGCGGTGTCTCGCCCTCGTCCAGGAACTGAGCCGCAGGTCTGTCCGGGTGACCGTCTTCGGGATGCTGGACATCGGGTGGGTGGCGGACGCGTACGAACGCCTCGGCGTGCCGGTCATGTCGCCCTCGCAGATCGACCGTGCACATGTCACGCACGCCGTGATCGACGGTTACGACATTTCCCCGGAACTCGGTGCGGGCTTGCGCAGCAACGCAGTTCGCGTGCTGGCCATGGTCGACGACGAGTTCGGGGCAGGCCAGGTCGCCGACGTGTACGTGGACCAGAACTACGGTGCCCGTCCCCACGTCGGCGGCCCGGACGGGTCCATCGCACTGGCCGGTCCGCCGTACTCGCTGTTGCGTGACGAGGTCCTTGCGGTCCGTTCGGCTCCCGTCCTTGAGCACACCCGCGTCACCTCGGACGCCGCGCCGCGAGTCCTCGCCGTCTTCGGCGGCACCGATCCCCACGGAGCCGCCGAGGTACTCGTTCCCATGTTGGTCGAAACCGGCGCGCCGATGCAGCTCACCGTGGTGTGCCCCGACCCGGCACGTGGCGCCCGGCTCAGTTCCGTCCCGGTACAGGGACCGCACCAGCACGTCACCGTCACCGCGGTTCTTCCGAACCTTGCCGCGACGGCCGCCGCACATGACGTCGCGGTCAGCGCGGCCGGTTCGACCGTCTGGGAGTTGCTCACGATCGGCACCCCGACCGCGGTGGTCTGCGTCGTGGACAACCAGGAGCCCGGTTACCGGGCAACCACGGGGTCCGGGCTGGTGGTGCCGGCCGGTCGCCTCACGCGGTTGCGAACAGGCGACTGCAACGAGCGAGAGGCTGGAGTCGAGTCATTGGCGAGACTGCTGACAGACGGGCAGCTTCAACACCATCTACGCCGGCGTGGGATGGCACAGTTCGACGGGCGCGGCCGCGAACGCGTGGCGGATGCGCTGCTCGATTCAGCGCAGTTCGTAGACGGTCACGGTCGGCGAACGCCAGATGACGTCGGCGTACCTGGCGAGATCGGCTGACACCGCCGACGCCCTGCGGTCGGCGTACAGGAACCTCACTCCGTATGCACGCAGGGCAGCGACGCTGCGCGCAGTCGGCGCCCGAAAGACCGACTCGTTCAGGGCGTAGGCCCGCTGGTCGTAGTACGGCTGTTGGAGGAAACTGACGCCGGCGGTTCCGGAAGCTCGTCCACTCGCGGTGTAAGCCCAGGCTCCGATGAACGCCGGCGATCGCGTCAGCGCCGCGGGCCAGAACGCTCGCGGATCGCAACGCGGCGTGGTCCTGATACGCGAACAATGCACGTTGGTCGCCATCGGGGAAGCATTCACGTTCGCCCGCGCCAAAGCGGCCGCCCCCCTGATCTCGTCCTGATTCAGGTGCGTGCCGCGAGCCACGCCGCCGGTGTGCCATTGCGGGATCGGGTCTTGGGCGAGGACGTGAGCGGTCGGTGCCACAGCGAAACCGAGGATGCTGAATGCAAGCACCGCGCCGACCACCACGCTGATTCGATCGCGACGCAGCAGGAGGATCACGGTCATCACCGCCGTGACGAACAGCACAACGACCATCGGGAGCAGCCAGGACAGCTGGAGCAACGGCTCCTTTTGTTGCATGGCGGACGTACTCTGCGTGAACTCCCCGATCCCAGCACCCGCGACCGCGCAGACTGTGATCAGCGCCGGCGCCCTGCGGGCGCCGAGCACGCCGATCAGCCGCCGCACCACCGCGATCGCGCCCCAACCGAGGAAGGCTGCGGTCACCGGCACGATGCCCCTCATGAAGTAGACTTGGGAGAACGCAGGGTGCTCGATCAGGAACATAGCCAGGAGTGCCGCGACCATCATTCCGAGGTAGAGCACCGGCGCAGGATCCCTGCTGCCACCCACGGTCGCCGCCACCAACGTGACGGCGAGATAGGTGCCGACGAAGGCGGCGACCAACAGCGCCAGTGTCACAGATCCGGGAGGCGGATCAGTAGCCAGCGAAGCCGTCCAGATCCTCGACCGACGTGCGGTGGCACCCGGCTCGATGGTCGACCCGCCGCCGCCGCCCGCGAACAGTGGCCTGGAGCTGACAACGATGGCCGCCCCGACGGCCAGTAACGACACCGGCCGCACCACGTCATGCCAGACGGCGCGGCGGCGGATCACGGCGACGATGGTGACGATGGTGACGAGACCGACCCCACTGAGCAGAGTCGGCAACAAGGACACTTTCGAACCCGGGCACAGCAGGAGCACGTAGATCGTGAAAGCGAGCATGTCCGGTCGCCGTTCATTCGCCCGCAGCACCATGCACAACACGAAGGTGGCTAGGACAGCGACCGGAAGCGAGAGCGTGTTGGACGGGCTCAACCAGTACGCGACCGAGGAGGCACCTGGGTCGATACCCCGTACGAGGAGGACCGACGGGGCGAGCACCGACAGCGCTGCTGCAACGAGGCCACCCGCAGCAGAACGGGACAGGTAGGCGGCCAGCCCGTAGACGAGCAACAGCATTGAAGCGACGACCGGGACGTACCAGAAGACGACGGCGGCCTTCTCCAGTTGAACACCGCTCGCGATCGTGAGCCCGGCGGCATGTGCGTTGCTGAACCAGTGGTAGTCGAGCGCACCGTCCGCGAGGGACTGCGGGTCGTTCGGGGGCACGTGATGCATCGCGTTGGCGGTGATTGCGGTGTGCCAGTACATGTCGGGATACCAACGCATGGTTCCGCCGAGCGGGGTGATAGACCACAGGCCGGCGGTCAAGGAGCGAAGAAACAGCACCCAGCTGAACAGCAGACCCAGGCTGGCCCACCAAGGCATTCGTGCGGGAACAGCCCGGCGTCGTCCGTCGGCCTCATCATGTGCCTCACCGCAGGACCCGTCGGCCGGTTCATCCTGTCGGCCGAATCGACCACGAAGCAGCGCCATCGCCCCTGCGATCAGACCGGCGAACACCAGCGGAACGATCCACTGCAACCACGGCAGATGCAGGCGCACGGCGAGCGCCCAGCCGAACAATTGGGCGCCGAGGCCGGTGACGAAAGCCGCCCCGATTCGAACGACCGCGTGCCCCAGCGGCACCCGGCGGACGATGAGCCATCCCGGCACCAGGATCGTGCCGACGGTCGCCGCCCACAGCCGGGACTGATCCGCCCAGCCGAGTTCGTACTTGTGCAGAACGGCGCTCGTCGCGACGAGCGCCACCACGATGCACGCCGCACCCACCCACCGGTCGAGCGTCTGCGTCGGCCGTCCGTCCTTCGACGGGTCGTTCGAGCCTTGTTGCTCTGCCCGCGCAGGGAACGAAGAGATGGGCGACGTCATGGCGTGGGCCTTCATTTCAAGAAAATGTCGGGGTGAGCTTACGGGTGCACATGTCAGTTGCGCGTGACGAGGCGGTGCTTCCGTGTCGCGTGCGGCCGATGCAGTCCGCCGCACCCATGGCTAAGCTCGAGACGCCCGGGTCCGGCTGACCTGTCGACCCGGGATCCTGTCGCCAACTTCCAGGAGCCCGACCGTCTCACCGGTCGTGTCCGACTCGGAGGAATCCTTGCCCCGCACACGCGTTGTCATCCAGTCCCGTCTGAACTCCTCGCGCCTGCCCGGCAAGGCTCTCATGACGATCGCCGGGATGCCGCTGATCGAACTCGTCGCCCGCCGGGCCGCGCGTTCAGGCCACGAGGTGATCGTCGCGACGAGCGAGGAGCATTACGACACCCGCATCACCGATCACCTCGAACGAGTCGGCGTGCCGGTGATGCGCGGTTCGTTGGACGACGTCCTCGGACGCTTCGTCACCGCAACCGCGGACATGGATGACGACGATCGCGTGGTCCGCCTCACGGGTGACAACCCGGTCGCCGACGCCGATCTGGTGGACGAGTTGCTCGCGGCCATGGACGCCGGCGGGAACGCGTACGGTCGCGTCGACATCGACCGAGTACCGGAGGGGCTGGGTGCCGAGGCGTTCTGGGTGCGCGATCTGCGTCGCGCGGACGCCACTACCCGCGAGCCGTACGACCGCGAGCACGTCACCCCCTGGTTGCGGCGCAACCTGGGTGAGTTGCTGTTCGTGCCAGAGGACAACCCGGGTGATCCACTGCGTTACCGCTGCACCGTCGACGTCCTCGGCGACTTCGACCGCATCGCCCGGCTGTTCGGCAACGTCACCGACCCCGTCGGCGTGAGTTGGAGCGAACTCATCGACAAGCTCGGCACACTGATCGCCGCAGAGGGTGGCACGGTGCCGGTTCGCTCACACCGCCAGTTCGTGCAGTCGGCGGTGACACTCGGCGGAACCCAGTTGTCCGGCCCCTTTGCCAGTGCCCCGCCCGAGGTCCGCCAGATGTTGGCTCGCGCGGTGGACCACGGAGTTACCCACGTCGAGGTCGGCCGGGCAGACGGAAACGCCGAGAGGATTCTGCGCAGTTGCGGAGAGCCGCAACTGACCCAGCGGCTCGGGTTCATCTCGCGGCTCCAACCACTGCTCGCCGGTGACGCATCGGTGGCCCGATTGGGCGCCGAGGCCAGCCTCGAGCGGTCGTTCGCCGAACTCGGTCGTCGACGCGTCGCCGCCGCTCTGCTGAGCGGCGTCGAGCAAGTGGGGGTAGGCGGGGGTGGCGCGTGGGAGCGCCTGCAGGAATACCGCGCGACGGGCGAGGTGGGCGCCGTCGGGGTCAGCCTCGCTCACCCCAGCGAGGCCGAGGCCCTGAGCGAACTCGACGGCCTGGACTACCTCGAACTCCCGTACAACGTCCTCGCGCCGGCCCTGCCACAGGCCGTCCTCACGCTCGCCGACAGCGGTGTCACCGTCCTGGCGCACTCGGTGTACGGCGGGGGCGCTCTGCTCACCGGTGATCACCCGCGGTCCCTGGCGCTACTCGAAGCGGCCCGCGCTGTCGGCCGGGAAGGCGTTGCAGACCTTGCCGTCGCCTATGTCCTGGGCCACCCTGCCGTCGCGTCGATCGCCCTCGGCGCGATCACTGATTCGCAGATGCGGTACAACCTTGATCTGTCATCACGAGAACCATTGTCCGACAACGAAATCCAGACAGTCCGGGAGATGCTTCGATGAAGCTCGCACGGATCCTGCCTCGGCTCGTTCAACGCGACGCCACCGCCCCGGCGGTGACCTACTACGACGACGCGTCCGGTGAGCGCATCGAACTGTCGGCGAAGGTGGTGGCGATGTGGGCCTCGAAGGGGTCTCACTGGCTCACCGACGAGATGCTCGTCGATCCGGGCGGACGGGTCCACCTCGACCTGCCGGCTCGGCACTGGCGGACGATCTACTGGGCGTTCGCTGTCTGGTCGATCGGTGCCGAGGTGTCCACGACCGAGGCCGACAGCGACGCAACCGTCTCCATGCATGGCGTCGGCGACCTGGTCGAGCCGGTGGCGTCACTGGCTGCCAGTGACCTCGCCGGCTTTCCCGACCAGTTCGGTCCCTCGATCGAGGCAGCACCGGAC
Source organism: Yimella sp. RIT 621 (assembly GCF_004146205.1). Classification (NCBI taxonomy): domain Bacteria; kingdom Bacillati; phylum Actinomycetota; class Actinomycetes; order Micrococcales; family Dermacoccaceae; genus Yimella; species Yimella sp. RIT 621. The sequence continues at coordinate 153,762 of NZ_SEIP01000009.1, forward strand.
GACCTGGCCCTCGATGGCCGGACCTTTGCGGATGTCCTTCCTGCCGTGCCCGCATCCGAGCGAGTGATGCTCGTGGACACTGATGCCGGCGAGACGCTCCGCATCGCCGCAAGCACCCTTGCGGCAGCAGGCTCTGTTGTTCTCGTACGCAATGAGGACGAGTCGCGTCGTGCTCGACGGGTTCTCGATGAAGGCGTGGACCGTGTCGTGAGTGTTTCGCCGGGCTGAGGTCAGCCCTTCGCGGCAGCCGTGGAGTCGGTGGATGCTCCTGCGGACTTCTGAGCCCGCTCGGCATCGCGCTGCAGACGTCGGCGAACACGGCTGTCCTGACGTTTCAGCCGAGCCTCGTCGCGGGCGGCGTCGCTCTGCTTGTGGTGATCCTTGCCCATCAGGTCGGACATGTATTTCTCGACGACGTCCTCCATGGGACCGTCCATCTCGAGGCCGCCGTCCTTGAGGTAGAGCCCACGAGTGCAAAAGCGCAGCAGATCGCCTTCGGAGTGCGACACAAGGAACAGTGTGCGTCCCTGGTCAAGCAGGTTCTCCATGCGCGTGTAGCACTTGTTCCGGAATGCGGCGTCTCCGACTGCCAGCACCTCGTCGACCAAGATGATCGGCTCGTCCAGACAGGTGATCACCGCGAACCCCAACCGCACCTGCATGCCCGAACTGAAGTGCCGGTAGGGCACATCGAGTCCGTCACGTACCGCCGGCCCGGCGAAGTCGACGATCTCGTCGAACCGCTCGTCCACCTGCTCGCGACTCATCCCGTGCAGACCGGCGGTGAGGTAGATGTTCTCGCGTGCCGAGAGGTCGCCGATGAATCCACCGGTCAACTCGATCAACGGTGCCACGCCCTCGGTGACCGAGGCGCTGCCTTCGTCCGGCAACAGCGTGCCGGCGATGAGCTTCAACAGAGTCGACTTGCCTCCACCGTTTCCGCCGACCAGACCGACCGCCTCACCGCGACCGACGGTGAAGTTGATGTCGCGCAGCGCCCAGAAGGTCTCCCGATCGTGCGCGCTCTTGCCGGTGAAGATGATCTCGCGCAGCGACAGATTCCGCTTGCGTCCGCGCAGGAACTCGATACCGAGGTTGTCGACCGTGATGACCGGCTCGCCGACCGGGGTCTTCCACTCGACGGTGCCGGGGACGGTCGGGAAGTCGTAGTCCTGCCAGGTCAGTTTGTTCTCGGGGTCGTACCCGGGCGGGTCGTTCTGGGTCCGTTGCGGGCGCCAGGTCGTCTTCGGCGGTGCCTGTTCGCTCATGTCAGATCTCCTTCAGGACCGCAGGTTCCAGTTTCCGGAACACCCACATACCAACGATCAACCAACTGATCGAGATGACAGTGCCGGCCGCCCACGCGAGATAGTCAGGGTGTTGTTCCGGTCCGAGAAAACCGAGCCGGAACATGTCGTTGATCGCCGTGAGCGGGTTCAGTTGCTGAATCGGTCGAGCCCACGGGGCCTTCTCCTCCAGCAGATGCACCGAGTAGACGATCGGCGTCAGGTAGAACAACAAACGTAAGGCGATCCGGACAAGCCGTACGACATCGTCCACCAGGGCGGTGAGCGGAGCCAGAACCAGACCGACTCCGATGTTGAGGATCAACAGCATCGCGATCGCCGGGATCCAGTACACGATCCGCCAGTTGAGGTGGGTCTGGTCCGGATGCATGACCGCGAAGTAGGCCATGAAGCCGACCAGGATCGGCAACGAGAGCAGGAACTCGATCCCCTTCGACAACACCACCCGGATCACCCACAATTCGCGGGGCAGGTTGGTCGAACGCACCAGCAGACGTTCGGCATAGAGGGCACGAGAACTCTCATTCACGCACGTGTTGAACCAGTTCCAGGCCAACAGACCCGCCACCAGGAACAGCACGAACGGTGCTCCTTGGCTGGAAGAGACACCCCGGGTGCTGTAGATGATCCCGAAAACGAAGCCGTAGACGAGAGCGCTCGCCAGCGGGTCGATCAGGGTCCAGATGTAGCCCAGGAAACTGCGGGCATAGCGCACTCGTAGGTCGCGGCGCACCAGCGTGCCCAGCACTTTGCGGTGGTCCCAAATGCGCTCGAGACGGCTCATCTTCGACATATCCGGGCCAGCCTAGTCCGCGCGGCCGGTGTCGCCCGGACGCTCGCCGAGTGAGGTGTCCGACATCGCGTCGGGTTCATCGATCCGGATGCGGCTGGTCAGGAAGCCGTAGCCCCACGCCATGTGCATCGTGGCGAGCACGACCGGGACGCGGACCCGCACCTCGGCGGATTCGTCGGACGAGATCGCCAGACCGCCGGCCCCGATCGCCGCTGCGTACCCGCCCGGGATCGCCCAGAGCGGACGCCAGACGAAACCGCCGACGGTTCCCACTGCGATCGCGGCGAGCGCAACCGGTGGGGCGAGGTAGCGGGCGTTGATGGATCCCTCGTGGGTACGGGCCACGACACGGCGCCACTGGCCGTACTCGTAGTACTGCCGCGCCAACCGCCGCACGTTGGGGCGTGGACGGTAGGCCACCCGCATCGCGGGCGTGAACCACACCAGGCCGCCACGCTGCCGGATGCGGTAGTTCATCTCCCAGTCCTGGGCCCTGCTGAATCGCGAGTCGTAACCGCCGACCGCGGTCAACCAGTGCCGCCGGAAGACGCCCAGGTAGACGGTCTCGGCTGCTCCGGCCTCCCCACCGAGCTTGAACTTCGCCCCGCCGACGCCGAGCTTGCTCTTCATCGCGACTGCGACGGCCTTCTCGAACGGAGTGCGCCCGACTGCGTCCATGATTCCGCCGACGTTCGCAGCCCCGGTGTCCTGCAGGGTGCGTGCGGCGGTCACGAGGTAGTCGGACGACAGCACGCCGTGGCCGTCGACCCGGGCGACGATGTCGTAACGGGCGTGGGCGATGGCCGCGTTGAGCGCGTCCGGGGTACGTCCGCTGGGGTTGGACACGAGGCGGACTCGATCGTCCTGCGCCGCGATGCGCGCGGCCACCTCGTCGGTGCGGTCGGTCGAGGGACCGAGCGCCAGGATCACCTCGATCGGGCCGTCCCACCGCTGTGCGAGCACCGCGTCGACCGACTCCTGCAGATACGGCTCCTCGTCGAGGATGGGCATGATCACCGACATCCCGTCCAGCCGGTCGTGCGTGCCGTTCACCGGCTCCTGGTGGTTCGGCTGCGGGGGGTCGCCGGGTTCGGGATCGGTGGTTGGCACGCCCGTCAGGCTACAACCCTCTCTCAGGTTGCACCGCTACCCTTGCGCGGTGCCTGACGAAGACGATGCCCTGACTTTCGACACGCGGCCCGGCTCATCCCGCCGGCCGCGGCGGCGCCCGTCCCAGGACGAGTCTCGTGCAATCCCGGTGCAACGCAACGGCTCCGGCAACGGACCCGCGACCGCCCGCATGCCACAGCGACCACAGCGACCACAGCGACCACAGCGACCACAGCGACCACAGCAGGCCCGTCCCGACCGGGGACGTGCCGACCGTGCCCCTGGGGACGACTCCACCCAGGTGCTGCCTGCGGCCAGCGGCCCACACCAGAATGCCCGCCCGTCGGCTCAGCGTGACCCGGACTCGGCCCGCCGTTTCGCCGCGGCGGGCGGGCGCCCCGGTCCCGACGACACCCAGCGACTCCCGGTCGGCGGACGACGTCCCGCCGGACCCGCGCAGGGCGCACGGCCAGGATCACGCCAAGGCCCTCCCGGACCGCCGCCCGGTGGCCCCGGGTACGGCGGACGTCCACCGCGTGACGGCAACGGTGAGACAGGACCGGGACGCCCGCGCCGCAAACGCCGCTGGGTCAAGTGGCTGATGATCCCGTTGCTGATCATCGCGCTATGGGTCGGTGGCCTGCTGTGGGCGGCGAACAGTGCATGGAACAACGTGCAGAAGCTGGACGCTCTCCCGGCCGGTCAGCGTCCATCGGATGGCAAGGGCAAGAACTACGTCCTGGTGGGTTCGGACTCCCGAGCGGGTCTGACCAGCGAGGAAGCCTCCCGGCTGGGCACCGGCGGCAGCAACATCGAGGGCAAACGCACCGACTCGATCATGATCCTGCACCTACCCGACAGCGGCGGTCCGACCTTGGTGTCGGTACCGCGCGACAGTTGGGTCGCGGTACCCGGTCATCGCAGAAACAAGATCAACGCGTCCTATGCCATCGGCGGCCCGAAGCTGTTGATGGAGACCGTCGAGCAGTCCACCGGTCTGCGGATGGACGGTTACATGGAGATCGGCTTCGGCGGGTTCGCCAACGTGGTGGACGCCGTCGGCGGGGTGCGGATGTGCCTGGAGCGTCCGATGAAGGACGAGAAGGCGCACATCGACCTGCCGGCCGGCTGCCAGGACCTCGACGGCAAGAACGCACTCGGGTACGTGCGGGCCCGCTACTCCGACCCGCTCGGCGACCTCGGCCGGGTGACGCGTCAGCGTCAGTTCCTTTCCGCCCTGATGAACAAGGTCGCCTCCCCCGGCAACCTGCTCGTGCCGTGGAAGCTCAAGGGCGTCGGCGAGTCCGGTGCGCAGGGTCTTGCTGTCGACAACGACATGGGGCCGATCACCGCGGTGAAGATCGCGTGGGCGTTGAAGAACGTCACCTCCTCCGGCCAGTCGGTGCAGATTCCCGTGGCGAACTCCGCCTACCCGACCTACGCCGGGGAAGCCGTGCTCTGGGACGACGCGAAGGCCAAGGAGCTCTTCGACGCTCTGAACAACGACCGCTCCCCCAACGTCGCTCCCTGAACCACGGAATCCGCGTGAGAAAGCGCCCTTCGCCGGGTCCGGCGAAGGGCGCTTTCTCACGCGGATTTTCTACTTCTTGAGCAGCTGACGGGCCATCACCATGCGCTGGATCTGGTTGGTGCCCTCGTAGATCTGGGTGATCTTGGCGTCGCGCATCATCCGCTCGACCGGGTGGTCCTTGACGTAGCCGGCGCCACCGAGCAGCTGGACGGCGTCGGTCGTGACCTCCATCGCGACGTCCGAGGCGAAGCACTTGGCGGCGGCACCGAAGAACGGCAGGTCGGCGTCGCCCCGCTCCGACTTCGCGGCAGCGACGTAGACCATCTGGCGCGCGGCCTCGAGCTTCATCGCCATGTCGCCGAGCATGAACTGCAACCCCTGGAACTCGGCGATGGCCTTGCCGAACTGCTTGCGCTCCTTGACGTAGCCGAGTGCGTAGTCGAGGGCGCCCTGGGCGATGCCGACGGCCTGCGCACCGATGGTGACGCGGGTGTGGTCGAGCGTTCGCAGCGCGATCTTCAGACCCTCGCCCTCAGCACCGACCATGCGGTCGGCCGGGATGCGGCAGTTGTCGAAGTGCAGTTCACGGGTGGGCGAACCCTTGATGCCGAGCTTGCGCTCGGGTTCGCCGAACCCGAAGCCCTCGTCGTCCTTCTCGACCACGAACGCGGTGATGTTGCGTCCCCGCTCGCCGTCGGGGTCGGTCACCGCGAGCACCGTGTAGAACTGCGAGACACCGGCGTTGGTGATCCACGACTTCTGCCCGTTGAGGACGAACGAGTCGCCGTCCTTCTTGGCACGGCACTTCATGGACGCGGTGTCCGAGCCCGCCTCACGCTCGGACAGTCCGTAGGAGAACATCGCTTCGCCGCGGGCCATCGGCGGCAGGTACTTGGCCTTGACCTCTTCGGACGCACCGAGAATGACCGGCATCGAGCCCAGCTTGTTCACCGCCGGGATGAGCGAGCTCGACGCACACGCACGTGCGACCTCCTCGATCACGATGCAGGTCGCCAGTGCATCGGCACCTACGCCGTCGTACTCCTCGGCGACGTGCGGGGCGTGGAAGTCGGCCGCGACGAGGGCATCGAGCGCCGCCTGCGGGAACTCGCTCTTCTCGTCGACCTCGGCCGCGTGCGGGGCGATCTTCGCGTCGGCAACGGCACGCACCGCCTCACGCAGGGCTTCGTGGTCCTCGGAGATCTTGAACAGATCGAAGTCAGTGTTTGCGCTCACAGGCTCATCCTACTTTCGGGTACGTCCGGGCCGTTCGGCAGATGCCGGTCGACCTACTTCGCGGCGAGGGCGGGGATGACCTCGCGTTCGAACAGTTCGATGCCGCTGGTGTCGTAGGCGGCCTCGGCGAAGTAGGTGACGGCGTAGGTCATGCCCGCGTCCTGCAGTTGCTCGAACATGGCCACGATCTGCTCCGGTGTGCCGACGGCGGGCTGGGTCGCCATGTTCGCGCGCATGTCGGCGGCGCGCTCCTTCGGCAGACCGCCCTTGACCATGAGGTCCTCGAAGAAGGCCAGGCGATCCTGCACCTGGGCGTCGTTCTCGCCGATCATCACGTTGTAGTTGGCCGATCGCGTGATCGTCGAGAAGTCACGGCCGATGTCCTTGCAGTGCCCTTCGAGCACGGACGACTTGTGCTTGAAGCCATCGAGGCTGCCGTCGAAGTTGGTGTAATCGGCGTACTTGGCGGCAATCTTCAGCGTGACCTTCTCGCCACCGCCGGCGATCCACATCGGGATGCGATTCTCCGCGCTGGTGGTCTGCAACGGTTGCGGGTGGCAGAGGGCGCCGTCGACCTGGTAGTGCTTGCCGTCGAGCGTCGCCGAGCCCGTCGTCCACATCTGCCGGAAGATCTCGACACCCTCGCGCAACCGACCCAATCGGTCTCCTGCAGAGGGGAATCCGTAGCCGTACGCACGCCATTCGTGCTCGTACCAGCCGCCACCGATACCCATCTCCACTCGTCCGCCGGAGATCACATCGACGGTTGCGGCGACCTTCGCCAGATAGGTCGGCTCGCGATAACTCATACAGGTGCACATCTGACCCAGGCGCACCCGGTCGGTGATCGCGGCGAAGGCGGACATCAGCGTCCAGGCCTCATGGGTGGCCTGCGGCAGCGGGTCCGGGGTGGTGTGGAAGTGGTCGTACACCCACAGCGACTCCCAGGCATCGTTCCGGTCGAGACGCCGAGCAAGATCCGACATCGTCTTCCATTGGTCGGCCGGGTCGATGCCGACCAGGTCGAGCCGCCAGCCCTGTGGGATGAACATGCCGAAACGCATCGTGCGAAACCTCCGTGGACGTGTGTGTACCGCTGCCGGTTCACTCTAGAACCGGTGTCACCGGTTGTTCATGTCTCGTCGTGCGTCGATCCGGGGCGACTCATCGACACGGTCGGTAGCGTGTGCGCCATGTCTGACACACCGCGTCCTGCCGCTGTGAACGTTTCGTCGACCCGCGTCACCGTGGTCGGCACCGGGTACGTCGGTCTGTCGATCGCGGTCCTGCTCTCGCAGCGCCACCCGGTCGTCAGCTACGACATCGACGAGGGACGCATCGAGGGGCTGGGCCAGGGACGCTCCCCGATCGTCGACGAAGAGCTCGAGGACATGCTGCGCGAGGGTGACCTCGACCTGACGTTCACCACGGACAAGGACACCGCTTATGACGGTGCGGAGTTCGTCGTCATTGCGACCCCGACCGACTACGACCCGAAGACCAACTACTTCGACACCACCACCGTCGACGGCGTCATCGCCGATGTCACCCGACTCAACTCCGAGGCGGTCATGGTCGTGAAGTCGACCATCCCGGTCGGCTACGTCATGGACGCCCGCAAGCGGTTGGACACCGAGAACCTGCTGTTCTCGCCGGAATTCCTTCGCGAAGGTCGGGCGTTGTTCGACAACCTGCACCCCTCACGCATCGTGGTCGGTGAGAACAGCGAGCGCGGACGGCGGTTCGCCGACCTGTTGGTCGAAGCCAGCCTCGAACCCGACGTCGAGGTGCTGCTCACCGACCCCACCGAGGCCGAGGCGATCAAGCTCTTCGCGAACACCTTCCTGGCGATGCGGGTCGCGTTCTTCAACGAACTCGACTCCTACGCACTCACCCACGGGCTCGACACCCGACAGATCATCGAAGGCGTCGGGCTCGACCCACGCATCGGACGGCACTACAACAACCCCTCGTTCGGGTACGGCGGGTACTGCCTGCCGAAGGACACCAAGCAACTGCTCGCGAACTACCACGACGTGCCGCAGACGTTGATCAGCGCGATCGTCGAGGCGAACCGCACCCGCAAGGACTTCGTCGCATTCGACATCATCGGCCGCGAGCCGAAGTCCGTCGGCATCCACCGACTGATCATGAAGGCCGGCTCGGACAACTTCCGCTCCAGCAGCGTGCAGGGCATCATGAAACGGTTGAAGGCCAAGGGGATTCCGGTCATAGTGTATGAACCCGAGCTCGCCGAGGAGACCTTCTTCGGTTCTCCGGTGGAACGCGACCTGGAAAAGTTCAAGAGCTCGGTCGACCTGATCGTCGCCAACCGCCGCGTGCCCGAACTCGAAGACGTCGCCGACAAGGTCTACACCCGCGACATCTTCGGCATCGACTCCTAGAAAGTCGCTCTGCCGCAACGATTTCCGCAGTTCTAACCCGCCCTTGAGCCGATGGGCAGTTGTGCCCATTCCGTCCGCGCCGGTTCTTCGAGGAAATTCTCCCAGCCCGGTGACAACGGCGTCACACTCAGGGGAACGACCGTCGTGCGCTCGACCGTGACCGGCAAGGTGCCGGCGGCGATCGGTCAGTCCCGACCGGCCAGTTCGGCGCGAAGCCGTTCGCCCTTGGCCGTCGCCTGAGCATTGAGGTCTTCCTGGAAGCGCAGCATCTCGCGGCGCAGGCGCTGTGCTTCTTCGTCCGAACCGGACGCGAGGATGCGGGCAGCGAGCAGTCCGGCGTTGCGAGCGCCCGCGACCGAAACCGTTGCCACCGGCACACCAGCCGGCATCTGCACGATCGACAGCAACGAGTCCATCCCGTCGAGGTACTTCAGCGGCACCGGCACACCGATGACCGGCAACGGGGTGACGGAGGCGAGCATCCCCGGAAGGTGCGCTGCTCCCCCGGCGCCTGCGATGATCACCCGCAGCCCGCGATCGGCAGCGCCGCGTCCGTACTCGATCATCTCGGTCGGCATCCGGTGCGCCGACACGACGTCCACCTCATAGGCGATGTCGAACTCCTCGAGCGCTTCGGCCGCAGCCTGCATGACCGGCCAGTCGGAGTCGCTGCCCATGACGATGCCGACGACGGGGTTCTGATCGTCTTGTGAACTCATTCGGTGATCACTCCCTGCAGGTAATCGGTCGCATGCTGTGCTCGCTCGCGCAGCGCAAGCAGGTCATCGCCGTAGACGTTCACGTGACCGATCTTGCGGCCCGGGCGGACATCCTTGCCGTACATGTGAATCTTCAGACCAGGGTCGCGCGCCATCAAGTGGCGGTAGGTCGGATACAACTCGGGATAGTCACCGCCGAGGACGTTGCCCATCACCGTCCACCGGCTCCGGGCCCTCGTGTCACCCAGCGGCAGGTCGAGCACCGCACGTAGGTGCTGTTCGAACTGGCTGGTCACCGAGCCGTCCATCGTCCAGTGGCCGCTGTTGTGCGGACGCATCGCCAGCTCGTTCACCACGTAGGCCGAGTTGCCGTCGGCATCGTCGATCTGGAACACCTCGACCGCCATCACGCCGGTGACACCGAGTTCTGCGGCGATGGTCAGAGCGTCGCGCGTCAGGCGTCCGGCGAGTTCTTCGTCGAGATCGGCAGCAGGGGCGATCACCTCGGTGCAGATGCCGTCGGTCTGCACGGTGTGCACGACCGGCCACACGGCGGCCTGCCCGCTCGGGCTACGCGCAACGAGCACCGCGAGTTCGCGCCTGAACGGCACCGCCTGCTCGATCAGCAGCTGCTCGCCACCCGAGAGACGGTCCACCCAATCGGACGCTTCCGCAACGCTTTTGGCCAGTAACACTCCCTTGCCGTCGTACCCGCCGCGCGGCGTCTTCAACACGACCGGCCAGCCGTGCTCGGTCGCGAACTGCTCCACCTGGTCGATCGAGTCGACCGCTGCCCACGGCGGACAGGGGATGCCGAGTTGGGTGAGCCGCGCCCGCATGACGAGTTTGTCCTGCGCGTTCGCCAGAGCGTCCGGGCCGGGGTGCACCCGCACCCCGTCGTCCACGAGCGCCCGCAGGATGTGCTGCGGCACGTGCTCGTGGTCGAAGGTCACCACGTCGCACTGGGCCGCGAAGGCACGGACGGCGTCCAGGTCGGTGTGTGCGCCGACCGGCGAGGACGGAACGACGAGCGCCGCCGAGTCGTCGCAGGACTCGGACAGCACCGTGAGGGTGACCCCCAGGTTCACCGCGTACGGGGCACACATCCGAGCCAACTGCCCGCCACCGATGATTCCGACGACCGGGAAACCTCCCGGAGCGCGTTGTGGAGTTCCGCCTGAGCTTCCCTGTGAATTCACAGCGCACACGATAACGAGGAACCGATGATCACCGACTACCCTCTCCTTGTGCAGCAGACCCCCCAGCCGACTCTCGTCCAGCGTCTCTGGCACGAGGTCGCGAAGTTCGGGATCGTCGGAGCCGTCAGTTTCGTGGTCGACATGGGTCTGTTCAATCTGTTGGTGAACGGCGCAATGGATTCGAAGATCACGACCGCCAAGATCATCAGCGGCGCGGTCGCGACCGGTGTCGCCTGGATCGGTAACCGTTTCTGGACCTTCCGTCACCGGCGCAACCGTCCGGTGCACCACGAGGTCGCGCTGTTCTTCCTGGTGAACGGGATCGCCCTGGGCGTCTCTGCGCTGTGGGTTGCGTTCACGCACTACACGCTCGGTCTCGACGGCCCGGTCTGGCTGAACGTCAATGCGTTCATCGGCATCGGTCTCGGCACCCTGTTCCGGTTCTGGACCTATCGGCGCTTCATCTTCTCCGCCGAGTTGGAGGACGAGGAGAACGACCTGGCGTTGGTCGACCAGCACACACCCGCTCGCGTCGACTGACGCCCGACGACAGATCTCAGTCGCCGAGCCCGATCGTCCGTTGCGGCGCCTCGCCTGCCGACAAGAACAACGCGAAGATCGCCGGTCGGGCACTGCGTAGCTCAAGTCGTCCGCCGGCCGCGTCAGCGAGGTCCCGGGCCAGTCCCAGTCCGAGTCCGGTGCCGCCGGTCGACACCTGACGGTCGAACACTTTCGGTGCGATTGCCGGGTCGACTCCCGCCCCGCGGTCGCTCACCTCGACCACCACGGACGGGCCGCTGCGGCGTGCTCTGACCTCGACGGTGCCCGACCCGTGCTGCAAGGCGTTCTCGAACAGCGTCGACAAGATCTGCGACAGCGCACTGCGCGTCACCATCACCCACAAACCGCGCTCCCCGCTGACCAGCACCGAGCGACGGGCGTCGGCGAAGGCCGGTTGGAACTCTCGCTGCAAGGCCGCGATCACCGAGTCGAGCGATGTCGCCGGCATGGACGCCGTCGGCGTGCTGCGGGCCCTCTGCAACAGTTGGTCGACCACGCCGTTGAGCCGCTCGACCTGGGAGATGCCGACCTTCGCCTCCTCGTGAGCGGCGGGCAGGTCGTCCGCTATCGAGATCTCCTCCAACCGCATCAGCAGTGCGGTCAACGGGGTACGCAACTGGTGGCTGGCGTCGGAGGCGAACTCTCGCTCCGCCGCGAGCGATCGGGTGAGCTCACTGGTGCGTCGTTCGAAGACATGCGAGATGCGGTTGACCTCGTCAATGTCCGTGCGCAGCGGCGTGAAGACGGCAGACCCGTCACCGAACAGTTCGGCTTGTGCGGCGAGTTGTTGCACCGGTTCGGAGACCGAACGGGCGGTGCGTCGTGCGAACACATAGCCGACGACCCCGGCGAGGATGCACAGGACGACGATCCCCAGGCGCCGCCACCAGCCGACCGCGAAGATCATCGACGGCAGGACGACGATCAGCAGGGCGACGACGACGGAGGCCGTGGCCTGGCGGACGAGTTTGTGCTGCACCGCCGGTCAGCTCTCGTCCGGTGCCTCGAATCGGAAGCCCACACCCCGGATGGTGGTGATGAACCGCGGGTCGGACGCATCGTCCCCGAGCTTGCGACGAAGGACGGACACGTGCATGTCGAGGGTCTTCGTCGAGCCGAGCCAGGCGGTCTCCCAGACCTCGCGCATCAGCTGTTCGCGTGAGACGACCTTTCCCTGCTCTCGGACGAGCACGCGGAGCAGGTCGAATTCCTTTGCGGTGAGCTGGAGTTCGTCGGATCCGCAGAATGCGCGCCGGGCTTCGGCGTCCATCCGTACCAGCGGGGCGCAGATCATGTCCTGCGGCGAACGACGCAGCAATGCTCGGGCGCGAGCCAGCAGCTCGGCGAGCCGGAACGGCTTGGTGACGTAGTCGTCGGCCCCCGCGTCGAGTCCGACGACGGTGTCGACCTCGTCGGCACGTGCGGTGAGGATCAGCACCGGCACGGGGTAGCCCTCGGCACGCAGCGTGCGGCAGACCTCCAAGCCGTCCATCCTCGGCAGGCCGAGGTCGAGGATCAGCAGGTCGGGGCTGTCGCGGCCGCCCTCGAGCGCGTCCTTGCCGTCCTGGCGGATGTCGACCTCATATCCCTCTCGGCGCAGTGCGCGCGCGAGCGGCTCGGAGATCGCAGCATCGTCTTCGGCCAGCAGGACTCGGGTCATGGCGCGAATCGTAGCCGTCACGGCCCCGGCCACCGCGGAGCACGCTTCTCGGCGAAGGCCCGGACACCCTCGGCGCGGTCGGGTGAGAACGCGGTGGCGTGCCAGCAAGCGTCCTCGATCTCCAGACCGGCGTGCAGGTCGGTGCCCGAGCCGAGTCGCATCGCCTTCTTGGCGTTACGAAGGCCCACGGGCGAGTTCTGCGCGATCGTCTCGGCGAGCTCGAGGGCTCGGTCCCGCGCTCCGCCGGCGGGTGCGAGTTCTTCGACGAAGCCCAACTCGTGCGCCTCCTGCGCGGTGAACTTACGGGCGCTGAAGATGACCTTGGCCGCCTTGCCCCAGCCGACCCGACGCACGAGCAGTTGGGTGCCGCCGCCACCGGGGATGACTCCGACCGAGACCTCCGGCAGACCCAGGGTGGCGGATTCTCCGGCGATGACCACGTCGCAGGCGAGCGCGATCTCGGCGCCACCGCCGAGCGCGAATCCGTCGACCGCCGCGATCATCGGCACCGGCAGGTCGAGCACTCCGGTGTAGGCCGCACGGGCGATCGGACGCTGAGCGATGAGGTCGGCGTCGCTGAACCCGTTGCGCTCTTTCAGGTCAGCGCCGACGCAGAAGGCCTTCGGGTGGGAGCTGCTCACGACGACGGCCCGGACGCTCGGGTCCGCAGCGAGTTCGCCGGTGGCGTCCGCCAACGCGCGAGCCATCTGCGTGGAGACGGCGTTCATCGCCTCGGGTCGGTCGAGCACCAGCTCGGCGATGTGACCGTCGGCGTGGCGTCGGACGGTGATCATCGATTCAACTCCTCGTGGATGTGGGTATGGCTGCCGGTGCGGCTCACGGCTGACACGTTCACCTCGCCGACGCCGGCGAGTTGGGTGGGGCCGGCGGCGAACACGTCGACACCGTCGATCTTGCGCATCGCGTCGGCGACGTCCTCGTCGACCAGCACCTCGCCGGACGCGGCGAGCGCCGTGAGCCGGCTGGCCCGGTTGACCGTGTTGCCGTAGATGTCGCCCTGCCGAGCAAGCACCCGGCCGGTTGCGACGCCGATCCGGATCTTGCGCAGCAGTGGGTCGGCTTCCACCGCCGCCAGCAGGTCGAAAGCGATCTGCACTCCCCCCGAGATGGTCCGGTGCGTGAACAGCACCTCGTCACCGACGGTCTTCACCACGGCTCCGCCGGCCTGCGCGACCACATCGGAGGCAAGCGTCTCGAAGCGGATCACCAGCAGCGCGAGGTCGCGTTCGCTCATCGACCGGACGCGTTTGGTGAAGTCGACCAGATCGGCGAATCCGACGGTGCGGACGACTCCGACGTGCGACTCGGGTTCGGCGTCGGCGACCATGCGCGCGATCGAGTTGGCGACATTGCGCCGGGTGACGTGCTCGACCAGCGGGACAAGGTGGTCAGCGACTGCGACCATGCGTTCGGCCACGTCGGCGGCGCGTTCCGTGTCGACCTCGAATCCTTCGTCGGCCAGCATCATGTCGCTGATCAGTTGCAGGGTCCACATCGCCATCCGGTCGGTGCTGCGACCGACGGCGCGGGCGATACCGATGGCGGTCTGCTCGTTGATCAGCCCCTGGCCGACCATCTCGACCATGCGACGGACGGCCTCGACATCGCGCTCGTTGAACACCACGTCCTCGTCACGTGCGTTGGCGAATCCGAGTGCACGCCACAGGCGCCGGGGGAAGTCGGAGTCGACGCCGGCCAGTTCACTGACGTCGGCGCGGCGCAGGGTGCGGGGGCTGTGCAGCAGTTGTTCCTCGATCCGGTCGACGAACCGGGCTCGGTCGACGGGGCGCAGATCACTGGCGGGTGGCATCGCCGGACGAACGTGCACCACGTCGCCGACCGCGTGCGGTGTGCGGGCGCCGTCGGACTGTTCGAGCACCAATCGGCCGGACTCGTCGATGTCGACGGCGACACCCTCGGCGTCCGCGGCGTGGGCGGTACTGACCTTCACGTGCTGCCCCACCGTGACGCACGCCGCCCGGTAGTCGTCGTCCAGATTGCTTGTGCCCCAAACTTTCTGGATCTCAGCAAGCTCGTCGAGGATGGCGACGATGATGGGCTCGCGATCCAGATAGACGCCGTTGATCGACAGCGAGGTTGCCGCGTCCGACGGCAGTTCGCTCTCGTTCTGCCACACGTTCAGACCGATGCCGACGATGACACCGGGATGTTCGCCACCCGTTGCCTCGCACAGGATTCCGCCGAGCTTGCGCCACGTGCCGGACTCGGTGCACACCAGAATGTCGTTGGGCCACTTGAGTCCGACGTCCAGGTGGGTCAGCCGGCTCAGCGCGGTGCGGACGCAGAGCCCGACCAGGAGTGGCACCCAGCCCCAGCGGCGGGGATCGTCCGGCAGCGGAAGAGTTGCCGACAGCGCGATGCTCGAACCGTGCGGAGCGTGCCATTGACGATCGAGCCGGCCGCGGCCGGCGCTCTGGTGATCGGCGACCACCACCCGCCACGGACGAGGGTCGGCGCCGAGGACGGCATTGGTGGAGTCGACCGACCCGAGCACCTCCACGTCGTTCCACGGAGGAGAGGGCACGTCTCGGCGAAGCCGCTCGGACTCCAGGACGGGTGCCATGCGCACAAGGCTATTGTCTGATCCCATGACGGGTAAGGCAGGTCACACTTCCGGAGCCGACGACGCCGGTAAGCAGTCGCCGGCGATCGACATTCACACGACCGCGGGACGGCTCGCCGACCTGCACCTGCGCATCGATGAAGCCGTGAACGCCGGCAGCGCCAAGGCGGTCGAGAAACAGCACGCCAAGGGCAAGAAGACCGCTCGTGAACGGATCGAGCAGTTGCTCGACCCGGGTTCGTTCATCGAGCTCGACGCACTCGCACGTCACCGCTCCACTGCTTTCGGTCAGCAGAAGAAGCGCCCGTACGGCGACGGGGTCGTCAGCGGCTACGGCACCGTCGACGGACGCACGGTGTGCGTCTTCTCCCAGGACTTCACCGTGTTCGGCGGATCGTTGGGCGAGGTCTTCGGCGAGAAGATCGTGAAGGTCATGGATCTCGCGATGAAGATCGGCTGCCCGGTCGTCGGCATCAACGACTCCGGTGGCGCGCGCATTCAGGAGGGCGTGGTCGCGCTCGGTCTGTACGCCGAAATCTTCCGCCGCAACGTCCACGCGTCCGGCGTCATCCCTCAGATCTCACTGATCATGGGCCCGTGCGCGGGAGGTGCCGTCTACTCCCCCGCGATCACCGACTTCACGGTGATGGTCGACCAGACCTCGCACATGTTCATCACCGGCCCCGACGTCATCAAGACCGTCACCGGTGAGGACGTCGGCTTCGAGGAACTCGGCGGTGCACGCACCCACAACAGCCGCAGCGGCGTGGCCCACTACATGGGCAGCGACGAGGACGACGCGATCGAGTACGTGCGGTCGCTGCTGAGCTACCTGCCGCCGAACAACCTCGATCCCGGCGACGTGTTCGCCGCGGTCGATGAGGCCGAACTCGTGATCAACGATGCCGACCTCGAACTCGACACCATCATCCCCGATTCGCCGAACATGCCGTACGACATGGTGACGGTCATCGAACACGTCTGTGACGACGGCGAATTCATGCAGGTGCAGGAGTTGTTCGCACCCAATATCGTCACTGGTTTCGGACGCGTCGACGGGCAGAGCGTCGGCGTCGTGGCGAACCAGCCGATGCAGTTGGCGGGAACGCTCGACATCAACGCATCGGAGAAGGCAGCGCGTTTCGTGCGTACTTGCGACGCGTTCAACATCCCGATTCTTACCTTCGTCGACGTGCCCGGCTTTTTACCCGGCACCGACCAAGAATGGGGCGGCATCATCCGGCGCGGTGCGAAGCTGCTGTACGCGTACGCCGAGGCGACCGTTCCGTTGATCACCGTGATCACCCGCAAGGCCTACGGCGGCGCGTACGACGTGATGGGTTCCAAGCACCTCGGCGCCGACATCAATCTCGCCTGGCCGACCGCGCAGATCGCGGTCATGGGCGCTCAAGGTGCGGCAAACATCCTGTACCGCAAGGACATCGCCGCCGTCGCCGCCGAGACCGACAACGATCCGGCCGCCGTCGACAAGCGCCGCCAGGAACTGATCCAGGAGTACGAGGACACCCTCGCCAATCCGTACATCGCGGCCGAGCGCGGTTACGTCGACGCGGTGATTGCGCCGTCCGAGACGCGCACCCAGGTGATCCGTGCCCTGCGCGCACTGAAGACCAAGCGGGAGAGCCTGCCACCCAAGAAGCACGGAAACATCCCGCTGTGAGCCAGGAGCAGAGCGCGCAGCCGGGCACCATCCGATTCGAGACGTCCGCAGTCACGCCCGAGGAGATGGCAGCGGTCGTCGCCGTGCTGTCCGCCGCCGGTGGCGGTGGAGGCGATTCCTCGATGCCTCGATCGGAGTGGGCCGGACGCGCCCGCGTCGGCTGGCGCACCAGCGGTCTTCCGGCCGCGAGGTTCGTGGAGCGGTTGCCACGCTGAGAAGCGGCGCCCCTGCCGCACAACGAAATTCAGACTGAACGCCCGGCCTTCATGGCCGGGCGTTCTGCATGACCGATCCCACCTCATGTCATCATCCGGACAGGCCTGGTGTCTCCGCGCTCGTCACCATTAGCTTTCGTTTTGTTATTCCAAACACAACGTTATGAATGGAGACTGGCATGCGCAAGCTCGTCCTGCTCGCCCTTGTCGGACTGGGAGCCCAACTCGTCGACGGAAGCCTGGGTATGGCCTACGGCGTCACCTCCACGACGCTGCTCCTGGCGATCGGCACCAATCCCGCCGCCGCATCAGCCACAGTGCACCTGGCGGAGATCGGCACAACGCTCGCTTCGGGGACGGCCCACTGGAGGTTCGGGAACGTCGACTGGCCCGTCGTGTTCAAGGTCGGACTCCCCGGTGCGCTGGGCGCGTTCGCCGGAGCGACCTTCCTGGCGAACCTGTCGACCGACACGGCCAAGCCGGTCATGGCTCTGATCCTGTTCGCGCTGGGGCTGTACGTGCTCGCGCGCTTCACCGTGCGCGGGCTGCGCACCGACAGGCTCGGTCAACCGCTGCGCAAGCGATTCCTTTCTCCGCTGGGGCTCTTCGCAGGATTCGTCGACGCAACCGGCGGCGGTGGCTGGGGGCCGGTCGGCACGCCGGCCCTGCTGGCGAGCGGTCGGCTGGAGCCGCGCAAGGTGATCGGTTCGATCGACACCAGCGAGTTCCTCGTCTCGGTGGCCGCGAGCATCGGATTCCTTGTCGCCCTCGGTTCGCAGGGCGTGAACTTCGGCTGGGTCGCGGCTCTGCTGATCGGCGGACTCATCGCCGCACCGATCGCCGCATGGCTGGTGCGACACGTACCACCGCGCATCCTCGGCTCGGCGGTCGGTGGACTGATCCTGGTCACCAACGCCCGCACCCTGCTCAAGAGCGACTGGCTCGACGCATCCGACACAACTCGGTACGTGGTGTACGCAGCCTTGTACGCGTTGTGGGCCGCAGCGGTCAGCTACAGCTGGCGTGCGTACCGCAAGGAGCAGACCATCCCGGCGCATGAGGAGCGACCGGCCGCGACCGCGTCCGCCTGATCCGTTCTTGGACGACGCCCGCGACCGGGCTCAGGCCGTCGCCGCATCCTGGCCGCGTCCGACGGCGACCGTGGCGAGTGCCCAGATCCCCATCATCACGGCCAGCACCGTGACCGCGAGGACGAAGTCGGCAGACGCACCGTAGAGCGCGCCGACGGCCACCGGGCCGACGGACGCGAGCAGGTAACCGGCACCTTGACCGACCGCCGAGACGGCGGGCACATCGGACGGGTCGTGCTGGTGCGCGATCGCGGAGAGGGCAATGGCGAGCGGCAGCCCCTGGCACAGGCCACACAGCAGCACGCCGAACGCTGCAGGCACCGCGCCCAGCACGAGCAGGACGAGTCCCGCGACGTACGTGGCGGTGATCGCAGCGATCCAGGTGATCCGCCGATTCGAACCCAGCACCCGGGTGCCCAACAGAGAGCCGGGGAAGCCGAGCAGACTGAACAACCCCAACGCGATTCCCGCGGACGACGGTGACCATCCCTGATCGGTGAGCATCGTCGGCAACCAGTTGACGAGCGTGAAGAAGGCCAGCGACTGCAGACCCATCACCAGGACGATGAGCCAGGTGCCGGGACGGGCCGCGACCGCGCGGATACGGGTCACGGGCGGCTCGACGCAGCCACGTCACTGCGGTTGCGTCGAGCCGCGAGCGTCCACCAGGCCAATACCGCGAGCGCCGGCACCAGCCAGAGGCCGATGACGAACGGCCACTCCCAGCCGAGACCGTCGATGAGCGGCCGGGTCAGGAACCCGCCGCTCGCTCCACTGATCTGGAGGGCCACGGTGTACAGGCCCATCACGTACGCGAGATGCGCCGGGAACCGAAGCCGGGCGATCGCAGGAATCACCACATTGGCGATGGCGATACCCAGTCCGATCAGGAGCGTGCCGGTGAAGAAGGTGGGCGGGGTGACGACGAAACGGACGGCGATGCCGACGACGATGGCGGCGACCGCGACCCCGAGTGTTCGCTCGACTCCGACGCGTGCCGCGAGCGGCGGTGTGAGACAGGCGAAGACACCGAAGCAGATGAGCGGGAGCGTCGTCACCAATCCGGCAGCGACGGCGCTCAGGTGCAGGTCGTCACGGATGAGGGAGAGCGCCGGCGGGACGCTGGTGACCGGCGCACGGATCACGAAGGTCGCCAGCAGAAGGGCCAGGAGCAGGGCCGGTGCGGCGACTCGTTTCACCCGCCGAGTCTAGGCACCCGTCCGCGGCCTGCCCCGGCACCTGCCTTCCGCGCCGTCACAAATACGGTGTCGACCCGACGGGTGACGGGATAGGTTCGAGCGCGTGACTTCGAACCGCGAATACACCGCCATCGACCGGATCGCCGACGACCACCATGACGCGACCGTCGCCCTCAGCCCACTGACCGCCACCTACCTCGGCGTGCCCGGGCACGACCACGAGATGGACGACTTCTCGCCCCCCGGCCACCGGGCGAAGGCCGACCTCGCTCGGCAGACGCTCACGAAGTTGGATGCAGCGCAACCGGTGGACGACGTCGACCGGGTGACGCTCAGCGCGATGCGCGAGCGCCTCGAGCTCGAGGTCGAGGCGTTCGAGGCCGGCATCCCGCTCGCGTCCCTCAACGTGATCGCGTCGCCGCTGCAGGAGATGCGCGACATCTTCGACCTGATGCCGACCGACACCGACGAGCAGATCGAGACCATCGGACGCCGGATGCAGACGCTGCCGAGGGCGCTCGACCAGTGGTTCGAGTCGCTGGCCGAGGCCGCGTCCCGTGGTGATGTCGCCGCCAAGCGCCAGGTCGAAGCCTGCATCAAGCAGACCGAGGACCACACCGCGGACGACGGCTATTTCACGACGTTCACGCAGCAGCACCCGCAGATCGCCGACCAGATTCGTTCTGCCGCAACGGCTTACGCAGACGCAGGACGTCGCCTGCGTGAGGAGATCCTCCCGAAGGCGCCGGAGGCCGACGGCTGCGGACGCGACAAGTACCCGCTGTACAGCCGCCAGTTCCTCGGTGCCGCCGTCGACCTGGAAGAGACGTACGCCTGGGGGCAGGAGGAACTCGCGCGGATCACCGCCGAGATGGCCGCGGTTGCCGAGCGCATCCAGCCCGGAGCCACCGTCAAGGAGGCCACAGCTGCTCTCGACGCCGACCCGAAGTACCAGTTGCACGGCACGGACGCGCTGCAGAAATGGATGCAGGAGAAGGCTGACGAGGCGATCACCGAACTCGCCGGAGTGCACTTCGACGTGCCCGAACCCGTCCACATCATCGAGTGCATGATCGCCCCGACCCAGTCCGGCGGCATCTACTACACAGGCCCGTCCGACGACTTCAGCCGTCCGGGGCGCATGTGGTGGTCTGTGCCGAAAGGCGTGACCGAGTTCGGCACCTGGCGCGAGCTCACCACCGTCTATCACGAGGGGGTCCCGGGGCATCACCTCCAGGTCGCGCAGACGATGTTCCGCAGCGAACTGCTCAACAAGTGGCGCCGCATGGATGCGTGGACCTCCGGCCACGGTGAAGGTTGGGCGCTCTACGCCGAGCGGCTGATGGACGAACTCGGCTACATGGACGACCCGGGCAACCGCATGGGCATGCTCGACGGTCAGTCACTGCGTGCGGCCCGCGTCGTGCTCGACATCGGGTTCCACTGCGGTTTCGAGGCACCCGAGGAAGTGGGCGGCGGCGAATGGACCTACGACAAGGCGTGGACCTTCCTCAACGCGCACTGCGACATGAACGAGGGCTTCCTGCGCTTCGAACTCGACCGATACCTGGGCTGGCCGGGGCAGGCCCCGTCGTACAAGATCGGCGAGCGCCTGTGGATGGAATTGCGCGCCGAGGTCGCCCGCCGCGAAGGTGACGACTTCGACCTCAAGACCTTCCACCGCCGCGCCCTCGACATCGGCAGCGTGGGCCTCGACACCTTGCGTGAGGCCGTTCTCGCCTGATCTCCTTCATGCACACCGCGTTCGGTATGACGGGAGCGACAGCAGCGCGCGCTACAGGATGAGCGTTCGCGGGATCATACTGACGCGGTGGAATTCGCCCAGATCACTCTTGCCCTGCTCGCCGTGGTCGTCGCGGTCACGGCGGTCTGTCGACGGTTCGGCCTGTCGGCTCCGCTGATCCTCACCGCGATCGGCGCGGTTGCCTCGTTCGTGCCGTGGATGCCCGACGTACATGTCGAACCGCACGTCGTCCTGCTCGGATTCCTCCCGCCGTTGCTCTATGCCGCGGCGATCAACACGTCCCTCATCGACCTCGGACGCGAGCGTGGCTCGATCATCGGGCTGTCCGTATTCCTCGTGCTGGCAACGGCGTTCGCCGTTGCTGCGGTCGCCTGGGGTCTCCTCGCCGCACTGCCGTTCGCCCTCGCGCTCGCGCTCGGCGGTGTGGTCGCACCGCCGGACGCGGTCGCGGCCACAGCGATCGCCCGACGTATCGGACTCCCCCGCCGCATCGTCTCCATCCTCGAGGGCGAGTCACTCTTCAACGACGCCACCGCGCTCGTCATCGTCAGCCTGTCCATCGAGGCGTCCACCCATGAAGTGACGGGAGTCGACGTCCTCGTCTCGTTCCTGCGTTCCTCGCTGGGCGGCATCCTCATCGGACTCCTCGCCTATCGGCTGATCCAACTGGTGCGCCGCCACCTGCGCGACACGACCACCAACGTCGCGGTCTCGTTCATGACGCCGTGGATCGCCTACATCCCGGCCGAACTCGTCCACTCCTCCGGTGTCGTCGCCGTGGTGGTGTGCGGCGTGATGTTGGCGCACACCTCCCCGGTCGATCAGACACCGTCCGCCCGCGTGGCGCAGCGGATGAACTGGGGCACGATCCAGTTCATCCTGGAGAACCTCGTCTTCCTGCTGATCGGCCTGCAGGCGCGCACGATCCTGCAGGAGATGCAGGCCTCGCCGCTCGGTCTGGGACGCAGCGTGCTCGTTGCGACGGCGGTGCTGGCGACGGTCGTGGTGGTGCGACCGGTGTGGCTGCTGGCATGGGCCTGGGTGCGTCGTGTCAGAGGTACAGACGGCGGTCTCTCCGTGCGCGAGAGTGCGGTTGCGTCCTGGGCCGGCATGCGCGGAGTGGTCACACTGGCAGCCGCGTCACTGCTGCCAGAGGACGCACCCGAACGCGGCGTGCTCGTCTTCACCGCGCTGGTCGTGACGCTCGGCACCCTCATCCTGCAGGGCTTCACCCTCGGCGCGGTCGCCCGCAAGCTTGACCTGCACGGACCCGACCCGCGCGAGACGGCGCTGCAGTACGCGCAGATGTTGCAGATGGCAGTCAACGCCGGGGAGCGACGACTGAACGAGGAGATCGCGAAGTCTCCCAATGTCCCCGAGCCGACCGTCGAAGCACTCCGGGACCAGGCGAAGCGACGGGTCAACCCAGCATGGGAACGACTGGGCCGCAACGATCCCGACGTCGAGAACCCCTCGACGACCTATCGCCGGCTGCGTGAATCGATGCTCGATGCCGAACGGGAGAAGCTGCTGAAGCTGCGCGACAAGGGCGTCATCGACCACGAGGTGCTGGTCGAGATCATGGCCGGCATCGACGTCGAGGAGTCGATGATCGCCCAGAACAACGACCGCGACGAGCGGGTCGGCGACGACACGCTGTTGACGCCGCAGGAGCGACAGTTCGGGTGCGAGGAACTGCGCGAGGCGCCGGACACCGTCGAACCGCTCTCCCACGACAGTTGCCCCGAGTGCATGCGGGACGGGCTCCACCCGGTCTCGTTGCGGCTGTGCCTGACCTGCGGGAACGTGGGCTGCTGCGACTCCTCCGTCGGCAAGCACGCGAGCGCGCACTTCGAACGCACCGGCCACCCGGTGATGAGGTCCTTCGAGCCGGGCGAGGCGTGGCGGTGGTGCTACACGCATCACCTCCTCGGCTGACTGTGCTCCACCGGCGGGACACCTCGAACATCCACGTGGACCCGGCCACCTGGTGGGCGCACCGGGCGCCGTTCTATGTTGCTCGACGTGACTGACACGTGAGGCCGCGGGCTATCGCTGACCGCAGGTCGATGGTGGACACGACGTCGGTCCGTCAGAGGCCTTCGGTGTCCCGGTAGGTCTGTAGGAGTCCGGGTTCGGTGGTGTAGGTGCGGCCGGTGGGTGAGGTCCAGGTGCACACGCCGGCGGTGTTCATGACCACCTGCCAGCCGCTTTGTTTCATTTTGTGGTGGTGTCGGCACAGGCATTGCAGGTTGGTGTCGGTGGTGGGTCCGCCGCGTTGGTAGGCGGTGACGTGGTCGGTGTCGGTGAACACT